>CAZWXR010000024.1:0-18389 GCA_964637985.1 uncultured Candidatus Poseidoniales archaeon
CCGAGGAGCAAGATGATATGTTTGCCTCTGATGATGACGAAGATGATTTATTCGCAGCTGATGACGATGACGATGATTTATTCGCAGCTGATGACGATGAAGACGACCTCTTTGCGGAAACCAATGAACTAGAAGCAGATTTAAGTGATTCATCGGTCGAAGAAGCCCATGAAATACCCGAAGAAGAAGAGGTCTTTGTCGTCAAAGAAGAGTATCCCGATGAAGAACAATCGATTGAAGAGTCAGACGATGATGATGACGATATCGATGCACTATTTTCCTGAAACACCATGAGGCTCAAGTATGGGCGTCGATGAACACTGGGATGAAATACGTCCACGTCCAAGGAAAGGGAAGAAAAAAAAGCAATATTCATCTGAGGAAGAACGACTAGATGCTGAGTTCATCGAAGCCGAAGGAGCAAAGTTTGTCAAATCGCTTGAAACAGAAGCGGGGACATTTTCATGGATGAAAGAAAAGCGTTTCAGTACAATGTTTAATGAAATTGAATCCGGTATTCAAGGGGTGTTGGGCAAAGGGCAATTTGAGTGGGTTGACCGCCGTGTTTTCGACCAAGTTTTCGATCGATTAACCCTCATGGCTTTGTTCAAATTGATGAAAAATGGTGTTGTTGATACCATTGATTATCCAATCGCCCGTGGAAAAGAAGCACATGTGTTTCATGGGACCTCGATTGAAGGTGAGGAGGTTGCAGTCAAAATTTTCCACACTTCAAATGCAGTTTTCAAAAATCTCGTTCAATATATTGAAGGTGATATGCGATTCAAGAATATCAAGAAAAAACATCGAGATCTTGTTGAGGTATGGGTAAGAAAAGAGTTTCGGAATTTGACGCGACTGCACAACTGGGGATTACCAGTTCCAGCCCCACTCGGTGTGCACAAGAATGTACTCGTCATGGAATATGTTGGTTCGAAAGAGGGGCCTTCACCTAAATTAAGAGAGGTTGATCTTGAAAGTCCAGCAGAAGTTTTTTCAGAACTCGTTGAATTTTTAGCCGTATCTTGGCAATGCTCGGAACTTGTGCATGGAGATTTTTCCCCGTACAACATTTTGTACCATCATGACCGTCCAGTGGTCATTGATGTTGGTCAAGCAGTCATTGCAAGCCACCCAAAGGCACAAGAATTTCTGGTTCGTGATGTCAAAAACCTTGTTGACTGGGCTCAAAAAATGGGCGTTGAAACTGATGTTGCAGATTGTATGTATGATGTCCTCAACCTCGATGTTTCAAAGTACTCAATGAAATGATTATTCTTCTTCCCATACGATTCGTTCATCGTCTGCAAGTTCCATAACTTCCTCGACTTCTTCTGGGTTCGTTGGGTCGACTTGCGATGCCTTCATCCGTCGATTTCGTCGGTCTGCTGCAAGATCTAAACCAGGAACGAGGTCTTCGAATCGTTGAGTCAAGGGGTCGACGATTTCCTCGCGAGTTTCTAGCATTTCTAGCGACCGACTTTGGATTCGAGCACGTCTCCTGTCCTTCTCCAAAAAATGAATGACGCTCCCATGTTCGGAGCCCCCGGCAAGCATTTCGATAGCTTGGCGGGCTGAGTATAACCCGTCTTCTTCTCCGATAATGACGACCGTAGAGTTGTAAATACTGATTTCTGTGTTCGTGAGTTGTTCAATCCGTGTTCGAATTTTTCCTTCGCGGCCAATGATTCGTGCCCGGATTCGTCGTTGTTGATTTGACCGTTTTCCAACAAAGTCCCTCAGGTCAACCATTTCAAAAAAATGCTGGTCATCCAATAACCGAATGGCGGATGTTGGGGACATTCCACGACCGATGGCCTTGATGACATCGGGTAATTTCAGAGCCCGAACAGGGTCGTATGTCCCGCTTTCTCCCCAAATGACGTCCACATCACCGGACTCAGAGTCAACTTCGATGCGCTGACAACCACAAGCATCCCGTAAAGCCTTCACAGTCGTTCCTTTCGAACCAATGAGGACAGCGATTCTGTCCTTTGGAACGCGTGGAAGTGTCTGTCGCATAGTGCTACGGAATCGCTTTTGTTTTTCAATCCGTTGTTTTTCTCTGCCATCTTGAAATAAAGAAACCTGCCAAAACAAGAACGAGTATCGATGGGGCAAAAGAAGGTACGGAACCAGGATTGTTGATTGAAGCACCTGTAACCACGAGATAGTGGTAGTTGTTCGCTTCATTGAATTCATCAATGACGTTCACGTGGTCAATCGTTAACCTTAGGTCAAACTGACCAGTGTTCGGAACAGTATAATTCCATATCAGTGTGACATTGCCTGCTTCCTGACCACTTACAGTAACTGAACGAGTTTCGAGTACAGTCCACGAAACTGAAGCCGACCTGTCCGCTGGAGCAGATTCAAGTCGAACCATGACCGTACCACCAAATTGTTTGTTATGTTCAAGGACACTTGTGATCGTAACATTTCCCGAACGTTCGCCCGGTCGAACAATAATTCTGTCGATGTTTGTCTCCGACAAATTCCATGAGAAATCAATGGATGGGAGAATTTGGAAAGCCGATGGTTCAGTGGTGAATGAATTTGATGCGTTATCAAAAATCACTGCTCGAACCATCAAGTACTGACGTGATTTTGAAGCCCAGTTTGACAATCCGACTTGGGCATCAAGACCATTTGTCCCAACAGTAATCCATCGACCTGATAAATCTGGAACATCTCCCACACCGTTCCTATCGAAGCCGTATTGAATGTAGCTCGATGAAGCATCGATGCCCGAGAAGGCATCAAATGCGACCGCACTTACATTTGCAAGTCCTTGACGGTCAGTTTCAAGAGGGTCAACAATCCACTCATCAAATTCCGGTGCAGAAGTATCAACATTAATGGAAATGAATTCTTCAACACCAACATTGCCAACACGGTCAACAGCGCGAATCGAGATATTTGTTGTCCCTTCTTCAAAAGATAATGTCACAGAATCACTTGTCGTTTGCGTCCACATCGAATCTGTTGGGAGTTTGTATTCCACATATGAGACCCCAGAGCCAGTTCCGTCGGAGATTGCAGTTTGCAGCCCTGAAATGGTAATCGATTCTGAGTTTTGCCAACTGGAACCCGAACCAATTGTTAAGGAGCCAATGGTTGGTGGAGTTCGATCGATGCCGATGTACATCACCTCGGTCGTTGTGTAGCCAGAATAATCGTAAACAGTGAGCCGTGGGCTCCAAATTCCTTCACTCATTGACCCGCTCGCCCATGTCCATCCATAATTTATGCTTGAGGGCCCGTCAGTTGATGGCGTGCCAGGACCTGGGACCGAAGTGAGCGTGGCTTGTTTGAGGTCGTCATCCGAAGCCTGCCATGAGAAACTGATGCTACCGTTCGCCTCAATATTGTACCATGCTCGGTCAGTGCTTGATTCACCAGTTCCGTACGATGGATTGAGTGCTTCAAATTGGGTAATGATTGGAACTTGATTGACAATTGAGAACGTTTCGCTGAATGCAACAACAGAATCACTTGCATCGCTGTCCCATAGCGTTGCTCTCAACACATATGTGTCATTGGCATGCAACGTTGAATCAAAATATGTAATCCAAGGTGATGATGTGATATTCTTGACGGTTGTAAAAGATGCATTATCTTCAGATATTTCGACAAGAATTGATGCTGCCGTGCCAGTTCCGCCAACAGTAAAAGATAGAACCATCGAGCCAGTGATTTCTTCATCTGCCTCTGGTGCACTGTTGAATGCTAATTCGAGACTTGATGATGTACGATGAACCTCATCATCGCCGAGGTATTGCATCTCCATTGGAAGGGTACTGGCAAATGACGTGATGAGCAGGAGCAAGACCAAATGCATGGACACATACCGGCTCATGGTTGAGGAGATGACACATTCTCCTTGAATTCTCCCCTTGTTTTTGTCAACTAGTGAGCATTCAATACCACTCTATTTTGGTTTGAATGAGAAATTGAAGAGATGGGTTCAAGTGCTTTGCATAGTTTAGATGCATCATGCAGCAGAAGAAGGGGGTGCTTCTTGCATGTTTATTCCTACTTCCAATCCTCGTTCACTCGAGTTCAGCCGAGTCGAGTGGAAACATCGATTCATCATCCGCACAACTGGACATGACACCGAATCAACCAGTTGTCGGCGGTGAAGCGACGTTTTCCATCATCCTCACAAATGTTGGTACTGTAGATGCTTTTGATGTTCAATATGAATTTTTTAAGAGTGCTCTAAATGGGGAATTATTGACTGGAGGAGGTAACGTCATTGATATTCAAGCAGGAACTTCAGAAATCGTCAGTGCCACATGGGATAAGTTACCTGAAGGTGAACAAAGACTTTGGTTCCGATTTGCCGATGGGTCGAGTGCTGCTAGTTTTTATTATGACTTCAATGTATTAGGATTACCAACTCTACGAGTGATGGATATCGAAACCACACCATCTGAATCAATACGTGCAGGAGATTCAATGGAGATTGCAATGCGAGTAAAAAACACGGGTACAATTGATGCGGCTCAAAGCACACTCCTTCTTCAAGTACCCGACCAAACAGACCAGTATCTTTCTACACCAGCCCTCGCCGCTGGTGAAGAAACATGGCTCAATGTTTCTACGGTTGCACCTCAAACCGGAACCCATGAAATCATCGCAACTCCAGATATTAACAACGATATCGAGGAGGGTTCAGAAACAAACAAAGCAAAAACACACCAACTCACCGTTATTCCACACATGGATTTGTACTTTAAAAATGGGATTTCAATCTCAACCGTTGGCAATGTTTTCGAGGGGCCATGGAGTGTTTCTGGTACCTTAGTTCGAAGCAACGGCGAGGGAACAACCACAGTTTCACTTCAACTCGAAATCCCAAATCCCACGGGCGGTACGCTGAGAACGAATCATTTCCAGGTCACTTTATCCGGTGGCACATTGGTTGAACAGCCTTTTACAAACGAATTCTCCCTCGACTCACTTCCTCCAGGCCAACATCTTGTGACTGCAAAAATCAACTCAATCAACGATGCAGGTATCGTACAAGAACGAACAGATAATGATGTGGCGACAACGACACTGAACATTAGTGAAGTCCCAGATGTGGTGTTGGACCCTCCAATTGCAAATCTAACCTCAGTTGACGCAGGTGAGAGCGTTTCTTGGTTGATGACGATCACAAATAATGGTGACTTAGATGTGAGCGGATTTTTGTATTACAAATTCGATGACGGTCCTGTACTTTCTATTCGTATTGCACCATTTGAGGCTGGAAAAACAGAATTCATTGAAGTTGAATTGGATGCAGGCCTTGGGCAGCATATTGCAGTCTTCAACGCATCATGGGTCGCAGACCAAGGCAGTTTCGATGCAGATTTATCCAACTCTGTATCAACAGGTTCAATCAATGTCAATTCACCATTGAAACTCAAATGGGATTACGCCTCATTGCAAGTTCTTGACGAAGAAGGAGATAATGCAACATTCCCTCTCAGGCATGGAAATATGTATACTCTGTCAATCGATGTAACTGCGACATCGTCAACGGGTCAAATCAACATGACATGCATCGACGAACAAGACGACACAGATGTTATCGTTTTCCTTTCGATTGACGAAGAAAGGCAACGAAAAAGCATAGAGTGTCAATTTATGGCATTCGCCTCTATATCAAACATCAAAATCATACCTGACAATACTAATGCCATTGATTCTCTTTCAAGATCATACCAAACCATTAATCCCAACGGAAACAATGCGGAAGGCGAAACATCTTCCTCTGGAACTGCGACAATCTTAGGATTTAGTGCACTGGTTCTAGTCGGTATACTCATCGCGGCATTTTTACTTACACGTGAAAGGGAAGAGGAAGTTGAGCGTGATATATTCGACTATTGTCCGGCATGTGATGGAGAACTCGAAGGCGGCGAAGACCGATGTCCACATTGTTCATTCAATTTGAAGAAAGCAAGAAATCAATTTCACGATTGTCATGAATGCGGTGAGTCTATCCCAGATCTTATCGAAAATTGTGCTTATTGTGGTGCCATTCAAGATGTCGCATCATTCTTTGAACGCCGAGAACGAAGGGAGCCAAAGGCGCAGAAAACATTCGTCTCACTTCCAGATGATGAGGAAGATGACGAAAATGAAATCGTTACAGGGGAAGAAAACTTCGATAAAACAATTCGAGAATTTGGTTTCGATGAAGGGCAACTAGAGGAAGAATGGGATGAAAACATTGAAGCTGCTGAAGCAGAGGTTGAGGCTGCGTACGACCGACGATACGCAGATGAGATTGCAGAAGAAGAAATGACAGACGAAGAACTCGAGGCTTACAAATCTCAAGTGACCTCAACCATTCGAAAGTCCTCCTCAGCAGACCACGACATTGATGCGATTATCAGAAGTAAGAAATCGATGAAGGCTGTTAAAGAAGACGATTCAGAACTCTCTGCCTCTGATGCAGATATCCGAGAACAACTCTTCGAGATTACTGGTGAAGAAGGTGTACGACCTGGTGAGAAAGTGCAAGTAGGTATGCAACTCAGTGATTCTTCCCTTGCTGGAAATGAGGTTCAAGAAGCATCGATGGACTTCACCATTGAAGAAGAAGATCTTCCGATGTCCAGAGTTGATGAAGACATTGATGACGAATTAACACCAAAGCGAAATCGCCCCAACCGAAGAAGGCCGGCTCAGCGAAAGAAAGCGACGGCCGAATGTGGTGCATGTGGTGCTGAAATCGATGCAAGTGCGAATGAGTGCAGCGTTTGTGGTGCTCAATTTGAGTGAAGGTGCCTGTCAGCATTCATAGGGTTCGTCACAGCCGAGGCTCGGTTTCCATTAGCGTCATCCAGGCAAGACTAGCGACAACCTTCAGTTGTATCAATACAGCGATGACAGCCCAAGAGATTGATAAAACTCGAGTTCATGGAACGACATGGTGCGAAGAATTACAATCATCGCAGCCATGTTATTGCTCACAACCTCAATGCTCAGTGGATGCATGGGCCTCATTCTAGCACGAGAATCAATCGAAGAACTTAGAGAACCAGCAATTCCGAGCATACGGTATGAAAAAATATCGATTTCACAAGTATGGGATACTGTAGAGGCACAACCATTTTCTTCGAGGCAGACATTCATTGTTGATGACTCGACCAATCGCATCAGTATCTATCTAAAAGTGAATTTCAATGCCCCACCAATCTTGAATCAATCCCAATTTGTACGGGCCTCTCTCACGGATGCAGAAGGTGTTGTTCAATGGCAAGAAGATGTAAGTTCAGATTATGAACCAACAGAAAAGCAACTTCTTCCAGCACCTTCGTTTGCAAAGGGTGAATGGATACTCAATGTTGAAGCGCGTGGATATGGAGAGAGCTTTGTCAATCAAATCAAGGACGAATTCAGTTTACGTGTCACTGTTGAAAAATCATGTATTCAGTATCCGCTCGAGGAAAGTTGCTTCTAAACAAGCCGTTCAGGACAGGCATGTGCTCTTGAACAATTTTTACATTTGCCAATTCGGTCATGATTTCTATGGACCTCACCAGATACCATGGCCTGTTGTATTTCTTTAATTTGAGATTCAAGGTGTTGTCTGTTTTCATTGTTCCACAAGACTTTGAACACTTTTTCATTACCATAATTAATCACACCGTAGGAGGGTGCATGGCCGGTCGAACTTTCCACGAGTTTGAGATACGATAAAACTTGGAATTTGTGGCTATCGTGTGGGAATTTTGGAGGCCTCCCAGATTTTTGTTCAACTGGAATGAATTCTTGGTCGATAATGACAATTTGATTGGGACGTCCCCGTAAGCCAGATTCTTTGTCAACGAGCAACGCCTCTTTCGCATCCTCAGAATCGGCATAGACGACCTGGGTACCCAAGTCGATGCCAATAACAGTGCTCAATTTGATCATCTGTTCGTGAGCTATTAATGCCTTTTTTAGACGATGCGTAGCAAATAAAGTCCAGAGGAGTGCTGTGATGGTGAGAATGAATGCAGCCTTTTCTTTATCGCTTGCCCATTGTAATGCAATCGAGTGTAGGGCTAAGATGATAGCACCTAAGAGCAATGTCGATTCGATTCTTCCTCCTTCGAACCAACCTCCTATGAAATCAGGTGGTTCAAATATTGGCTCGATGACAACCGGTTCATCATTCTTCGACTTCTCTAAGTTGATCCAATTTCGCCAAGGCAAAAGAATGGTAAATATGGCAAGAATCAGCGAACTGAGAGCCCAGAGAGCGAGGTATCTTGTCACTTCATTTGTTTTTGTCTGAAAATTTTCGATGTTGAGAAAGACAAATCCATCGATACAAAGAATGACGACAATCCCGACCCACCAAGTCCAAATTTCTAGATTTCTTCGTTCCCGGAGTTGATTTTCTGTGAGTTCTAAAGCCGCTTTTGAAATCTCTTCGTTTCGTTCAACACCCTGGGCCAGTGATGTGCCTTCTCCGATGACTCCACTTTTTGACAATGCCCAAGATAATGGGCAATATGTAAACTTCTCCACATCGCTTGCACTGACTTCAAGCATATCTCCAGATTCTGTTTGGAAATATCCGACCTCATTTGGAAATGCTTCACTTAACTGATAGACTACACCCAAGCAAGCATCCCCCCTCGTTTTCACGCAAACTTATGAAACATAAATCTGCTTGCATCAAATTGCATTAACGATTTCATCCTGCGAAGTGGTTTAATAGGGGCTGTTGGTGGCTTAAATCCCGAGGATTGCACATGAGTGAAGAAACCGAGTTGCTAATCGCACCCGACCTCTATGAAGAAAACGCTGTGAATATTGGTACTCAGCAAAAGAGTGCAGATATGCAACGATTCATCGAAAGAGTGCGAGAAGACGGCTTATACATGCTCGATGTGAACATGACAGACCATCGAATTCGTTCAATTGCTGCTATGCTCAACACGTACGACCCCCCTTCAATCATGGTCGTCTCCGCTCGTCAATATGGACAGCGACCCGCTCGAATGTTTGCTGAAGCAATCGGAGCACACGCTTCTGTAGGACGATTTATTCCTGGCTCGCTCACCAACCCATCGCTTCGTTCATATGTCGAACCAGACATTTTGTTTGTCACAGACCCTGCAGCAGACCAACAAGCACTTATCGAAGCGGTCAACTCAGGCCTTCCTATTGTAGGCATTGTTGATGCAAACAACAACTTGAGGAATGTAGATGTCGCTCTCCCTGCCAACAACAAAGGCCGTCGTTCTCTTGCCCTTGTGTACTACTTGCTTGCACGTGAAGTTTTGAAAATTCGTGGTGCAACCACTGATGAACAATGGGCTTCAGAACAAGATCTCGACCAGTGGCTTTCGACATTCTAGAGCGAGAAACCATCTTTGAGAAATCTGCTGATTTCTGCCGCCATTGAATCTGGTGTGGCTTGTTTGTGCATGATTGTTCTCACTTTTTTTGACCCCGGTAATCCTTTGGTAAAGGCGACCGCATGCCGCTGCATCCATCGGGGTTGAATTCCAATTGTTTGATTTGCATACTCAATATATCGGTCCCAACACCATTGTCGAGTTTTGAATTGCTTTTGTTCTTGACTCAACTCAAACCATTTTGGTTCATCTTGAACCCAAGGTAATTCATCCTCTTTCATCCAACCAAGGCCGACTTTGATATCAGCAAACACAGAAGGCCTTCCTATTGCTCCTCGACCAACCATTAAGCCTGAGGCTTCAGTTTGTTCAAAGCATGCTGCTGCTGATGCTGCATCGACCACATCACCATTGGCTATCACCGGAACTTCAACCGCATGAACTGCTTCTTCGATAGCAACCCAGTTTGCGTTTCCTTTGTAGCGTTGTTTTAGCGTTCTACCATGGATACACAATCGCTGTGCACCAACGTCTTCTAATCGTTGACAAATTTCAGTTGCATTATTTTCTTCTCTCCCTGTACCCAATCGCATCTTTGCCGTCACAGGTATCGACACTGATTCAACAATTCTTGAAACCATTTCAACCAGTGTATCCGGTTCGCCCATCAAGGCGGCTCCAGCACATATTTTGGTCACTTTTGGAGCAGGACAGCCAAAATTCAAGTCGATGATATCTGCACTTGATTCGAGCATTTGAGCCGCAGTGCTCATGTCGTTGTAATCTCCTCCAAAAATTTGTGGAATGAATGGAATTTCCCGCTTATCCGATTCCATTTTTCTCCATGAAACTGCAGCTTCGCGTGACAATGCAGTTGAATTTGTAAACTCAGTGATCGTCACATCCGCCCCGCAGTCTTTTGCGAGCAATCGAAATGGTAAATCGGAAACACCAGCCATCGGGGCAAGAAATAGTGGCCGTGGTTCTCCAGCCCACGGTCCTAATTTTTCAGTGATAAATTGACTCATGTACTCTCCTCATGAAGAAGTAATTTGTCGAGATTCCTTGCGACTCGTTCAAACCTTGAAAAAAGCCGTTCTAATCGTAGCATCACCCGTTTTGTGACATCTCTTGGTTCTGTCCCTGCCAATCGGTATCCTAGCGGTAAACGACCACCGAGTAAGTTGAGGAGCAACATTTGTTCGGATGCATCAGTACCAACAAGGATTGTTTCAACATCACTTACATTCAAAGAATTCTTTTGCAGTTTAGTCAGTAATGTATTCTGTTGTTCATTGGAGAGAATGCGTTGAAATCCACCTTTTTTCAACAACCAATCCTCGCCTCTTTTCTGAAATTGACTTGTCATAGCAGACCATAGGGAGACTGGCAATCGGTCTGTCCGAGCTACGCGTTCGACCATGCCACTGCTTCGGAATCGTTCCATGATTCGTCCTAGCCTTGCTTTTTGACCTCCGAACATTTCGTGTGCTTCATCGAGAGATAATGGTTCATTACGTTCAAGCATGCATCGAAATAACGATGATGAAATGGACCCCTCCACCAACTCTTTACCGGGTCTTTCGCCGAGTAAGCCAAAGTCACCCATCCACTGACTCAGTTCGTCTGCACCAGACTCGTTTGAAACCGGCCTCATATCACACAAACCTATAGAGAACAAGGCATGCTCTTCTTCTGGTAATTCAAGGGGGAGTGGTTGTGGCTTGCGTTTCCATAATGTATCGAGTAAAGCGAGTCGTTGTTTGGCTAAAATAGAACAATTGGAGACAAAAAATTCCAGTGCATTGACAAGACTACCGCCTCTGACGTAATATTTTCTCCATCCTTTGTCTTCAGTACTGAAACCGATAATACCTGCTTCAACAAGTCGTTTAAGGTGGTGATTTAATGACGCCGATGTAAGTCCTAATTCATCTGCGAGAACCTGAGAATCCCAGCCTTTTTGTGGATAGGCAAGAAGGTAATCTTTGAGCATTCGATGTACAGGACCTGCTCTTCCTTTGTCAGAAGTTTCATCTCCACGTTTTCGCACAAGTGAAAGCGTATCAATAATCCAATCAATAAGTGCATCCGCATCATTGGTTTGAGCAGGGAGTGCGATTTCAGTTAACCGCAGCGAGAACATAGTCTGCTGTGTACCTCAACAGTCTTTGAATCCTACGCAGTAATTGTCGCTCAAGCGTTAGATTCTGTGACCTTCGTAGCGGTCGTCATAGGCCTCATAATCAATTTGATGTTGACCTGACCAACGAATTGAAAGATCAATATGGGGCATGACATCCAAAACATCTTCGTGAAGAATCCCTCTTCGTCGAAGAACTTTCACAGCCGAGTGAACGGTTGCCCTCGTCCGACCGAGGCGACGTGCTAATTGAGCCTGTGATTTTGGTACGCCATCAATTTCAATACTTTCAAGAATTGATTTTTGCACGGTCGATAGCCCGATTGGCAGATATGTGGCTGCACGCTCCACACTAACTTGTGTTCCTCTTAATTCTTCGATTTGACTTGGCATCCCAGCGAAGTAACAGGTCCGGCCATTGACAGGGACAATGGTGATTGCTTTTTGTTGTTGAAGCACATCAAGATGATGACGTAATGTACCATTTGCAGCATTTAGAACTGCTTGTAATTCACGATAACAAAGCCCGGGATGTTCATCTAATGTTCGTAGGATTCTCCGACGCTGTGGATGTTCAGAAGAAGGAAAGCGTGTCGAGATGCTTCCCATAGCCATAGCACCTACAGCACCAGCAGCGGTGATGAAGCCGTTTGCTATGTTGACAGCAGTACTCGTCGCTCCAGCAAAGCCAGCAACCATCCAGGGCCGCTGTCTCATCCACTGTGAGAGTAGTGCCATAAGGTAGAACTTTCACCTAACATATGTTAAATCATCGCCCATCTGATTCATCGTCAGAATTCTTGACTGAACCTTGAAGAATTTTGAGGTGAGCAACCAATGGTGAAAGCAATCGTCCACATTGAATTCCATGACTACTGAGTTGGTAATGGACTCGAATTGGAGGGCCATCATCGACAATCCTTTCCACGAGTCCTTCACTCATGAGGAATTGCAATTTGTCAGACAGCGTTCGTGAAGAAATTCCGGAGAGAAGGACTTTCATTTCATTAAATCTCATTGTTTTTGCAATATACAGCGTTGAGAGAATTTCAATCGTCCATCGAGAACCAAAAACATTCAACGCCTCGACAGCAGCCTGAACTTCCCATTCGACAGAGTGTTCAGCCCCGGTTGAATGACTTGCCAATACTGAGCGAATCTCTCCACCATTCTCGACGGTGTGCTCAATGAGTGTCTCAATCTTCTCAAATGATTGTTTTTGTAGATAGAGAGGGGGGTCTGGCATAGGAACAAACAAGCGTCGTGTTCGGCTTATATGAGTGCTTTCATTAGTAAAGTAAGTGAAATCAACGCCAAATCGACCAACCATGTGTTTGATTCAAGTAGGAAAGCCTCACCATTCTATTCGATGAGCCGTCGCATTATCCTTATTCGCGGAGGTGCGATGAGCAGATTCTCCGGTCTCGGCAAAGGCTATCATGACATGCTTGAAGTTTTACAAAATGGTGAAGTGACTGGATGGAGCCACAGCACCACCTTAGAATACGGTTCGACATCGGATATGTCAAGTGTAGCGAGATTACGGCATCGATGGTATTCTCATCCGAACCGAGTCAAAAAACACCTCAAAAACCCCATCGATTCAGACATTGCTCTCATTACCGACCAAGAACAAAGTCATCTTATACCGCATCATTCAAACATCCCTGTTGGTATCTATGTGCACGATTTGTTTCACATTTTCCCAACCGTTGAAGATTTCCCCGAAGGTAAGGTAAGTATTGGACAACGACACCCGAATTTTATCCGCAAGCGTGACCTTAAAAAATTGAAAAAGGGATTATCTCGGGCGGATTTTTTCTTTTGTAATTCTGAGGCTACTCAACGATATTGCCAACAATATTTTCCAAACAAACCAACATATGTCATTGCATTCCCAGTACATGTCAACGACTATCAGTTCGAGAAAACCAAGAACAGCTATCCGCTTCAATTTGACGAATCAAAGTGCAATCTTCTCGTCGTCGGAAGCAATGAACCACGGAAACGATTGAAATTTCTCGTCGAATGTTTGAGAAAAATTGAGCCAGAGATTCTTCAAGATATTGTTATTCATCATGTTGGGTCAAAAGTTTGTCCTGAAACTGGTTTTGCCATTGACGAAGAGGCAAAAAATGCTGGCATACAATGGTTGTATCATCATGGGCCAATCGATGAATCTTCCCTCAACTGCATGCGATGGAATGCAGAAGTTTTGCTCTTTCCATCTGCCGCAGAAGGTTTCGGTTATCCTCCTCTTGAGGCAATGATGGCTGGCTTACCGGTCTTATGTTCAAATTTTGCAGCACATCATGAATTCGTACCCGACGAAATGTGCATTGATGGTAAAGATGTTTCATTGTGGGCCAAGCACATGAAAGATGTGCATCAAATGTGGAAGCAACGAAGTGGACCACGACAACCTGTGCCCTTGGATTCATCGGTCATTGAACGATTTTCAAAAAACACGTACTGCACAACACTCTGTGATGCCTTGAATGAGGTACTCAAAAATTCATAGCCCTCACATTCTTGAAGTCTTTTTCATTCGGGCAACCCATGGAACCAATTCAAAGGGTTGCAATCATCGGTGCAGGAAACATGGGTTCTGGCATTGCACAAAAAACAGCACAAGAGGAATTTGACGTTGAAATGGTTGACAGAGAATCACAATGGGTTGAACGTGGCCAATCCATCATTTCCAATTTTTTGAACGAAGCGATGGAACGTCGAATTTTTCGGCAAGAGCAGGTTGATGAAATCCAATCAAGAATTCACGGTGTTGTCGGTGTTGAAAATACGAACAAAGACACTGATTTGGTGATCGAAGCAGTTTTCGAGGATTTTGACATCAAAACGCAAGTGTTTGCAACATTGGACGGCGTATGCTCCCCCCAAACAATCCTTGCATCGAATACATCGTCCCTTTCAGTCAATGAACTAGCTCAAGCAACGGGGCGACCAGACCGATTTGTAGGCCTGCACTTCTTTTATCATCCAGCAAAAAACAGACTTGTTGAAGTCATACCTGCAAAAAGCACGTCGAAGGAAACACTCGACAGAGTCGTGCAGTATTGCAAGGGACTTGGTAAAGTTGTCATCACTTGTGCTGACCGCCCTGGTTTCGTTGTGAATCGGTTCTTCGTACCTTGGTTAAATGAGGCTTGTTATCTTCTTGAAGAAGGCGTTGGAACAACAGCACAAATCGATGCAGTCGCGAGAAAAGCCTTCCGAATTGGACTAGGACCTTTTGGTCTGATGAATTTAACAGGTCCACCCATCGCATTGCATTCAACCGATTATCTCGCCACTCAGTTGTCAACACCGAGATATAACGGTGCTCAGAACTTGAGAGATTTGGTCGAAGGCCAACACATGTGGGATATTGAGGAGGACGATTCGTACTCAGAAGAGCAGTATGCAGCGATCTCCGAACGTCTCCTTGGCGTTGTCTTCGGTGTTGCTGCACAAATTGTCGACGAAGGCGTTTGTTCAATTGAAGACGTTGACAGAGGTGCAAAGGTTGGACTTCGTTGGGCTCTCGGTCCATTTGAACTGATGAATCGCCTCGGTGTCCAGCGTTCTCTCGAGATGGCACGTGCGTACAGAAATGTAGCGAATCAGGGTTGGGATGTACCTCAATTTTTCATCGACCAAGGCGACCAACCTTGGGACTTTTCCTTTGTCGATACGACAATCGAAGGGGGTATTGCTACGCTCACCATTAATCGACCGGAAGCAATGAACGCTCTCAATGTTCAAGTGGTCGATCAACTCATGGAACAATTCAATGCAGTAGAATCCAATCCAGATGTCCACACAATTGTCCTCGATGGGGCAGGGAAGGCCTTTATTGCTGGTGCTGATGTCAAATTCTTTGTTGACAAAATACGTTCTGATGATTTTCAAGATATTTACGATTTTACTGCAAATGGACACAATGTGCTCAATGCCTTTGAACATTCTAAGAAAACAACAATTGCTCTTACAACAGGACTTGCTCTTGGAGGTGGACTTGAACTTGCCATGGCGTGTGATTACAGAATTGGCACTCGAAAAACCCAATTTAGATTCCCCGAAACCAGCATTGGAATCTACCCCGGTTTAGGTGGTACTCAACGTCCAGCACGCTTGTGTGGTAGAGAAGTCGCAAGATGGGCTGTGCTCGCTGGCAATTTCATGGATGCACAAACAGCGTACGATGTTGGATTGCTCACGCATCTCGTGGAGGTATCAGAAGTCAGTTCTTGCATCGAATCGATTCAAGGGAAACCAGATTCAAAGTATCAAGGAAAGCCGAATAACCCCGAATCTAAAGTGGTTCAATTTGCCCAATCCTTCTATTCTGATGAGAATATGGAATTTTTGCTCAATAACCAATGCCCCCAAGGTTTCGATGAAGCCGATAAAATTGTCACACGACAAATGAAATCATTGAAGTTCACTGCTCCTGTTGGTCTAAAAATGGCCCATGATCTCATCAATAGTTCATCGTCTCCTCTGCAAGAAGGACTTGCATCTGAATTGAATGGACTTGAGAAAATATTCTCAACCAACGATGCGTTGGAAGGCTTATCTGCTTTGATTGAGGGACGAAAGCCAACATATGTTGGCAACTGAGTCCTGTTGCTCAAACACAATTTTTCGAGCATCATACCATCCGCTCCATGGTTCAGTTTCTTCTTCAGACCAAAATTGAAGTGGAGATTCATTTGAAATTGATTTCTCATGCTCGACCTCCAACAATGACGCATTTTGTGTGGACTTGATGCCTTGCTTCCCTAGGACATATGCATGTTGAAGCAGTAACGTGGAGAATGCTAAACTGTTTTTATCTGTCATGCTCCAATACGTGTCCATTCTTGGATGGGTGTGAACCCATAGTTTGAATGGAATCTTTGCCCCTACGGGTTGGCGCAAATGCACACTTCCAGGAAGGCCCCAATCGATGAAAACTCGGTCATCAGCATCGATGAGTACAGAGGTCTCGAGGCAAGCGAAATAGGACAGAATGTAAACTCCATCCCACCGGTCATGTTTTGCGCAGCATTCCTGCACAGCGAGTAAAATTTCATCTTCGACATTTTTTTCAGCCGCTTGTTCCAAAGCATACATCCAATCAATGTCCCGGATGCCAATATCAACGAGTCCTGGGGGAATCATTAGCTCACCACCGGGAATTGAAAGGAACCTGAAGTGATGCTTCCAATGCTTTCATGAGGCCCTGAACATCCACGTAAATGTTGAACGGCCCACTGGGCACCATGAGCTGCAGAAATCAGAAAACCGAATTCGATATTCCCAATGTCAAGTGCGCCCTCGAGTTGACAACTTTTTGGGGGGTGGTCGGGCGTCATTGCCTCGACCAACTTCTTGTTAGTTTGGTATGTAAGGACCATGAATCCGTCGCCGCTACATCGTAAATCAATCCAAGGTACTTTTTGTTGATGGACCATACGACGAGGTTCAGGGCGGTCAACGGCAACGATGATGAAATCATACCCAATCAATTGCTCTTCATCAATCAAATCATCTTCGATGCCAAACACTTTGACCTGTGAATCATCATCGTTGTATCTCTTTTGAAGAACGCTGACTTTGGTTTGCCCCACATCGGCTGTTTGAAATCGTTGATGACCGAGATTGGTTATTGAGACGATGTCGCTATCCATAACATGGATGTGACATGGAAGTTGTAAAGCATGACAAGCCCTGTACAATGCATCGACAACATTGCTCCCTATACCTCCACATCCAACAATTAGAACATTCTTTTTCAGCACCATACATGTGTTGTTGTTCCAGTGGATATAAACCATCACAATTGGAGTTGTTCATTCAATCATCTCGATCGTTGAGTGGCTATGTGTATGAATAAACAAATCTGATTATTTCCGCCCTGCAGGAGTTGACCTTATCATTCTCGACCCTCCCCATGCTCAAGGAAAATTCAATTGGTTGCCCCAAACTTCGTTCAAGGAACAGATTCAAATGATGGTCAAGACTAACGCTTCTTCGTGCAAGAGGTTATTGATGGTGGCTTTACACCTCCAATACCTCCAGAGTGAGCCGATTTCATGCATACTCAAACCGAAGACCCATCATTACCGATCCTCTATTCATTCCGAAGATGTCCTTATGCAATGAGGGCTAGAATGGCATTGCTTCAAGCGAATATTGACTGGAATCACAGGGAAGTTCTTCTTCGAGATTTGCCATCATCCTTGCTCGAATATTCTCCAAAAGGTACAGTACCCGTGCTCGTTCTTCCGAGTGGAGAGGTCATTGACGAGAGTCATGACATCATGCTTTGGGCACTTTCGCTCAACGATCCAGAACATTGGCTCGCTGATACAGCACAAGAATGGATTGCAAGATTTGAGGACGAATTCAAAGATGAACTTGACCGTTATAAATATCCGAATCGATATGATGATGTCGACCCATTACATCATCGTGAACGTGCGTTGATGTTTTTGTTGGACTTCGACCATGCTCTTGCATCTCGAAAGAAGACGCAACTCGTTGATATTGCTGTGTTCCCATTTGTTCGTCAATTTGCAAATCATAACCGCCCTTGGTTCGATGCGTTACCATTCAAAACATTGCACGGGTGGCTGAAGCGTCATTTGGGGTCTGTTTTGTTTCAAAGCGTGATGGTCAAGCACGAGGTTTGGGTTCAATCCGTTCAAAATGACAACTGATTTGAGTTCACTTCAATCAGTCATTACCAACATCGAATTGTGTAAGAACACGTTGCAGTGCGTCTTGAGCATTTTCAAGGTATTTTCGTTCTTTCTTCGAAATATCTTGATTGAGGAGACGGTTCGAAATATAATCGAGGTCTTCCTTCGCAGCATCTCGTTCTGCTAACATCTCTCGGTTTTCCTTTG
>CAZWXR010000025.1:0-17810 GCA_964637985.1 uncultured Candidatus Poseidoniales archaeon
CAATCGCTGTTATTTCTTTACAATGCTTTGAAAGTGGTATGGCAAGGGAGCCAATGTGTGTTCCAACGATCAAAACTTTTGATGTGGTATCGATGTATTGCTTTAGCCGTCGAACTTCTTCGATACCAAATCCACCGGAACGCAACTTTTGACCTACTTCAAGATCCTCTGGTCTGACTGCAAATAATCCGTTTTCGCTGTTCGTAATGATGGCTTTGATGTTGTTGCCAAGCTTTTTCCTAAGACGTCTCGATTTTATTTTCTTGAACCCTAGATTAAGGCGCCAATAAAATGCACGAAGCATGTCAATCAACTAAGGGTGGTGGCGGTCATATTCAATCACTTCGGAGACATGTATTCGGGAGAAATCGAATTTTTCCGAGCTCTAGCGATGGTGCTGCTTCAGCATGATGACCTCAATTTTGCGACATTTATGTGTCAAGCAAATGTTTTGTAGCGACATCCTTCTTTGGGAAAATTTGCCGTGTTGATTTACTTGAGTTGAGTACGAAGGTTGCCTAGGGGACGAGGGCATAGTTCATTTTCAAAGGTGTAAAAATTTCTGGGAATATGGCAAGAATCACTCTATGATTCGACCGAACAATGGGCATTGATTACTTTGAATGGATTTTGATCACATCGTTATCTTGAACGATGTAATCCGCTCCAATCGTTCGTTTTGTGACACCGTGAATTGCTCGAATGAAACCATCTCCCAAATCTGAGTGTACCTTGTACGCCATCTCTTTACATGTTGATGAAGATTCGACAAGAAATGCATCAGGCAAAACCCGTTGTTCACCATCTATCCAATGGTTCTCATCCTGAACTGGATACACCACAACATGTTCAAGAATCTCAAAAACGATTTTTTCCAGTAAAGGCAAAACCCCGGTTGAGGAATGTTGCTGCAACAACAACTGCATTTGTTCTAATGCACGTTGTTGAGGTTCTGATAATGTTGATTCATCTGAAATCGTAAATGAGGATTCACCTGGTGTGTACTGAATAATTCTCGATTCTGTTGCACGTCGTAATGCTAATTCTAAATCTGCTAGACATGGTGTAAAATCAATTGGTAAATCTTGTTTCAGGACTTCAATATGTTCAGATTTATCACACTTGTTTCCTGCATAAACGATTGGAAAAATTCGTTGTCGCAACATCGTCGAGATTTTCATCTGGTCTTCTTCGGATAGGGCCCAAGGCGTAGATATATCGCCACCTTGTAATGTGAAATCCTGTATTGTTTGATTCACATGCGAACTTTGTGCACCGATTCCACTCAATTTATCGAGAAGAAATGAACCGAATCCACGTTCACCTTCGGATTGCACACGTCGAGTTCCACGGCTCCATCCCTCAGCAAGCAATTGGAAAATCCAAGAATCCAGTTCTTCTTCTAGAAAAGCAATCTCCTGAATCGAACGTTCAAGAGTCTGTTCATAGGGTTGTTGAAATCCCAAAAATTGACCTTCAATATCAGTCGAACCAGATGCGTCAAAAATGTGAATTAAAGCATCGCAATTTGAAAGGTCAGAAAGAAATGCATTCCCACGTCCACGACCTGCGTGTGCTCCAGGGACTAATCCCGCAACATCGACAAGTTGTACAGGAATATATCGTTGATGATTCACACAGAAACCAGTTCGAGGTTCACATAAACTCCCTTGACGTTCATCGTTCGTGTCGTAACCTAGAATTCGTCCCTCGTTTTCTAATCTCTCGCGAAGTTGCTTACATGGACAAGGACATCGAGCACGAACATAGGCGACACCAATGTTTGGGTCGATTGTACAAAAGGGGTAATTCGCAATATCGACGGTCGCTAACGTCGAGGAACTGAAGAATGTCGATTTTCCGACATTTGGTTTGCCAACCAAACCAATCTTCACATCAGCCCCTCATTCTTCTTCATCGGAGGCTTGCGAAACGGTATACGATGCATTGATGAGGGCTATTTGGATATCGAGTTCTGGAAGGTTGATTGAACCATCTCCATCGATATCGAATCGACGAACTAAAGCAGAAGTCTGAGCACCTGAGAGTTGATGACCAATGCCGGTGAAAATGTCACTGAGTTCTTGTTCATCGATAGAACCACTTGCATCTTTGTCGGATTGTTTAAACAAATCAAAGACAGACATCTTTTGTTCAACAAGGTGGTTTGCAAGGTCGACGAGGAGGTAATCAACTTCTTTATCAGGAATTTCAGTTATCTCATCATCATGGAGTGTGGCTCCAACAGAAATAAGGGATGTGCCCCCTTCAGCATGACCTTGTTCTGCAAGGACGAGAACGGTGTCGATGCCAACCCCTCTTCCAATCAATTCACGAATACTTGTTTTCGAGCCGGTCACCAATGTATAGGATTTGATATCTGCCTCTTTGGTTGAAACGGATTGTGCAGAATGGGATATGCCTGTTCGTATCATCAACAGCGTTGCGAAAAGAGCACCAATTGGTAAAATGTAGAAGAGGACTGATCCCGTGAGATAATAACTGCCAACATCTGCAACTGCGTCTTCAATAGCCATTGAATTCACCGTGATTGTAGAGAATTCACCAATTGTATAGGCAATTGTCGAAGCAAGACCGCCGACGAAAATCATGTACACTGAAAGGTGTGCTGTCGATGAAGATGGGAGTGCTTTTCCTGCTGCAATTGGATATGTTGTAAAGACTGATCCGACGAGGACAAGTCCGCCTATGGTGAACATAGCACCCAAATCAACAACACCTGCTAGGCTTGAGAATTCACCTGAGCCGACAAAGACATCCATTGCAGTGAAATAGGAACCGACGACAAAGAATGGAAGGAGGAAGAATGCGAGAAGTACAGCAAGTGCACCTGGGTGATTCATAACTTTGTCAAATCCACCTGTTGCTGTCATCATAATGTTGATGCTGGCTGCGAACAAAGGCAACATTGAGAGCGTAAGAAGGATTGCACCGATATTGGTTAGGAAATTTCCACTGTTTGATGTCGTCATGAAGAACACACTCGGGGTGACGAACAACAACAACATACTCGCTGTGCGGAGTGATGGAGACCAGATTGGTGTTTCAGCAACCTTGGGTACAACATAATACCCCATACCGAGAAGGAGAGCAAGTATAGCCCAGCCATTTGCAACACGTTCACCAAGCCATACGGTTTGTGTGGAGTCTGCTAATTCGCCAAAGAAGATGAACAACAAGCCAAAAATTTTCACGGTGACAGCCATGATGATGAACCACGAGCCCGTGAGAAGTGTCTCACCATTCGATTGTCCAATTGTGGAAAGCAAATTGATGAGGACTGGAATCAAAAGTGCTGCAATTGCAAGAGTTTCAAGAGAAAGGAGGAGAACTGTAAATCCGTCAGATGATGTATCGACATCGAAAATACCCAGAAGTCCAGGTAGGACGAGTCGGGTAACAAGCAACACGGAAACAAGAACTGCAACCATCGAAGCATTTGCTTCACTTGCTAAACGGCCATTTGCATTCCGAGAAACAACAACCATTCCACTACCAACGAGCCCCAATAACAATGCTGTATTCAATGCTGATGTTGTAAAGTCAACGAGAGCAGACCCGTCATCGTAGGACCAACCAACGCTGGACAAGGAGTTGAGAGCGGTTGGGTCATATGTGTGCCATCCGATCAGGAAGCCCATGATGCCTGCAAAGAAGAACCAAAGCATACCAAAATTCATCCATGTTTTTGCACCACTGCCGTCGTCGTCATTGAACAAATCAACAAGTCCGGGTGGATTTTTTCTCAGAATAAAGAGACCAATCTGGGAAAGAACCGATTTCATTTCTCCTATTCCTTTTGAGAGGGACTGGGATAAGAAATAGAGTGAGGTTACGAGAAGAATTCCGAAAATGAAAACAACATCCATGTGGTCACCTCAATCGACTAAAATTTCTCCAACTAGAGTCGCTACTATTGCACCAATGCCGATAATAAAGCCGAGAAGATAGTACCAGATTCCTCCGCCGCCGAGATTGCCAATCAATGGAACTATTTCGCCTAAAAGCGGTATGTTGTCCCAACCGAAAATATTTGAGAAGAGAGCAAAAAATCCAAGAATTGCAACGACCATGAGCGTTAACATCATTCGTGAAGCCGTAGGCTCATTGTTTCCAACAGTAGTATCAGGGAGAACAGAAGTGTCGGTCATCGTGCTCACACACCAAAGAGGTATGCTCACCCGACTTGGCGGGTATCCATAAAGATTCAGTTACAGCATTCAAGAGAGATTCGATAAAATGATGACTTATGGGGAGCGGAGTTTGATTCTTGAAGGCGTCCTTCTATGCTTTGACAATCCCAGTGGAACTGGCAAATTTCGCTCTAATGCCAGTTCTAATTTCCATTGTTTCTGGCAGGCACATTCGATGCCAGAAAATTCCGCTAATGATGCCGAAACTGCATATCGTTCAATGGCTGCGACAACTTCTGCATCACATTGCCCACAATTGTGAGAGCCACGTAGTTTACCCCCTGCGGTCGGATGGACAATGATTCGAGTCGAACACTTTTCTTGTTCAAGTTTTTTGTGACTGCGTTGAATCATTTCAACCAACGACCAAAGCCAGGGTGGATGATAGTCACCATTGCGGTACAATCGGTCAATAACCGTACCACCTTGAACATTCATTGGGTTCACCGATATTTCATCTGAGAGTGGAGCGACGGCACAAATCCAAGATACAGCATGATCAAGCGCGTCTACTTCGCTCATAAATGGAGGCTTGAACATAAGATATGTCTTCACTCGAAGATTATATGTTCTTAGATTCTCAACGGCACGATGCCATGAAGATGTTGTGAAACCTTTGTTCACGTGAAATCGTAAAACTTCATCATCGTAGGCTTCGAGACCTATGGCAACAGTAAATTTTGGATTGATTTTTGTCGCCCACGTCAACTTTTCTTCGGTCAATTGTTCGCATCTGCTTTCAACAATCAATTCTTTGCCTAAATCATGACAATCACGCAGAACTGTTTCTTGAAAATCAACAGGAATTTCTCTGTCTTCCAAGAGACTGCCCGATGTGTATACTTTCACCATATCGACATCAGAAAATGAATGCAATTTTTCTTTTGCAACATTCCACTGTGCATGCAAATCAGCAGATGTAACATCGTCCCTAGTGTCATTGAAATATCCACAAAACGTACAACCAGATGACCACCACCAATGACAACCTTTTGTTCTCAAGATAACCGTTGCTGCTTGGCAGACCGTTCCGTCGGACGTGACTTCTGGCGTTTGATAGACAAGGGCCGGGTCCTTTGCATCCCATGCATGCTTCTTTTTTTGTGCGTACGTTGTGTTTTCTGGAGCTTTGACCAAATCATGGATGCGAAGACGTTTTTTCTTGGGTTGCAGAATGGTTTGATGTTCTTTCAAAACAATCACTCCGGTGTCAATGCGTTGTTGAAAAATTCAACCAATTTCTCTTCATACATGTTCGGTTGAGTGAGCATTAAGGTTACATGAGCAAGGATGGCTTCTTCACCCTCTTCGGTTGTGAATTGGACTGCTGAATCCGCAAACCAACACTCGACATGTTGGCTGTTTGCACTAGCCGCTTCACACATGTTCTCTCCATGGTGCATACGGATGCGTGTGTCATTAGTTGATTGGGCGATAAACATCCAACGATTGTTGATTTTTTCCGCTGCTTCGTAAGGCTCGAGGTCGACAATATCATCCCCTGAATACACTTTTCCTGCAAAAACACCTGCGTCGACGAGAACTGATGGTAGACCTTGATATTCCAATTCTTCACGGAGGATTTTGTCCATTGAATAATACACTGAATCCAAAAATGCTGCATGGATGAGTGGTTCTTGTGCAAATGCTAGTGCTGCTGTACCTGCTCCCATAGAAGCACCATACAAACCAATTTGTTGAGGTGATGCGGCTTTTTCATCTTGAAGCCAGGTCCAAGCCGCATGAACATCACGCCACTCTCGTTGGCCTGCAGATACCAATTCATCTTCGACCGTACTTTGCCAGTGGTCTCTGAGGTCGAGCATAAGAACATTGAATCCATTTTTCGCTAACATTCCTGCCGGAATGAGAACTTCATGATTTGCCTTGCACGAACGAATGCCGTGAACTAAGATGACCCAAGGTGATGATGAATTTTGCTCAACATACCAAGCCGAGATGGTGATGGGTTCCTCTTCAAGATAGATTGTGGCGTTTTCCCAAGTCTCCATGTAATACTGGTCAATTTGGGGGGCAATGGATTGGTTCCATTCATGTGTGTATCCCTCGACATTTTCTGGGTACAAATGTGGGGAAAATTCAGCAGGTGTATTGTATGGAGCGTGATTGGTGCAATCAATATCGGTTTTGGCAATTTCAAAGTAGACGAACAGTCCAACTTGGTAGTACAAAGCCGGTGCAGCAGCAAGTGCAAGAAAACAAAATGCTGGGAGTATACGAAGAAACTTCATTCATCTTCCTCCAAACGATTTGATACAAAAAGAATACTTGAACCCGCTTGTACAAATTCACCTTTGGGATATTTTGGATTCTTTTCATCGGCAGAGACAACATTGGGTTCATATTTATCTGCGATAACTCTGATATCAACACGAGAACCAAGACGAATCATACCTATTCGTTGGCCTCGACGAATGGTGCTTGGTGCAATCACCCACGGGACAATTGTTCTTGCAAGTGCTCCAGAAATTTGAGTTACTTCAATGCGTTCCCCGTTAACGGATTCAAACACATTTCGCACTCGTTCGTTGAATTCACTCTCTTTCTTGAAGGCGGGTAAAAAAGGCCCACGCTTCAACCCCTTGCCTTTTCTATGCTCGGTAATGACAAGTTCGCCATCGATTGGACTTCGATTTACATGGACATCCAATGGTGACATAAAAACAGCAATGCGCCAAACATCTGTTTGAGATTCTTCTCCTTTTGGTACCTCTTCATACCGTTGTTCAGTTTCAAATCGTAAAGGCTCATTATGTGGTTTTTCAAACCAATCTCCAGTCAAAGCTTCGTTCACGTAATCTCCGGATTCGATTTCTTGGGTAGATGGACGTCGGCCTGTTGCACGTTCACGCTTGATGAACATGACGTGCCCGTCGGCAGGTGACAAAATGATGCCGTTTTCTTTTGGGATGGGCCGGTCTGGGTCTCTCCAAAAATTAGCAAAGAAAAGCGAGATCATAATGCACAAAATGCCGAACAACGGCACAAGGCCAGCCACAGGGTCAACGAGTGAACCAACGACAAGGGCACTTATTCCCATACAACCCGTTGTAACAACAGGTGCTACACCTCCAGGGGCAAGTCCGCCCATCGTCTCACCAATTAGGATGACCAAGGGTCTTCTCCATCTGACCAAGTGGAAGGTTCTTCTGGTTCATCGGATTCTTCGCTTTCTTCTTCCTCTGCTACGCCTTCTTCAACGGTTTCATCAACTTGAGGTTCTTCATCAACTGCTACTGGCTCGTCATCGCTTTCTTCTTCTGTTGAAGGTTCTTCTTCGGCTTGTTCATCTTCATCTGAAGACATTTCCCCGGCCCTTGCTTCGACAAGTTCTTCCACACGTTCAGTGAAAGCACGGCGAAGATGCTGTGATTTTCGCTCTGCGTCTACTGCTCGCTCAATCATATCGTAACGTTCCTTGATGGCTTTGTTTAATTCTTCGAACAATGCCATGTGGTTCATGTACCAAGTATCACGAGCAGACATCTCGGCAACGGCCAGTCGTAAGTCGTTATCAAGTTCTTCTGCGATAGAGAAGACTTTACCCAAACGATCTTTTTCTCTTGTGTATTTTTCTTCCATTTTATCGAGTTCTGGCTCGAGATGTTCGACTCGTTTCAATGATGTTGTCGCTTTTCGCTCTAATTCACGTAGGCGTACATCTTTTTCTGCGATGATGGATTCCAATGATTCTTTTTCGATTTCACGGTCAATAATTTCCTTTTCCAAGACTTCGATTTCCGCTCTTGCATCGACCAACTCTTTTTCTTGGGTTTCATAGGCTGCAAAGAGTTTCTGCAGTCGGTCTGTTTCTGTCGAAAGAGCCTCTTCTAACTCTTTGATTCGAACATCATCTGTTACTGTGCCGTCTGTCATATTGGTCACCCTAGGCTACGCCTAATTATTACCCACATTGGCCTTACATATCAAGCCGACGCTTGAACATTCCAAATTCATGGCCAATTTTCTTTCATTCGATTTTATCAGTTGCAGACACCAATTCACGTGCAATTCCAACTTCGCCCATGGAATGTCCAGCGTCTGGTACGATGATGAGTTGACTTGTTCTCATGGCCTTGTGCAATTCCCAGGCACTTTTTGCGGGGCAAACAACATCATAACGACCTTGAACAATCACAGTAGGAATGTGAGAAACCTGTTCAATATTCTTGAGAATATAGGCCTCTTCGACAAAAATTGAGTTGATGAAATAATGGCATTCAATTCGTGCAAATGCTACTGCAAAATCCAAATCCTCAGCCTTATCAAGATATTCTGGGTCAGGAATTAAGCGGCTTGTTGCCATCTCCCATCGAGTCCATTCACGTGCTGCTGCTCGTCGAATCTCGACATTTTCATCGGTCAATCTCTTGTAATATGCTTGAATTAAATCGTTTTGTTCCTCAATCGGTATATGGTCTCGGTATGCGTCAAAGGCGTCTGGGAAAATATGGCTTGCACCATCTTGGTAAAACCAGTGCAATTCACTCTTGCGGCACATGAAAATTCCTCTTAGAACTAAACTCAGGACACGATTCGGGTGATTTTGTGCGTAGATGAGAGAAAGGGTTGAGCCCCAAGAGCCCCCGAATACATGCCATTGTTCTATTCCAAAATACTCCCGTAACGCTTCAATATCCTGCACTGATGCTTGAGTATTGTTTTCTACCAATTCAGCATGAGGCGTCGATTTCCCACAGCCTCGCTGATCGAATTGAATGATATCGAATTTTTTTGGATTGAAGTATTGCCTATACGACGGTTGACTTCCGCCACCTGGTCCGCCGTGAATGACAATGACGGGGATACCTTGTGGGTTTCCAGACCTTTCCCAGAAGATAGTATGGAGCGTCGTGACGTGTAGAAAACCTGTTGAATGCGGTTCAACTTTTGGATAAAGAACATCATCGATTGACTCTTGGGACATTTGCATGTTCATGGCAAATGGTTGAGGAACAAGTTTTTTTCTATTGTCGTGAAATTTATTGACATCGATGAAGTCGCCGATTTATGGGCTTAAAAAAGGCGACAGATGTCTTCTCTGAATGGGCAAAAATCGGTAAAGATGTTGGAATGGAAGAAGGGCACGCAGCATCAGTTTCAGTCATGTTAGAGCAAGCGATTCATCGTATGGAAAAACCGTTCAAAGCAATAGACATCGGTTGTGGAAACGGGTGGGTTGTTCGTAAATTACTTTCATTCGATTCATGCGTTCACGCCAGTGGAATTGATGGTGCTAAGGAGATGATTGCAAAAGCAAGGCAGATTGATCCTGAGGGTGAGTATGTACATGCACATCTTCCTGGATGGATTCCAGAAGAGAAATTTGACCTCGTGATGAGCATGGAATTCATGTATTATCTAGAAAATCCCAAACAATTTCTTAACAATATCTTCACAGATTGGATGACCCCTGGAGGCTGGATTATATTTGGCATAGACCACTACGCTGAAAACGAGTCGAGTCATTCTTGGCCTGAGAAATTGAATGTTCATATGACCACAATGAGTGATGAAGAATGGCAAGATTCTCTTCGCGAGATTGGATTCGAAAATGTAACTTCTCTGCGTGCTGGAGCAAAAGACGATTGGGCAGGAACACTCATTCTTGTTGCTCAGGCAAGATGAGCCCTAATGGTTCGAATGTTGGTCCGCATCGGCGAACATGACCTCGGAAAAACGGACAAGTCTCACATTCCTCACCTGACTCAAGGCGCTCTGGTATCTCAAAAATCCCTGGAGCCGCGTTGACTTTCGTTCGCCATTCAAGATGTTGGCTCAATTCATTTTTCGCTTGTGCATATTGTTCAGAAGTAAGTTCAATCATCCTGCCTGAGGCCCCAACTAAAATGGCAGGTGGAAGTATTCTTCTTCGCAAGTGATTTGGTTTTCTTGATTCGATGGCTTCCAATGCCATTGAATAAAGCGTTAATTGTAATCGATATGATTGAAGCAACTCTGCCTCTGCTAATGTTGTTGGCAATGGGTGCATTGGGTCTCCCTCGATGACTTGAAGAGGATGCGGGCTACTCATGTCGATGGAGAAATCATTGAGACAGCCCTTTGTCTTCAAATCCACAATCTGAAGGTATCCATTGTTTTCCTTATCTCTTAACGCAATGACAAGGTCTATTCTTCCTTCAAAAATCATCGATGCTTCATCAACAACAGCTTCGAGTTCGTCACCAAATGGGGTTGTTCGTATCAATTCTAGATGTAAATCTCCAAAGTCATGCGTATGTCGAAAAGGAAGTTCTGTTCTTACACCCTCTGCAAAGAAACCATTCATTTCTTTGCCTTTCAAGAGCAGGCCTAATTTTTGATTTTCAATCAATTCCGAAATGGCGAGAATGCGATTCTTCGTCAACTCAAATTTCATGTTTTCATTTGTAATGCCATACTCGGAAAGTACTGATTCAATGGTGTCGACATCAAGTAACTTATTCTCATTTTCAATATGCCATTCGACTGAAAGATTTACTGCATTCTCTGCGAATTTTATTGGATTTGGTAACCCAACCTCCAAAAGTCTGTGCATCATTAATCCAAATTCGCGAGAATTTGGGAAATTCGATGAGACCTCTTGCATATCATTTTGACGAAGAAAGAGAGGTTCGCCGTGCCAACCGAGCACTTGGCCTAGCCAATATCTACGAGGGCAGCGAAACGAGGTGTCAATGTCGTAGGCTGCTCCTTTCATCTCAATTTTGAATTGTGGAACTTTCTTCTTGTTTTCTTTTTGTTCCATGGTCTGAACTATTTTATCAAACATATCGATTGATTGTTGCATGACTGAGTCAGGTTGCTTTGTTTGGAAACAATCGGGATGATGATAGACACGCAAAGATTGTATTGCAGATGAGTGAAATGTAGAACATGTGAACAATTCTTTTGGATTAAAATATATTGGGCTATCATCCATCGGTGGTAAAACATGTGCAGTCATATCGCCATCGAGTAACCATGGAGAATCGACATCAGCACCACGCTTTGCTACATGACGTAAAGCATCGATAAGCATATTTCCAAAAGAGCGAGTGCTTTGACTTCGCTTGATTTGAAAGCATTTTGAATCCTCATGGTATGAACCCATACTGCTGGGTGAGCCTACAAAAATAAGACGCTCTTCGGCCCTCGTAAGTGCAACATAGAGTTGCCGACGACGTTCGGCACGACCCTGGGCATCATCAATGGCTTTCGTAAATTCCCACAATCCATCGTGTGGACGGTCATGGTCAGTCCAGGGTTGAATTCGACCTGCAACAACTTGTGGTGTAACCAGAACATTATCTTGTACCGATTGCGAGGCGTCTCGTTGACCTGCATCAAACATTCCTGCCACAATAATGACTTTTGCCTGCAAACCTTTTGATTTGTGTAATGTCATAATTTGGACCGCATTTGATGATGAAGATGATTCCGCAGGTGGTCCTTTTTTACCAAGATTCTTCAAAGCATTCATGTGTCTTTGAGTTGCAAGGATATTGTAACCGTTATCGGCGAGGGTCGTTTTCAGTAATTCACACCATGCCTCAACATGGTTTCTTTCTGATTCTGTTGAATGCACCACCAGCAGGTCCGAATAATCGATAAGGTAGGCAAATACATCCTCGATTCGCCCTTTGTGGCGTAAGAAATTCACATCGGCAAACATTTTCCTGATTGGGCCTGAAAAGATCTCGGAATCAAAACATGAAAATAAATCATTATCGAGTTTTGACACAAATATCTCATGAATTTCGTCGTCTGACAATCCAGCCAAAGGTGAGCGTAAGACGCCAAATAATGCTCTTTTCGATTCGGGATTTGCAACAAGTTCAAGCATTGAAATTAAAGGTTGGATTACCGGCTGGTGTAGCAAAGCTCCTTGTTTATCCGATACCGCTGGAATTCCTCTATGGCCCAACCTTTGAATTAAATCTGCTACATGTGTACGAGCATGAAAGAGAACCATGATATCACTGGGTTGATACATTGAATCATCAACGATGTCAACCCATTGAAGATTCTCAGTGTCCCAAACTCGAGTCTGTTGCCCTGAAAGCAGGGATTCAATTCTTTGAGCAATAAGTTCATTCTCAAGTTGTTTGACCGAAGAGCGTGCATCAAGGAATGGGTCAAATGGCTTTGTCATGTCAACACTCGCTTGCTCAAGATGTGTTTGGATAGGTACCAACCATTCTAAATGACCACCTGATTGATTCCTACCTGGCCGTAATCGCTGTGGTTCTGCGTACCAATTACCCACAATAGTTTCGTGACGCGATGAAAACACATCATCGAATACATCGTTCATGAATTCAAGGAGATGCGAATTTGTTCGATAATTTGTTGTCATATCGATATGACCTTCTCGACGACGTTGAATTCGATCTAAATCGGTGATGAATTTGCCTTCCTCATCATCACCTGCAGCAAAATGAATGTATGTATGTGGCGCACTTTTTTGCATTTCATCGTGTTTGTTGGTAAATGCATTTCCAGATGCACCATCGCCAACTGGTCTTGGGTCTCTGCCATGGTCTTCTTTTCGAAGATCTTGAAGACTTGGATTGGAATACTCTTGCCGATTCGCACATCGAATTTGTTCAACCATTTCTCTCATGACGGAGACTTCTGCTTGGCGAAAGCGATAGATACTCTGTTTCATGTCCCCAACAATGCAAATTGTTGGACCCCAATACCAATTGTCTGATTCTGATTCCTCAGAAAGTTTCAACCTCCGCCCCCATAGCCGAGATAGAAGACGGGCATGGCTAGGGTTCGTGTCTTGATACTCATCGATGATAAATGCTCTAAACTGCTGACGAAGATTCTGTAAAATCTGAAATCGGTGAAGTAAATCGTTTCGACAGCGTTCATCATCATGCAGGATTGTGAGTGCTCTTGCAATATGAGCGTCTTTCCAAGGTTCCGATGTCATCGAATCCAATGCTTCAACCGCTTCTTTGGGGTACATTTGGCGACAAATATCCGGGCATCGTGTGAGCAATAAATCGGAAGCAAACCTAAGGATATCATCAAAATCATTGAATCCGTCTATCGATTTTCTGTGCGAATGGATTTGATGTGCACCTTTGTGAATGAAAAATAAATCTTGCATGACATCCATTTGTAGCTGTTCTGAAACATAATGATTCAGATGTTCATGGTCTGTTGGGATGTCTTTTTCTAAACCGAAAAGATACGATTTTGCGTTCGATGGCATGAATGAATAACCATCATGTGGTTGAATTGTGAAAATACATCGGGCAAGTAAAAGAAAAATTGAGTGATCTTGGTGGTTCAGATGCTCTTTGATTGCATTGGAAAATTCAACGCCGTTGCCAAAGACTTCATTTTTCAGTTCCTTATCTGAGAAAGTTGATTCACCTTTCTTGAATAATCCGGCAACCCATTCATCATCAGGTAAATTGCCTCGAGGGAAGTATGACGATTTTCCACTCGACAAACTTGAGAAACTGGAAATGGATAGACATACTCGCCAAATCCAGCGTAATTTATCCAATGGATTTTGTTCGGGGGGGTGTTCGACAAGATGAATGAGATGATGCATTCGAGATTGTGAATATGTAGGCCCTGAAGGAATACACTGGGATGGATAGGCTCGGAAATTGTTCACCCAATTCTCTAAGATTTGATGAAGAACTTCAGTAAACTCATCGAGTTTTTCCTCATTCACTGTATCCAACATAATATCGAACAACAACTGAACTGAATCTGATTGTTGCGAATGGAATTCAATGCCTTGTTCTTCTGCTCGGCGCATTAAATTTCGATAGGCCTCTTCGACAAACATCGATTTCGACATTAATCCTTGAATCACAATTGCAGCGTTTGCTTGGCCGCCCAATCGTACAGTTAAGCGATCTCTTGCCTCAAGAAATTCAATTGGGTTCTCAAGCAATCCTGCTTCCAAGGCATCATCAACATGACGCATTCGCCAAATACTACTCAAGGTTTCAAGAATCAAAATTTGAGACATTTCCTCGGAAATCTGCTCAATTGGTGGTGTGATTGCAACGAGGTCAAGGTATGGTTGGACAAGTTGACTAAGAAAACTATCAATCGTAGAAATTGGTGCATTATCGAGTTCTGATAAAAGCATCTCAACGTCTCCACTCTTTTGGAGTCGAGGGTCAAAAACAGTGTTTTTACCCGATGTTGATGTATCTGACAGTGTTGAAAGTGCATTTCGAATTCTCACCTTTAATTCGGCTGCAGCCTTCCGAGTGAAGGTGATGGCAACAACCTCTGCTGGAAGCAAACCTAGCCATTGTTTTGGATGGGTCCTCGATTGCTTTGAGGATTTGAGAGCGTCAGAAGGCCGCAAGTCTTCGCGTGGACCTGGATGCGTTGATAATGTTGCTCTTTGGATTGGTGACAACAAATGTTGAATGTATCGTTGAGCCATCACCGTTGTTTTTCCAGTGCCCGCACCTGCATCGAGTGCAATGTGCTTATCGACATCTAAACCAAGCCGTTGGCTGTTGTTAAAGCGGGTCATTTCATTTCGCCCCCTGCTAGGTCAAACAACGTACACACACTGTTGATTGGACAATACGAGCAATGACGGCCAGGTGTGGGATTCACATATCCATTCGATGCCGACTCAATGACCCTCATGGCCGTCTCGATGCGTTCATTCATCCAAACACGGAAAGGAGGAGATGCAGTCTTTCCTTCAGTTGTCGAAGGGTAAAGCCGACTCAAAATATTCGTCTGCTTTCCGATTCCATTGATTTGAACGCCGTGAGGAAAAGCAGTTGTGTCAATTTCAACATAATGTTCAGTCCATTCACCGACTTCGCTAATCCCTACACCGATTACCCTATCATTTGGATGGGTAATCTCCCATGCCCTTGCATAAAGTGCAAGTTGTACTTCACGAACTAAGCCTTTGAAATGACGGCTGCCGATGTTGTCAGATTTTGGACCATTCACAGTTTTGATATCTCGGATGATGACATACCTCTGTGCAGAGCGTTGTTGTTCGATACATTGCATTGGAAAAGGCTCATCAAACTCTTTTTCATCAATGAATCCTTCATCGATAAGTGCGTCTTCCAATTCTTCTGATGGGAAGAATATATCGACACGATCAGCAAATCCATTTACACAAAGTTCCAATTCCGACTTTTGCAATATCTTGACATGGTTTGATTCTGTATCTGAGACGGCCCATTCAACTGCAACCGGTGCACAGGAAGATAAATCGTATGTTTTTTGGATTAAGTCACCAATACTTCCTCGTGGTTGGAGAGTCACATTTCCTTCGAGATATTGACGCCATTCATCTGGAGTTGAACCAATGAGGCTTCGACATCGATGCACGGAGATAGCAAAATCTAATTCCAACCACGTCACGTTTGTGGCAAGAAAATCTAGAGCTCGCACCCATCCATCAATTGGGTTCGAAATTGGCCCCTCATGGAGTGGGATTGGTGCTTTTACCTCACCGTCATATGCAACAACACCGTGTCCACCGAGGATGTGGGCCAGTACCTCATGCACCATATCCCCTCTCATGATTGCATTGATGTCTTCCTCAAGTTCTGAAGGGGCATCCTCCACATTGAGAAATTGTTTCGCCCAACCTTTACGAGGGCACTCTATCCATGATTGAAGGCGAGAAGGTGACCAACGTTCTCGCTCGAGTGATGATTCGATTGTACCACTAAAATGTTCGATTTCTGGTTGTGATTCAAAAGCAGGAGGAAGTGGACGCGGGTCGATGAATGGTGAAATGGATTGACCCCCTCCTTTCACACCTAAGTGCGGATATTCTCCTTCAAAATCCTCCAATTTATCGGCTTGAACAAGATTGAGTCCCTCTTTCAAATCGGATATCGCTGTACGATACTTGCGCGATTGCCATGACAAAGTTTCTCCTTTCTTCAAGGTATTTTTTGAGGGTTGCCTCGAAATGCGGTCTTGGTGCAATGCCCGTTCCAGACTTGGCAAAAATGAATTGTTACGATGTATTGGTTGGGTTTGCTGCACACCGTATTTTAATTCAAGGCCAACATTTTGACGTATGTTTCTTTGGCTGGAGCCATTTTTTTCAATCAAATAGGCACCTTTGACTTGATGAATTTGCAACGGTTTCGGAATAACCCAATGGAGGTCGTTTTTATCATCGTACATCGTTCCCCAATACGACGAGAGTGTGTCGCTACCTTTTCGCATCATCCATTCAAAAGGTAGAGCGAGATTGGCAAATTCATCTTGGTTAAGTTCAAAATACCATTCAGCCAAAGGTGTTGCGGGTTCACCTCCCTCCTCTAAAGAAGCATCAAAAATACAAGTAAATGGAGAACAATTCAACAAATGACGAAGGTGATGTCGTCCTTTTCGAATTTTTGAACTGTTCGAAAGAAAGCCGAGCTCTTTCTTCGTAAATTCATCTAACCAAGGAATCACTGGTTGTTTCATCGACCATGACTCTACATCCATAAACGTGAGGATGAGCATATCACATTCAAGGCCAAAGGCTTGCTCAGGTGTCATGATTTTAATCAAATCAGAATTCATCTGATGAGCATCTGTTCTTATATGCGTCGAAATATATGCAATTCTTTCGAAAAACCAATTCGCAGTAAGTTTCGACCATGTCGATGTATGGATACTCGATTGTAATTTTCGAATTTCAAGAATAAATTTTTCCAATGCTTGTGCTTCGTAATTTGTTTGGTCGAGGTCACTGACAATTTTTTCCCAGTCAATTTTCTCAAGAATTTCTTCAAACCATGCGAACACATTGGAGGGGCTTGATGGCAGAGGTAATGCTGTTTCACTCATCGGGCCTTCAATGTCCAATTGGGCAACATATTGGTCCTCTGTTGATAGTAAAGGGGACATCAATCTTGAAATTGAGGCTAGAGCCCAAAGGGTTTCTTCGATTTCTTGATTCGTGATTATCTCATACTTTGATTCGATGGGTTGCATTTGAGACAATGTGCCACGCCAGCGTCCCAGTGCCCCTGGCCCGCCTAAAACATGGTGGATACTGGAGCATTTCTGGAGGACATTTTGATGCAGTACTGGCCGCCAATCCTCATTTTGTGGATGCTTAAGGTCGGGAAACAGATCAGTTTTCAGTGGTAACCCGACTGTGTGAATAAACCTCAGAAGATGATTGAGGGACCATGCGTGGACACCATATCCTATTCTTGCTAAACCAACAAGTTGCTGGACATATGGAGTTTGTTGAATAGGAATTGAGGACTGCCCAACTGGTAGACCCATCATGGAGAGATGATTTCGCCAAGCATTTTGATGATCTTCTTTGCACGGGTCGATGATGATAATCTTACCATGATGTTCATGCAAATATTCTGATATAAATTGACAAACTGATTCAATTGTCTGCTTTTTGTTTTCGAGAAGAATTCGAAGAAAAGATGGATGATGGTCAAAGCCGTTCGATGTTTGCCATCCATCGGGCATGAGTTCGCCGCGCTTGATGTTATCGAGGCCAAGTGGTAGAGAATCTATTGAATCAAAATGTGCGTCAACAATCGAACTTCCACGATGGCCCAATCGAATTTGACCTTGTGCAATCAATTGATGAAT
>CAZWXR010000026.1:0-7799 GCA_964637985.1 uncultured Candidatus Poseidoniales archaeon
ATACACCGAAGACTCGACGGTTTTTCAATTAGGTGAAGCAATGTTCTCTTCTTCGCTAAATGCGTTGAAGTCATAGAGGAGCAGTGCAACGCGTTGGTATGCTGAGGGTGGGCATCGCCATGCTTCAAGGTGCTCGCCATGAGCACGCAGAGGCGATTCGTAGTGCAGCATCGCAACTTCAGGTCGACGTTGAAATTGTTGCAATTCGAGTTCCGTCAGATGTAGAACAGGGGATAGACGCACTCATATTGCCAGGTGGCGAATCAACAACAATGCGTATTGCGAGTAAACACTTTGCTTTGCTCGACGCCCTGTTTTCATACATTCATTCTCACCCTGAGTTACCGATTTTAGCAACATGTGCAGGAGCTATTTTGCTTGCGACCCCACCAGAGCCGTTTCGTCGTTTCATCGATGTCGACATCACACGAAATTCATGGGGCCGGCAAAGGGAATCCTTCGAAACTATTGTCAACCTCAATCTTCAAGGGCTTAAACCGATAACAGGGCCAAGTGCTTATCCTCAGCGTGAGGGAGCTCACTTGCCATTAATGATGGAAATGCAAGCCGCCTCCATCGTCAACGAAGGTTTTCCTGGTGTGTTCATCCGTGCACCGAGATTTGGAAAAGTAGAGCCACCTTGCAACATCATTGCAACGGTGAACGATGAAGCAGTTGGTGTACAGCAAGGCAATACTCTTGCATTGACATTCCATCCAGAATTGACAAAAGACAGGCGTTTTCACTCTTGGTTATTATCGACAGCAAATGGGATGGTGGAATAATGGCATTTCATCTACCCATGGCAGAAGTGCTTCCCGCTGAGCAAGGGGAGGCAGAAGGCTGTATTCAATGCCAGGAAGGACGAAAAATGGTGTTATTTGTCACAGGAAAATGTCATTGGGGTTGCGACTATTGTCCATTATCCGATAATCGAAGAGAATCCCCCGACATGTTTGCCAATGAACGTCGATGCACGACTTGGGATGAAGTCATTGAAGAAGCAAAAGCGATGAACGCAACTGGTACAGGCATTACCGGCGGCGACCCATTGCTCGATGCAGAGAAATCGATTGAAGCCGTGACACAATTAAAACGACATCTTGGAGATGAACATCATATACACATGTACACGTCAATTCCTTTTGACATTGCTCTTGCACAACGATTTGCGGATGCCGGCCTTGATGAAATCCGATTTCACTTGCTTGACGGTAGGCCGACAAAATATCTCGATGTGATGCAGGCATGTCACAAACAAGGCATTGTCGTTGGCGTCGAATTGCCATGTGAGCCGGATAATGAAGCATCGCTGTTCCAACTTCTAGAAGAGCTTGAACAGACGCCGATTTCATTCTTGAATTTGAATGAACTCGAGATAACGATTGGCAACCAAGAGAACATGGATGTTCGAGGGTTCAATTTGTCCTCATCGATGTCAGCGGCAGCAGAAGGTTCCGCGGAGTTGGCTCTTCGACTTCATGAGGCAGGAAAAACGAAATCCTATCATGTCAAATTTTGTACCGCCCAGTACAAGGATGCTGGCCAACTACGAAACCGATTTAAGCGAAGGGCGGAAATGACGCTACGACCATACGAATCATTGACTGAAGATGACACTATTCTGTTCGGAGCAATACCGACATCAATTGAAGATGCACACGATGACCTCGAAGAAATAAAAACAATGTGTGAACTGACAGACGGTTGGATTCGTTACGATGCAAAAGAAGGACGTATCGAAATTCCTGTTGCTCTTGCCGAGGAACTTGCGGAAATTCTTGAAGTTCCAGTTCAGGTCATCGAAGTTCATCCAACGCATGAGCGTCTTGAAGTTTCATTGGTACACCTCAATTCATTCTAGATTGGTCATCCTCATAGAACCTCGATTGATTAGCATTAAATTTTAGTGATGAGCCCGCAAAGTATCGGGCTCGTGGTCTAGGGGTTATGACGTCGCCTTCACATGGCGAAGATCGCCGGTTCAATTCCGGCCGAGCCCACTCTAGTCTAACACGACATTGATGAACGGCGCCGCGTACCGTTATAATCATGGGATTGCTGGAACAAGTTGATTTCGGCGTCTTCAAACAAAAGGAAACATGGACGGCATTTGGAATCGCTGTTGTTCTTTTTGTTTCCATTTCGTATGCAGCGTTATCAATGTTTGATAGCATGGATGAGTTATTTCAATCGGACGCGGAACCAGCACCAATACCGAATGTTGTATTTGAATCCCTCAATCGAACTGGAATCGAGTCAGGGCTTGTTAATGAAACAGGATGGTTCAACCTTGATGATTTTCGGGGTAGTGTGATCATTCTAGATTTAATGGCACACGATTGTAGTAATTGCCATTCTGTGCAAGCCCACATCGAAGAAAACATGGAAGAATGGTACACCTTGGCGGAGCAAAATGAACGGGATTTGAAAATTTTCGCCTACGGTGCATGGAATTCAGGAAAAATTGCAGAGACCCTTGATTACCTCAACACTTCGTCTGGAGAATATACTGTGCCTCTCTATCCAACAGGATTGGGTTCAACCACAGCTGCAGTTCTCGAGGACGGTTCGACAACTGACCCGAATCGATTGTTCACCACAGCAGGTACTGGTCAAATTCCAGTGGTACTCATCATTGACGAAGAGGGTTACATCATTGCTCAACAACCCACAGGGACACCAAAAGATCAGTGGGTTCATTTTGATGGGACCTTGGAAAAAGCATTAACAGAGGGCGTTGATTCTACTACAAGTCAGCGAATTGCATGGGAAGAGCCCTCAACGTCCTACGGTGCAGTATTCGCTCTAGGGATGATTCTATCCATATTGGTCTATTTCTCCCCATGTGCATTCCCTGTTCTTCCAGGTTTCATATCGTATTATCTATCATTGGGTGCTCGTGAAGATGAATTAATTGAGCAAGGCAAATTGAAGAATAAAATGCCGAATTCCATGGTTATTGGTTCATTATCTGGTTTGGGCATGTGGACTTTCTTTGGCTTAATAGGCATCTTAGCCATCGCGATGGGACAGGCTTTTTCTCAATCAGGCATCATTCATTATATCGCTCTCTTCGTTGCACTTCTCCTTATTGTGTTAGGGGGAATGATGCTGCTTGGGGTGACAACGCATCTCCTTGGTTTTGTCCAAAAGATTGTTGACAAATACAGCACCACAGAAGCAGATGATACATTTACCCCTCGTAGAAACATGTACCTTTACGGCATAGGTTATGCAGCAGCATCAATCGACTGTACCGCTGCTGCGGTTATTCCCTTCGTCGTCTTTTTGTCGACGCTTGGTACGACCGCTATCGGATTTGGAATTGGTGGGCTCATGGTCGGGCTTCTTGTCTTGATGATTGCAGTCACTGGTTTGGTTGGTATGGGTCGACAAGTCATGATCAATTTCTTGCGTCGAGCTACAGGAACAATCAAACTTGTCGGTTCATGGATGATGATGATGGCAGGAGTTGGATTGACAATTTATTTGACGAGCCCAGAAATCGTTAATGCCATCTTTAGTTAATCGTTAACGTCGTTAACTTTTTGCGACATCTCATCCAAAAGATGTAACCTATGACTGCACCGCTTACTGCATCAAAGACATAATGCTGTTTCGTTGTTAATGTTGAAATAAAAAGCAGAATCCACAGAAGTGTAAGCATCATCAACAATGGGGATGATACATTCCCTCCATGTGAAAACAACCAGATGCTTGCGAGCAGAATAAACAAACTATGTGCTACATGGAGGGAAGGAAAGGCATTGTAATTCTTATCCAATGCGTGGAGAAATTCGTAAACAAAGCGAAATGGTCCTTCGATGTTGGCTGGGCGAAGTGTAATTTCAGTTGGAAAAAAGAAGAAAAAAGCAAAACAAAACCAAGTGAGCAACAAGAAGTTGTTCATAATGACAGAGCCTTTTTCGCGAAAGATTTCTTTCGATAGAAGAATGGCAAATACTGGATAATAGATGTAAAGTGTCATGTACGCAAGAATTGATACTGAAATGAACGGTATCTGTTGATCGATTTCAAGGATTGGTTGAATCGGTGATTTCCATAATTTGTGTGCAAACGAATTCAATATGATGTAAGGGAGACCTATGAAGGTCAACATCATCAAGATATATGTTACACTTCGATCAAGTTTTCTAAATAAGGGGAACTCGAGAAAAGTTGAGACAATGTCAACCCTCATGCGATTGTTCTCATCTTCCATGTCATTCACAAATCATGACAATGTTGTGCCGCAAAATGGACATGCTTTCCAATCGGTTTGGATTGCGTTCTTGCAGGATGGACATGAAGGAGAAGGTGGCGCAGCAGGAGTTGAATCAACGACGCTTTGTTCACCATTTGGTAAGGTGTCAGCCATCTTTTGTGCTGTTTGTTGTTTGAGGAATTCTTGCATGACTTCGGGTGTGAGTGCACCATTTTGAGCGGCCATTTCCATCATTTGACGTTGAAGTTCGTTTTGTGAATCCATTCGTTGATTTTGGAATTCATTTTGTTGGGCAATTCTCTCCTGCTTTTTTTGTTGCACTTGTTCAAACAATGCCATTGCTTGTTCTGTTTTGTGTGATGATTTTTTCATTTCAAGTTCTGCTTGAGCAGTGTCTCTCTTGAGCTCTGCTTCCCATCGTGCTTCCTCTGCCCTGAGGTCTTTGAGTTCTCGTTCGAGTTCAATTGCGACTTCACCCGCTTCTTTCGCTTTTGCAATATTGACCTCAAATTCAATTCGACGTAGCGTTGCGGCTTCACTTAATTCGAGTTTTCGTATTTCAGCTTCGGTATTTACTTCTTCTGATTCAGTAGCGTACTTGAGATTCGCTCGCAAAGCGTTTACCCTTTCCATGTCCGTTGGATTTGTAATCAACATGGCCTTGAGAAGCGTTAAACCCAACGTTGAGAGGTAGGGTCGCAATTCCATATCCGAGCGGATTTCGAATGTTTCCTGAAGTTTGTATCCACGTAATTCCTCAATGGTACTCACTGACTGAAGAAGAGGATTGACGAGTCGATGACTGACCTCCTTTGATAGAATAGATGCTAATTTCATTCTGTCGAGCGTTGGGTCATGATTTGCAAAGATGTTGAGTAACTTTGGAATGTCGTCTTTTCTAAATTGAACTCTTAATTGCGCAATTCCCTGTGCAGATTGACCATCAGAAAGGGTGGTGACAAAGGGTACACTCAAATCAAAAGGACCTGTCATAGCGAACAACATTCTTCGGTCAGTTGCTGTTGCTCCGAGAAGGTCACCGATGTATCGGCTGATTCCGCCTCCAATATTTCGGACCACATCCTCGCTGACGATGTCACCAATCCTTCCATCAACGATGAATGCACAAGCCTCGTTTGGCTTGAGAACCACTTCCTGGGCACGCCATGTTTGAATTGTTTTTCCATCAATTAATCGTGCTATGATTGTTGGGTTATCTCTCCATGCAAATTGTTTCGCCATTTTTTCACCTCTTCTTTTTTGTTCTCAGTCCGTTTAGTACTGTAACTCGCTCGCCAAAATAGCCACGGCAACTTGAAATCATTTGTTGGCATTGCAAGACGAGCTGTTTTGTCATGTCGTAGTCGCCATCTTGAAGTGTTTTTTCTCCACTATTTGATATGTTTACCGCTTTGGTTATCATTTCAATGGTGTCGTGATCGTGTATGATGAGTTTTTTTAGGTCACTATTGCTTGCTGACCTTTGTCCTGAAAGGAAGGCGTGGTCCATTCCTGTGACTGCTTTATCAATATCTTCGATAAACGCGTCGATTTCTTGAATGCAGGAGCGACATGACTGTGTGATAGATAATTGGTCATCACGAAAACTCTGGTCATGAATATTTTGAATGTGGGTTCGTGATCTATTCGAAGCACGAATGAGTTCATCTCGAATGAGTTTATCTGCGTCACGCCGCTTACCTTTCGTGTAACCGCTGTAACCTGTGAGCACAATCTGTATGCCTCGGATATAGGGTATGACATCCAGAGGTGTGCCTACCACTGTTCCACCATTCACTACTGTGCTGTGCTAGTATTTAGCACTCAGCCTTCAAATGATTGCAATTCGTCCCAGGTTACAATTCGGTCGCAAACATGTTTTGCTTCATCGTGGTCGTGAGTTACAAAAATCGCTGATTTTTTGAGTTCTTTAATCCACTCACGGAATTCGCTACACAAAGCAAATTTTTGGTCGACATCAACGGACGCAAAAGGCTCATCGAGTAACATAAGTTGGTTCGTTTGTGCATGGCCCCTTGCGAATGCGACGCGCTGTGCTTCACCTCCGGAGAGAGAAATTACCTCACGCTCAGCGAGATGGCTAATATTGGTGAATTCTAGAGACTTCATCGCAATCGTTCTTTTTGCCTTTTTGGAATATTTACCACCAACACCAAGTGCAACATTTCCCAAAACATCGAGATGAGGATAGAGAACTGGCCTTTGAAATAAATATGTAATGTTGTTGAATGGGTATTTCCCCCAAATTTGATCAACATTTTCCAATGTCAATTCTCCAGATGTAGGATGCATGAGCCCACAAATTATTTGCAGCAATGTTGATTTTCCGCAACCAGAAGGTCCGATGAGACCCAAAATTTCTCCCCTTTTCACCTTAAGTTGCAAATTTGTAATTATATTGACTTCGTGAAATGATTTTGATATGTTGTTGAGTTCGAGGATGTATTCAGTCATAGAGTTCACCATCCAAGTGTTGAAATTTATTGATAATAAGAAGTGAAAAAAATGTGAAAAAGAAGAGTATTGTTGCAACAACCATTGCCAATGGGTAAGCGATTGGATCGAATTTAGGTCGAGACAAGAGGACATCAACTAAGATTGATAATGATGTCCATGATTCAAATCTCACAACTAAAAATGAAGCACCAAACTCGCCAATTGAAAATGCAAAAGAAAGTGCAATAACCACGATGATTGTGTTTTTGAGATGGACTCCTTTGCCTAACCAGTACATTGATAATTTGGAACAGTCCAGTAATTTTGCTTGCATGATGTATTTTTCATCCACCCGCTTCATTGCAGGGTGGAGAATTCGAAGAGCAAATGGAAATGTCAAAAACACATGCGGAAGTACTGGCAACCATCTCCATTGAAGTGGGTTGCCTGGAAGAGATATCAATCCAGTCGAAAGACCCAATCCAACGGTAACAGCGGACAAGAAGAGTGGGGCAATACACAGGAATTCAAGACCATCTGCAATTCGCTTTTTACCTTGCTTTTCAATGTGCAAAAGTGCAGTACTCACCAAAACGGTTACTGGAACGACAATGCAAATGGCAATGATGGCATACAAAAACGAGTTCAATAACGCATCAAAGACAGATATCCCTTGAAATTCATCACTTAATGCTCGAATCCAGGCATCAAATGACCATCGAAATTGACCTGAAGCCGCTTGTTCCCGAATTTGAAAGGATGACAAAAAAATCGACACGAATGGTGTTATCGTGAGAAAAGCCATACCCCAAACAAAGAATGCTGTTGATGATGAGGGCTTAGGTGCAATTCGAAAGTGTTCCCTCTCTAAGATGGCCTGATACGATTGATTCATGTTGTTTTTTTGCTTTTGAAAGAAAATAAATACGATGGACAACATCAAGAATTGTAGTAATGTCGCTACAAGAACAATCCGAGTTGCATCAATTCGATACCCTTGAATCCCAGCAAATTGTCCGTACGCCCCAACTAATGACTCGAGTGTGAATTCCCCTGGAACCAACCACCGGATAAGTGCAAAGGATGTGAATGAAAAGAAAAATGAGAAGAGCCA
>CAZWXR010000026.1:7899-17640 GCA_964637985.1 uncultured Candidatus Poseidoniales archaeon
CCGATGTTCATGAGGAAACCATGCTGAGAAGATAGTGCCAAAAAACCTGCTGCAGCGACAATAGATGGTGTGATGAACGGTAAAGAAAAGAGTGTTTCGAGAATACTTTTGAAGCGCCAAGTGTACCTACCAAGGAACCAAGCTATTGGTGTTCCAATCATCAATGCAAGGGATGCAGAAAAAAACGCTTGAACCAAAGAAAAAGTCATTGTCGAATGAAGCAAGGTGCTTTCTTGAACAAAATCAATCATTGATGAAATTGACCAATTTGATACGAATATTAACCGTAGCAAAGCAAGAAATACTGGTGCGTAGAAAACGCTGAGGACGAAGAAGAGAAGAACATATGGAATGAATCGATGTGCTCCTGAAGAATACACATTTTTCATAATCTTCAACTCATCATGATTTCGCTCCATCGAAGCAGGAGTTCATCAATTGATTGAGGAAGCATTGTGTCATCAAAAGTTGAATTCGATAATGGTATTGGGCTATGCCATGCATAACCATTTTCAATGGGTAATGATGTATTTTCAAGTACAGAATACATGTAATTTGAACTGGGCATTTCTGAATTAACTTCGTAAGAAAGAAGGAATGTGATGAAGGCCTTTGCCCCTGCAGTATTGGAAGCTCCATTTATGATGGTTGCATATTCTATTTGTTTGAAAGATGTTTCATTGTATAAAATAGATGTCGATGTTGTTTCGTTGAAATTAAAAAATGCCTCAACACCAGGCGAATGGCAATATGAAACTGTGATTGCAGCATCACCAATATGCCCTTCTGTCCAAACACCATATCCTCCGCTGTAATGTATTTCATATGCCTCAGTCCAACCTGAAGTCACGATTGCTCCATTATCATTTATGCTTGTCCACCAATCAAATGTTTTGTTGATGTCATAATCAAAGTTTTTCAACGTAGCAAGGAAAAATGCACGACCAGGTGAAGATGTAAGGGGGGACGGAATCGCTATCGTATTCGCCCATTTTTCATTCGTCAAATCCGTTAGAGATGATGGAGCAGATTCATTTTCATCAAGCCTTTTCGTATCTAAATTTAGACATACATGACCATAGTCAAATGGTATGCCAAACGGGTCGTGTGATGTACTCAAGTGTGATTGAATGTCTTCCACCACAAGATTGTGAGGTTGAAGAAGGCAGAAATCGATAGCCGTTTGAATGTACGTGTTATCTAAACCAATGGCTACATCAGCTTGTGGACTATTTTTTGTCAACAGCATTTGATTCAAGATACCACCAGCATCGCTTTCGTAAATAAATTCCACTTCGTATCCAAATTCTGCTTCAAAGGCCTCAATCATTTCAGCATCAAACGCAAGGATGTCATAACTCAAAATACGAAGTGTGTCAGAATTGGTTGATTTGTTGTCGAATGTACAATCCTCATCGACTGCTTTCTCCAATGTGCTTAAACAACCACTTAGTGATGTGCAAAAAAAGAGTGTACACAAAACGAGAAGTCGTTGCATATCCTCACTCCGTATTGAATTCATCGATAATTTGATGGCAACGTTCAATCACTTCAAGAGGATTGCTACCCAAAATGAATAGTGAAGGTTCCCATCCAAAATCACCCTCATCTAACAGGACATCAAGTTGACCGGTTGTATCTGGCCGAATGATGCCTCGTGGGGCTAATCCAAGCCTCAATTCTAACTCATCACATACAAATTCTACCTCTGTTGTATCAACAACCTTTTCGAGCATTGGAGGTCGTATATTTGTTACAGCTAAAACATTTTTATCAATTGCTTTCGCCTGATTTAAGACTGAAGCAAGATGCTTCGAACCACCAAATATCGGTGTGTTTGCGTGAACTAACGCTCCATCCATGAGTGTAATTCGGCCAGGAAATGCAGCGATGTGTTCGATTTCGTTTGCCATTGGTGTGCAACCAGCGAGGTTCATGCCAACAGTTGGCATGTAGTTTGAAAGACGTTCAGCGTCAAATTTTGATATTGCCCAGGTCAATCGACGCAAGAGTGCTTGCTCTTCTTGGCCTGCTTGGATGTGTTTGCCTAAGAGGGATTTATCAAATCGAAAGGTTTGATTTTCGCCGAATTGAATCTCATAGATCAACCGTTGACGAGTAATTCGCATCGGGTCATCGACTGATTCGAGAGATTCAGCAATTTCATTCGCCCAACCATCAATTGTATCCTCATCAACCGATGAATCGAGAGAAATCGCTGATTTGGACATCAGTCGAGAAATCGTGCTTTGTGTCGAACCGGTAAATTCTGCGATAGCGATTTGCGACCACCCTCTCCGACGTAGTTCTAATGCCAGTTGTTGATAAAATCGTTCGAGCCATTCGCGGCCATTTTCTCCGAACATGTTAGGGGATATTTCCAAATGTTATTCAACTTTACTAAAGGTTATGCAAATTGGGTAATTCGTTCCTTTTATCCTTCATTGGTGACAACATGTGTCCCCCAAAGGTTCATGGAGTATCGTTTCGTGGTAAATTTTGATATCCATGATGCTTGATGATTTTTTCCAAGCTGTTTTCACTCGAATCCAAACCTACGTGGATAGCCAGCACGATGACATCCCATTGACACCTTCGACGTCGCCCTCATCACTCGGCAAGACTCTCGATTTGAAATTGCCGATTGAGGGCATGGGACTTGAAAATACCCTCAGTGATATCGATGTTTTTTTGGAAAATAGTACAAGGACCCACGCCCCTGGATTCATGAATCCTCTTTGGGGGGGGTTGTCTCTTGCGGGATTGTCGGGCGAGTTTGTGGCGAGTGCGACGAACAATTCAATGTACACGCGAGACCTATCCCCCATCGCATCGTTGATTGAAGTCGAAATCATTCGTAGGGCTTGTGAATTAACCGGCTATTCCGATGGGTTTGGCACCTTCACAAGCGGAGGGTCAAGTGGAAATTTGATGGGACTTCTCTGCGCACGTCAACATGCTATACAAGATTCAGGCTTGAATGGTTTTGATGGTTCAAAACACGTAATTTTCGTATCGGAAGAGGCTCATTATTCTGTTATGATGGCTGCAAATGTGACGGGTTTGGGTCGTCAAAATGTATTGAAAATTCGTTGTGATGGATCAGGTTCTATGGATGTTGAACATCTTGAAGAAGAAATTCAATTCGCAATTCGTGAAGGATTTACACCTCTCTGTGTTATGGCAACGGCAGGAACAACTGTCCTTGGAGCGTTCGATCCAATTTCAGATATTGTTCGCACAGCAAAAAAATATGATATTTGGTGCCATGTTGATGCTGCTTGGGGAGGCATGGCTCTTTTTTCAGCAAAGTATCGGCATTTGATTGAGGGAATCCAAGATTCAGATAGTATGTGTTGGGATGCACACAAAATGATGGGCCTCCCCCTCATGAGCAGTATCTTTCTTGCGCGGGATACAAACATCTTACGAAAAGTGTGTGGGCATACATCTGGTGCAGATTACTTGTTCTATGAAGGAGAAGACGAGATTGATTTGGGCCATTTTTCTTTACAATGTGCCAGGAGGAATGATGTGCTGAAATTATGGCTTGCTTGGCGAGAAATTGGCGATGCAGGTTGGGCGAAATTACTAGAAAGATATCTTGAACTTGCCACATATCTCGAATCCATTGTTGAACAACATGAGCAACTGGAAATGATGGCATCTCGAGTTTGGAGCAATGTTTGTTTTCGTTTTACCGATGGAAGTCCAGATGAAAAATTGGATGAAATGAACGCAGAAATTCGGGAACGACTGAAAAGAGAAGGTCATTTCATGGTTTCGAGAGCATCAGTAAAGGGCCGAACTGTGATTCGAGCAGTAATTGCAAATAATGCAGTTACACAAGAAACAATTCAAAAATTTGTTGAACACATTGTTCGAATTGGAAATGAGGTCTCACGTGGTATACCTTCGAAAAGTTAAGCCGAACAATGATTTTTGCATATTTCCATGCTCAAACCGAAAAAATGAGTTGCATAAGTTGTTTAACCATGTCATGAACCACCGACCATGCACACTCCAGTCCGCACTTCACTCTATGATGAACATGTGAGGCTTCATGCAAATATCGTTGATTTTCATGGCTTTGAACTTCCTATTTGGTATTCCTCAATCACCGAGGAACACATCGCAACGAGGACTTCTGCAGGTCTATTTGATGTATCACACATGGGGTCATTTCGATTCATTGGTGAGAATATTCGAGATTGGTTAGAAAGTGTAGCTACACAAAAGGTGACAGCAATTGAACCCTCAAGATGTGCGTATACTCATTTTCTCGACCATGATGGATTTGTTATTGATGACATGATTTTTGCAGTTGTCTCCGATACGGAGATTTTAGGTGTGCCAAATGCATCAATGATATCGATAATGTGGGATTGGTTTCAGTCCTTATTACCAGAGGACGGGAGCATTGTTGTCGAAAATCTATCCAACGAGACCTCCATTATCGCCCTGCAAGGTCCAAAATCCAAAGAAATTCTGGCGGGTGTTCTTGGCTCATCCAATCATGTAGGCAGATTTCGCTGGAAAACAATAGAAGTCAACGATTTGGATGTTTCTGGCTGGATTCAAGGAACAGGTTATACAGGAGAGGCTGGATATGAGATATTCATTCCCAATGAAGATGCCCCAAAACTTTGGCGTTCTCTTGTTGAACATGGGGCGACGCCGGTAGGTTTGGGTGCGCGTGATACATTACGTCTTGAGAAAGGTTACCTTCTTTCGGGTGTGGATTTTTGTTGGCCAAAGTTGGGTGATTGTGATGATTCATTCCTGCATAGGGATTCTTGGGAAACCAACACCCCCTTTGGCGTTGACCTTGAGCATGATTTTATTGGAAAACAACGCTGTATGCTGCACACGAGCGGTGAACAACGATTGTGGGGCGTTCGATATATCGAGAAAGGACCATTGCCGCGACCGGGTAAACCAGTTCAGTTTAACGGAGAAGATATCGGCAGACTCACATCGGGGGCACCATCACCAAGCTTGGCTAATACAGGCATTGGTATGGGATACTTTTCTAATGTAAAAGAAGGCGATATTGTTGAGGTGGTTGCAAGTCCGAGGAAGTCGGTGAAAGCAGAGATAATCCGCCCTCCATTTGTGTGAGTTTTCGTTTGAAAAAATGAACACACAGTTGAAGTTTTCATCTGCTCAAAAGCAATTGATTATGAGCATCCTCGCCACGCAAGAAATCAGCACAGTCGACATGAGGTGAAAAAATGGTAGATCAACTTCCTAATTTGGGTCGAGAAAACGAGATGCTTACTGAGATGGGTATGAACTCGATTGAGGATTTATTCGTCGATATACCTGCATCAGTGAGAGTTAACGGCCTCCTCCCACTCCCAGATGCTCAAACTGAAGAGGAAATCCTTGCCGATGCACGACGACTTCTCGGAGCAAATACCTCGCATGGTTCAAGACCATCATTTTTGGGTGCAGGACTGTACCGAAATTATGTTCCTGCATCTGTCTTCCAATTGGTAACGCGAGGCGAATTCCTTACCGCCTACACCCCATATCAACCCGAGGTAAGCCAGGGGATGTTACAGAGTATGTGGGAATTTCAAACCCTTATTTCAGAACTCGTCGGACTCCCAATAGCGAATCTATCGCTGTATGATGGTTCAACTGCTGCTGCTGAGGCTTTGACTTGTGCCGTACGTGTCCATGGCCGCAAAGCAACCCAACAAAACACCGTCTATGTGTCCGAACTTACTCCACCTGATCGATTATCTGTCATGCAAAATTATTGTCAAGGAGCGGACATCAATATCAAATTCCTTCGTCACGGGGCTGATGGAAAAGTTCTCAAGAGCTCATTTGAAGAAGCACAAGGGTCGTGTGGCGTCTATGTTGAGCAACCAAATCCGTACGGAATTTTGGATGAAGGCCTAACATCTGCAAAAGAACTCATCGGTGAAGAAACCGCTCTCATTGTAGGTATTCAACCAGTATCCTTGGGACTCGTCGAAGCACCAGGAGCATACGGGGCCGATATTGTGGTTGGAGAAGGACAACCACTTGGCAGCCCAATGACTTGCGGTGGTCCATTGTATGGTATCTTTGCTTGTCACAAACCATACCTCCGCCTCATGCCTGGTAGAATTGTTGGCCGTTCAATCGATGTTGATGGTAACGAAGCATACTGCCTGACTCTTTCCACGAGGGAACAACACATCCGTCGTCACAGAGCAACATCCAACATTTGCACCAATGAAACGCTGATTGCCCTCATGGGTGCAATGCACATGGCTTTACTTGGTCCAGAGGGTCTTCAAGACCTTGCAACGAGAAACATGATGGCTTGTCAACGATTGAAAGAAGAACTTTCCAACATCGAAGGAATTGAATTCCCCCACGAAGGCCCTCACTTCAATGAGTTCGTTGTACAGATACCCGGAAAAGCCGAACTATGTTTGGAATACCTCGACAACAATGGGATTTTTGGTGGCTTTAATCTTCATCAATGGAACGAAAATATCGAAAACCAGATTTTGGTTACAACCACAGACCAAACTTCGCTTTCAGATATTCAGATGCTTTGTGCTCAGTTACAAAATTGGACCAAACAACAGGGGGTTGTAGCATGAGTCATCTGTTCGAGCATAACGGTGCTGAAGGCAAGGGATACAGTCAGCCAAAACCTATCGACGCAAATGGTGATATTTCCCTTCCTTCCTCTCTCGCTCGAAAGTCTCCAGCCAAGTGGCCTCGTTTATCTGAACCAGAGATGGTTCGCCATTACACGTGGCTATCAAAGCGTAACTTCGGCATCGACACGGGATTTTATCCTCTCGGTTCATGCACGATGAAGCATAATCCGCGAATAAATGAGGTCATTGCTCAACTCCCTGGCATTGCTGACATTCATCCTCACCAAGGTGAGAAGCATCTGCAAGGCCTGCTCTCAATATATCACGAAATGCAACACATGTTGGCCGTTTGTTCTGGAATGGATGAAGTGACGCTTCAGCCGGTCGCAGGTGCACAAGGTGAATTTACTGCTGTACGCTGTATACAGGAATATTTCAGACATCGCGGCGAAGATCAGCGAACAAAAGTGATTGTTCCCGACTCTGCACATGGAACAAATCCAGCAAGTGCTGCAATGGCAGGATATGAAATTGTTGAAATACCATCCCGTGAAGATGGACGAATCGATTTAGATGCACTTCGAGCCGTCGCAGATGAAACAACTGCAGCAATGATGATTACCAATCCAAACACCCTTGGTTTATTTGAACAAGACATTGTTGAGGCTTCAAACATTGTCCATGAAGCGGGTGGTCAAATGTACTATGACGGTGCAAATTTCAACGCAATTTTGGGCATCACATCACCAGGGTTGATGGGTTTTGATGCGGTTCATTTCAACCTTCACAAAACCTATTCACAACCTCACGGTGGTGGCGGACCGGGTTCTGGTCCAATTGGCGTGAAATCACAACTCGCACCATTCTTACCAAGCCCAATCGCAGCAAAGAGAGAGGCAAGTCAAGACGAATTGTTGTACTCCGTTGATGGCTCATGGTATTATTGGTCGACCCCAGAGCATACGATTGGAAAGGTTCAGCAATGGCACGGTAATGCAGGAGCAGTCATTCGTTGTTGGGCATATTATCGAAGGTATGGAAATGGGTTGCGCACCATGTCAGAACATGCAGTACTCAATGCAAATTATCTTCGTCATGCTATTCACAGAGAAGCGAAGACTGCTGGTGTTTCACATATGTTTCGTGATGGGGCAGAAACCGATGTAGCAAAGCATGAATTTACACTCTCCCTTGAACCTGCAAAACAAACATTGGGCATCTCGGCAATGGATGTTGCCAAAGGCTTACTCGATCGTGGCTACATGGCTCCAACCGTGTACTTCCCATTGGTCGTTCCAGAGTGCATGATGATTGAACCAACGGAAACTGAATCAAAAGACACCCTCGACACATTTGCAAAACATTTCGTTCAAGTTCTGCAACAATCGCCCGAATCACTTCATGAAGCTCCCACAACCACACCGGTTCGAAGGGTTGACGAAGTCTATGCGGCCCGGAATCTTTGTCTTCGCCATCCATTTGATGAAGAATGAACTCCATTAAGGTGGACTGTTTAGGCCAAATGTGGAAGATGGAACAATCAGTCGTGAAGTCCATCTTGGACCTCAAAAATTTGGCTTTGTTCTTCTCTTGTTTGCATGGTCATTGCTTCCTCTTGCCTTTGCTTTCGTGACGTTTCTTTTTCAAGACCATGCTCAAACTCAGAACTACCTTCTTCTCGTGGGATTGGTTCTACAACTTGTTGGCCTCTTCCTCGCCTCTGAAAAAACTCCGAATCGACTGCTCACTCGTACTGTACAGTGGAGATTTGCAGTTTTCTTTTGTTGTTTCTCGGTGCTTATCGCATTAGGGTTTGAAAGAATATGGCCTTCAACTTCGATGGAATATTCGCCAAATTGGTGGCTTCCTCTCATGTTTTCACTTGGTTCTGCCGCAGTCACATATGCAACATTGAACACTGCTTCGTCATCGCCAAGAACTGTTATTGAGGTATCATGCGATGCAAAATCCTCCTTTGATTTTTCAACAATTCATGGTTGGACAATAGAATCTGGAGCGTTTAAACACGGCATCATCGCTTCATTTTCCAACGGTTGGGATGGATTGATTGCTATTATTGGAGGAAAGAATAGAGCATTTGATGAAGGCTTTTTCATTCGACTCGTTGTCATTTCAGTATCTCCTTTTCAAACTGCGATTGAATCGTTTAATCTTGAAGGATTTCGTCTGGATTCGATCTTGAAAAATCAGGACTCTCGGTATGAAGAATCATAATCTCCAACAGTCATCCTAATGAACCCACCGCGACGGGTTAAATTCATGGATGTGACAATACTCTTGGGCTCTTCTTCAGACCTCCCCATCGCTAAGAAATGTACTGCAATACTCGAGCAATTCGACGTACCTTACCAATTACGTGTCGCTTCTGCGCACCGTTCTCCAAAGTTTGTAGAACAAATCGTACACGACGCAGAAGAATCAGGGTGTTTGGTGTTTGTTGCCATGGCAGGACTTGCTGCTGCACTACCCGGAGCAGTTGCCGCATTGACAACAAAACCTGTGATTGGTGTTCCTTGTGGAGGTAAAGTCCCATACGATTCATTACTTTCCATTGCACAATTGCCACCTGGTGTCCCAGCGGCTACCGTAGGAGTTGATAGAGGCGATAACGCAGGATATCTAGCTGTCCAAATGCTCGCCTTACAAAACGACGGATATGCAGCAGCCCTTAAGCAGAATAAGTTGGACCAAGTTGAGAAAGTAAAATCCCAAGACCGTGAGATCAATAATGGGGAATGAACATGTTTGACGCCACTGATTTCATTGAGGAATCAGTCGAGGACATGAAACGCTCCATCGATGATATAGCCATCATCGCCTGCTCCGGTGGTGTAGATTCAACAGTTGCGGCTGTGCTTGCCCACAAAGCAGTGGGTGATTTATTGCACTGCGTCTATGTAGATACAGGATTCATGCGAAAAGACGAGACAGAAGAAATTGAGGCTTTGCTTGGGGATTTGGGTATTCACCTCATCACAGTAAAAGCAGCTGATAGGTACTTTGCCGCACTCAAAGATGTCACTGAACCTGAGCAGAAAAGGAAAGTCATTGGCGAATTGTTCATCAGAATTTTTGAAGAAGAACAAGCGAAGTGTGGTGCAAAATATCT
>CAZWXR010000027.1:0-17529 GCA_964637985.1 uncultured Candidatus Poseidoniales archaeon
ACTTTGGATTTACATACCTTTAGGTCAAAGCGTTGAGTTCAAACGGTTTCACAAAGTCGGATGGTCATGGCGAGGCTATTACTCTTCGGTGGGAAGGGTGGTGTTGGGAAAACAACAACCTCAGCAGCAACAGCAATTTGGCTTGCAGATTCAGGTCTTCGTGTCCTCTTGGTATCGAGCGACCCTGCACACTCAACTTCGGACTCCCTAGGTGTTCAACTTTCATCTGAGCCAACTTTAGTTGAGGGAACCAACTCGTTGTACGGTATAGAAATGAACCCCGAAGGCAAACTCAGTGCACTATTGCCTAAAATGGGGGAAGCAGTCAAGGGAATGAAAAGTCCACAACTCTCTGGGCTCACTATGTTTCTTGATGCTGATGCACGACAAGAGTTGTCGTCAATGAAAGATGAAGTTCAATCCGATGAACTCCTCATACCAGGTCTCGATGAAGCTTTGGCATTTGATGAACTCCTTCGCCACATGGAGAATCCTTTTTGGGACGTCATCATTTTTGATACGGCCCCTACAGGCCATACACTCAGATTTCTATCGTTGCCTGAACTCATTGATACATGGTCTGACCGAATTTTACGAATGATAAGGATATCTGGTGGCCTGCGCTCAATGCTCTTCGGGAGAAAGGAAAATGATGAATTAAAGGATGAAATCGAGAAATTTAGAAACCGAGTCCTCCATATTCGACGAATTTTGAGCAATCCTGACTCAAGTTCCTTCACTCTTGTCACAATACCAGAACGTATGGGTGTCAATGAGACAATACGAGCCCATCAAGCACTTCAACAATACAAAATTCCGGTCCCATCTTGTCTCGTGAATCGAATGACGCCTAACATAGACCATCCATTCATTTTGAAAAGATACAAGGAAGAGCAACTTCGATTAGAAGAATTAAAACACTCTCTTGAAGGAGTACATGTCGGTTCAATAAAAATATTTGAAACTGAAATTCAAGGCCTAGAATCTCTGAGAGAGTATGGCGAACTTCTTTACGGAGTTCCAATTGAGTTTGATTATTCTATAGGGCCACATTCTTTCGGGAACATTGTACATCACTCCATTCATCGAGGGATGGTTTCACATGTTGATCATGAGTTTGAAATATTGAGTGTACACATACCCGATGCAGAAAAAGAATCGTTTCAACTCCGGTGTGAGTCAGGCTCACTTTTCGTTAGCGTGAATGGAAGAGAACGCGAGATTCCTACGCAATACCTTGCGAAGAAAAGTACCATCAGAGCATCATTTGAAGGTGATACTTTGAAAATCACTATCCCCGCAACCCATATTGAAGAAGAAACAGGGGCGGATTAATTTGGCACTTGAAAATTTATCAAAAGGAATTTTTCGTTCACTCGGCCTTTTGAAAAATAAAAGGAAATTAGACGAAGACGAACTTAAAGAAATGACGAGAAGTTTGCGGAGAGCACTTCAGGAAGCAGATTTCAACATTCGACAAACCAAAGAAATTGTCGACCGTCTTGAACAACGTCTGCGAGAAGAAGAACCTCGCCCTGGCATTACATTTCAAACACATGCACTCAACATCCTTTATCTTGAATTGGTTCGAATCTTAGGACCTCCACATGAATTTCAACCGAGAGGTGCAACACTTCTCCTCGTTGGTTTGTATGGACAAGGAAAAACAACCACAACTGCCAAACTCGCTGAGTGGTACAGAAAAAAACATTCACTCAAAGTCGCCGTCATAGAAGCCGACGTACATCGGCCAGGTGCATATGCACAATTACAGCAACTTCTCGAAGATTCTACAGTTGAAGTATATGGTGAACCCGAAACAAAAGATGCAGTAACAATTGTTCGAAATGGATTGGAGGCTTGTAAATCTGCAGATTTAATTATCGTCGATACAGCTGGTCGACACCAACTGGATGAAGAATTGGTTGAGGAATTAGAGGGATTATCGGAACTCACACGTGCAAGTGAGAGATGGCTGGTTATCGATGCACAAGTTGGACAAGCAGCGGGTCCAGTCGCAGCATCGTTCCATGGTCTAGCTGGTGTTACTGGTATTGTCATAACAAAATTAGACGGGACGGCTCGCGGTGGCGGGGCATTATCAGCTGTTGCTGCCACTGGTGCACCAATAGTGCATATTGGTGTAGGTGAAAAAATTCAGGATATTGAAAAATTTGAATCGAATCGGTTTATTTCTAGATTACTGGGCATGGGTGATATTCAGGGCCTTATTGACCTCGCTCCGGAAGACCTCGACGAAGAAGAAGCCATGCGGTTAACACAACGCCTCATGAGTGGTCGATTTACACTTAATGACATGTACAAGCAAATGGAAATGATGTCGAAAGTTGGTACAATTGATAAATTAATGTCATTTCTTCCCGGTTCATTTTTAGGCGGCATGGGGGCGATGTCAAAATCGCAAAAAGAGGGCATGCAGAAAAATCTCGACCGTTATCGAACAATCATGGATTCTATGACAAACTGGGAAAAGAATGAACCTGCAAAAATCAAGGTCGATCGTATCCGAAGAATTGCTCGAGGAGCTGGTGTGCGTGAAAAAGACGTTCGAGAACTGATTGGCCAATGGAACCGTTCGAGAAAAATGATGAAAGGAATGGGTGGAAATCGTCAGTTGAACAAACAAATGAGGAAGATGATGAAAGATGGAGATTTTGATATGGACCCTTCATCATTTGGTATGTGAACATCCATTGAGGGTTTTCACTTACGAGTATCAACTTAGTAACTCTTGGAGAGGAGGACTTTTCGAGTCGTCATCTTACCAGTTACATGGCATGGCAAAGGGCTGTCGTAAGGTTCAGTCGCGTCACCCAAGAATGATAGATTGGTTGAACGCTCAATAACTTCAGCATCTGCATCAGAACCATCAAAAGCCAATTCGTAGATGTGACCTTCTTTGATATCATGATCGAGAATCCAAGTTCCATCTTTCTCAGAAAGTGCTGGAAGCGGTTGAATAACATTCCCCATATGTTCATGAGCCCTCATTCTTAGTTCATCGGAAATTTCATTGAGTAATCTGTGACATTCATCAACGACTTGGTCCATAGAAATGGATTCTTTTCCTCCAGTTCTTCTCACAGCAAAGACTGAATTCTTTTCTATGTCCCTTGGCCCTATATCAAGTCGAAGTGGGACTCCTTTGATTTCCCAGTCGTAGTACTTCTGTCCTGGATGAATATCACGTTGATCAACCTTCACTCGTAAACCGCTTTTTCGAAGTTTTTTGGCTACATCATTGGAAACAGCAATTGTATCAACTTCTGCGTTTTTTCGAATCATTGGGCAAATAACAACTTGGAATGGAGCAATTGATGGGGGCATGATGAGCCCATGGTCATCACCGTGCATCCCCACAACTGCACCGAGTAGACGTTCAGACATGCCGTATGTGGTTTGATGAACATACGATTGTTCTGCATCCAGATTTTCGTATGAAATATCAAATGCCTTAGCCCATTGGTCGCGGTAATGGTGGCATGATGCAACTTGAAGGGTACGGCCATTTGGCATGATGGCATCAATGCCAATCGTATACCAGGCGCCAGGAAATGTATCCCAAACAGGTCGCTTTGCCTTAATGACAGGTAGGCAAAGTTCATGCATTAAACGGTCCACAATTTCCAAATCTTCTGAAATCTGCTTTGATGCATCTTCTTCATCAGCGTGGGCTGTATGTGCCTCGAAAAAATGAATTTCTCGGACACGTATGAAAGAACGAGTTTGCTTCGTTTCGTATCGAAATGTGTTCACCATCTGGTAAATTTTGAGAGGCAAGTCTTTGTGAGAGCGAATCCATAGTGGGAACATTGTATACATGGCTGTCTCACTTGTTGGACGTAAAAACATGGGAATGTCCAATTCGTTTTCACCGGCGTGTTTCACCCAATACACTTCTTTTTTGAATCCAGCCTCGTCATCATCCATTCGAAGCGTATCAGGGTCGACACCTTCTTCTCTCGCCTTTTTCAATCGTGCGACCAATGCATTTTCTTTTTCAAGCAAATTTTCAGGTATCAGAAGTGGAAAATTTACTTCTTCGTGATTCGTAGCTTCCATCTCTTGATGAGTCAATTCGTCGATGAGCCGCATTGTTTTCCAACCATATGGCTTCCAAACATCCATGCCCTTAATCGGATACCTCTTATCCACAAGTTCTGCTGCTTCAACGATAAACGGATACCATTCGTTAAACTGATCTTGCTTTGATGGTATGCCTCTTTTTGCTTTTTCATGAGCCAAAATGAACACCTCATATGTTTAGGATTTACTTTTTCCCACGAAACCACATAAACAAGATTAGGCATCCAACAATTGCAACAATATCGGGAATTCCGTATGCCCCATCCGTAATTGGTAACGACCAAGCATTTCCATTTTCCATGTCAAGAGGGTAGAGATAATTGAATCGTGTATGTCCATCGACTGGACAATAATGTTCTGGATTACAAGGATTGTTTGTTAACATTCCAAAGAGTCCAAAGACATTTGAAACTGCAGTGGTGAATCCGAGTAGGAATAAGGTTGCAAGTCGACTTTTCTTCTTCTTTGGAGGTGTTGGAGCAGGTGGAAGTTCGTTGCTCATTGTAGGCGGTAAAGAAGCCTCTGGAAATGAGGGTGCGGTTGTTTCAACATAGAGATTGGTAACTTCAGTTGGTTGAGGGAATTGAGATGATTCTTGAGGTGTCGTACGGTTTTTTTGAGGATTAACATTAGCAATTTTGATTCCGTACAATCGATGTGCTAAACTCGCTAATGCAGGGTCGTTTTCAAGTTCGGCCATGTCCAAATCGCCATCAAGAAGCTGTTTCAGTTTCTCGTGCGTGCTGACCATGACACTTCCCCTACTACATCGCCCTTGGGCAACACCTTGATGAAGGCTTCTTTTATCCAAAATCTTACGCATTACCTGCGGCTTCTACATCAGCCCAATCTTTTAGGAAATTTTCTAGACCCTTGTCTGTGAGCGGATGTTGCATTAATTGCCTGAAAATTTTCGCTGGCATCGTAGCGGTATGAGCGCCCATTTGCATACATTGGAGAACATGTGTTGGATGCCGAATTGATGCGGCTAGGACCTTCGTTGAAGGCCCGTATTGTTCCCAAACATTCATGATTTGAGCGATCAGTTCCATTCCATCATGACCAGTATCATCTATTCTGCCTACAAATGGCGATACATATGTCGCACCCGCTTTTGCCGCCATTAAGGCTTGAGAAGCAGAGAAGATTAATGTGACATTTGTATCGATACCATGTTCTGTCAATATTTTTGTTGCTGCCAAACCTTCCGGCGTACAAGGAATTTTGATAATAACATTATCTGGAAGTTCATCTTTTAGTGCAAGACCTTGTTGAACCATCCCTTGAGTGTCCATCGCAGTGACTTCTGCGGAAATCGGACCCGAACAAATTTCTGCAATCTCTCGTACGACCTCCTTGAAGTCTCTACCAGATTTTTTGATGAGTGATGGGTTGGTAGTCACACCATCAAGGATTCCCCATTCCGCAATTTCTCGTATTTCATCCACATCAGCAGTGTCAAGAAAAAATTCCATGATTCTTGCACTTGTATGAAATCTATCAATGCTTCCATGACAAATTCTGCCATTCAATTCATCAAATCACGAACCGCTTTTGCAATGTGCGGCGAAGATAGGCCGAGTAAATCAAGCATTTCATCCGCTTCTCCCGATTCTCCAAACCTGTCTTGGACACCAATTCTTTTCATTGGTACCGGATGGTTTTCGATAAGAAATTCTGCAACTGCACCACCTAAACCTCCGATGACGCTATGATCCTCTGCAGTTACGATTCGTCCACATTCCTTTGCAACGCTTAGAACAAGTTCTTCATCCAGTGGCTTAATGGTATGCATATCAATGACAGTAACATGAATACCATCGTTTTCTAAGATTTCAGCGGCCTTCAGTGCTTCAGATACAAGAATTCCGCAAGCAATTATTGCTGCGTCGACACCTTGGCGATGAACCACACCTTTCCCAATATGGATTTCTTCCTCTCTTCCATCATATAGCACCGGAGATTTATTTCTCGCTGTTCTTGTGTACGATGGGCCGTTGGTTTCAACAAGTTGTTTTGTGAGAATTTTTGTTGACACATCATCACACGGATGCAATACCGTGACATTGGGTAACGTCCGATATATGGCCAAATCTTCTATTGATTGTGCAGATGAACCATCTGTTCCTGTATGTGTACCACCATGGCTTCCACAAATATGAACAGCCAAATTTGGACGTGCAATGCCATTTCTCATTTGTTCAAACCCACGCTCAGTAAAAATCGCAAATGTACTAGCGAATGGAATGTACCCACATGAAGCCAGTCCAGCACCAACGAGGAACATATTTTGTTCACCGATACCGCAAGAAATTGTTCGTTCAGGATATTTTTTGCGAAAATGCAGTGATTTTGTGGATTTACCTAGATCGGCTTCTAAGACAACGACCTTTTCATTGCTTGCAAGTTCAAGTAACGCTTCGCCATAGCCATCTCTTGTCGCTGCCATTCGGGTCATTGTTCCACCCCTAATTCTGTCATAGCTAGTGCATATTGTTCATCATTTGGTGCTGCACCATGGAATGATGGATTATTTTCCATGAAGGATACACCTTTTCCTTTAACGGTCTTAGCAATCAAAATATTTGGACGTTCATTAGATTGTTTCAAAAAGTTCAATCCCTCTAAAATTTCATTCATGTTGTGCCCATCAATGACCTTCACATTCCAACCAAAGGCCTCCCATTTGGCGGGAATGTCAAACATTCTCATCTGTTCTTCACAAAAATCATCATTCTGTATACCATTCCAATCGAGAATAACATTGAGATTCCCTAACTCATGATGGACTGCAGCCATCGCTGCCTCCCAAACACTTCCTTCTTGGATTTCTCCATCACCGAGCATCACATAGGATTGTCGATTGCTCCCATCTAATCTTGCTGCAACTGCACACCCCATAGCAAATGACAAACCCATGCCCAAAGAACCTGCAGAAAAATCCACACCAGGGCACCATTTTGAATCAACATGTCCCTGACAAATTCCACCGAGGACGCGGTAAGACGACAAATCTGTTTCCTTGATAAATCCAAATTCAGCAAGAATCGCATACATACCAGGTGATGCATGACCCTTTGATAGAACAAATCTGTCACGATCATCCCACTTAGGATTCGAAGAATCAACATTTAATGTCGAACCATACAATCCGACAAGTAAATCGATTTCAGATAGAGAGCCACCGGGGTGTCCGGCTTGTGCATTATACACCATGTTCACGATACGAATCCTGCATTTTCTAGCAATTTCTTCCAACTCTGAAACCTTCATCATTAAAATCCAAATCTATGAAGAGTCGGTAAGCCTTTGATACTTGTGTTCTTATCGGTTGACTCATGCTTTACCCAATTTTGTAAAAGAACGTATAAATTTACCAATACCGTTCACGAAAATCATAGCACAATCACTCAAAAAAGAGCCTCCTTTGGGCAACGTTCGGGTAACAAGCCACATGAAAACGAACACAAACCAAGCAAAGAATGCTAAAGAAAGTGTATTTCCTAACGTCCCTACTCCAAAGATGTCGTGCAAATTGATTTTGGCAACAATGAACAATGCGATGACCACGCCCATAATTGACTCTCCTGCAATAAAACCAGCTCCAATAAGGACTCCTCGACTTTCAACATCCTTTGCAGCATCTTTGGCCGCCATTGATGGCTCATCCGCGAGATGCCCGTCAATTCGCAAATGTGCACTACGTAATGCAAAATGAGATAATATTCCGCCAAGCATGATTGGTACTGATAGCCCGAGTGGAAGATAAATTCCAATTGCTACGCTCATTACAGGCATTTGTAAACGTATGAGGGCAACCGCTAAAGCGGCACCTAAAAACACCATTTGTAAATTCAAATCTCCGCCAAATGCTCCTTGAACGATAGCACCGATGAGTTCTGCTTGGGGAGCAAAAAGAGCTTTGGAACATGTAGGGTCACTCGGTAAAGGATTTGCCTGGCAAGCTGTTGGTGAAATTCGAAACGCATCATGAAGCAGGGATAGAACTGGTCCGATGACAACAGCACCGGTGAGGACTCCAATGATTTCTGCATATTGTTGTTTCTTTGGCGTTGCCCCTAACATGTGCCCTGTTTTCAAATCCTGCATAACATCACCAGCAATGGCTGCTGATGAGGCAACGATTGCGGCGATGAGGAGAGTTGCGTACATCAAATCTGGCGTTGCCATCCCCAAAAGAAGGTCGCCAACAATCCACACAAGCCCTACTGTGAATAATAATGTGGCAATTGTCATACCTGAAACAGGAGAATTTGATGAGCCGACGACACCAGCGATATATCCAGCAACGGCAGCGAAGAAAAACGCCACACATGCGAGGAATAATGCACCTGCTAAAGCCAAGACGGAAGAACCAGTACCCCACCAGTAAAATAAGAATGTTAGTGCAACGAGGATGCTACAAATCACTGCTACAATTTTCATCGAAATATCTTGTTCGGTTCGGAGCAGATCATTTTGGTCTCCTGAAGTTTGTTTGAACGCTTTGCTTAGTCCTGTAACAATCGTCTTTCGCATCGACCACAATGTGTAAACGCCACCAACAACCATTGCACCTACACCAACATAGCGAATTTGAGTGGACCAAAGAAGATAGAATCCATCGACAAGATTTGTGGAATTTGGCCATCCATAAATCAATCCATACATTGGCACGAGTAATCCAAACCCGATGACTCCACCTAAGAAAATAAACGAAGCTATTCTGATTCCCACAATGAAACCAACGCTTAGCAAAGCGATTGATAAATCGATTCCGGCATACAGCCGAGTTGCTGCGAATTCAATTGCTCCTTCAACGGTGTGATGAGTGATTTCGAATCCCTTCACCATGAACCCATAGATGCCACCAATACCGAGTGCATACAAAATAGCGAGAGCACCATCTCCACCTTCTTCACCAGCAACGAGAACTTCTCGACATGCCACGCCCTCTGGGTAAGGAAGTGATTCTTCGACGATGAATAATCGCCTTAGAGCAATCGTGAACATAGTTCCGAGTAAACCACCAATTGTGGCTATGATGAGAGTTTCAAACCACTGGATGCTCGTCCAAATATTCATAACAAGCAAGGCCGGAACAGTAAAAATCACACCAGCGGCAAGTGATTCACCGGCTGATGCCATCGTTTGTACAGAATTATTTTCTAAAATTGAGACGTCTTTGAAAAATTTAGAACGGAGAATAATCATTGACATCACTGCTGCAGGGATACTTGCACTTACCGTCATTCCAGCGTAAAGCCCTAGATACGCATTGGCTGCAGTCATAAGAACGCCGAGAACAATACCAACTACGACCACACGGAGAGTGAGTTCTTTTGGTTCTATATCAGGAGAGATATATGGCTCATTCTCTCCCATAACTCTAGCCAGTTCCATCTAGTAAGTCAATTCATCGTTTGTTGTGATTTAAGTTCATTTTTAAGAAATTCATAAAATATTCAAGGTGGTGGTATTCCACCACCAAAATAATAAGTATTCTAAAAACCAACCTTGTTGGGATAGGGTGTAAATGTCCGAGGATAATTGGCATTCAAAGGATATTAATGATTGCTATGACCTGTTATCATCAGGACCGACAGGCATACACCCAAAGGAAGTATCTTCGCTTCAACAAAAATATGGATTCAATAAATTAGCAGAATCGAAACCCACACATCCATTTATCCGTTTCATTAGTCAATACAATGACCCTCTCAATTATCTTCTCATGGGAGCGGCTCTCGTTGCTTTACTCATCCACCCTGATGAACCCGCTGATGCTATTTTTATTTTCATTGTACTTACAGCGAATGCTTATTTTGGGTTCTGGCAAGAAGGCCAAGCTGAGAAGGCAATGGATTCATTAAAGAAATTATCAATTTCAAATTGTGTTGTTATTCGAAATGATTTTGAAAACGAAGTGCCCACAACCGAACTCGTTCCAGGCGATGTTGTGTGGTTGGTACCAGGATTAAATGTGCCTGCAGATGTAAGAATTTTTGAGAGTCATGATTGTAAAATAGATGAATCCGCCTTGACAGGTGAAGCAATTGTTGTGAGGAAAATTGTGGACCCGATAACGGATGACACTCTCCTTGCGGATAGAAAAAACATGGCCTACATGGGCACAACCGTTTCGAGTGGTAGGGCTAAAGCATTGGTGGTCCACACGGGTATGAAAACAGAACTGGGGAAAATCGCTGCTGATATTGCTGAGGCCGAAACTCCAAAAACTCCACTCGAACTAAAATTGGAACAATTAGGGAGATTCTTGGGGTTCATTGCACTCATTGTTGCCGTGATTCTAGTTGTGGTCAAAATGATTTTTGCATTGGGTGACCCAGATGCCGTTCTGCGAGATGTTGCCATTGAACAATTCATCATAGCCATAGCAATTTTCGTAGCCATTGTACCTGAAGGATTGCCTATTATTCTTGTCATCACACTGTCACTTGGAATGAGAAATATGGCTCGCCACAAAGCGATTATTCGTCGTATGAAAGCGGTAGAAACCCTAGGTTCTACAACCGTTATTTGTTCAGATAAAACTGGAACATTGACCACGAATCAGATGACTGTAAAGGACCTTTTCACCCTCCACGAGACTTACACTGTTGGCGGCGAGGGTATCGCACCAATTGGAACATTATATGTTCAACAAAATCAAATCAAATCATCTGAACTTGATGCATTAATGCAAACCAAAGAATACAAAGTTTTGTCCGATTGCTTATCTCTTTGTCACAATTCTAGTATCAATCAAGATGAAAATGGATTATGGCAAGCAACTGGTGACCCAACTGATCAAGCATGTGCAGTACTTGGTTGGAAATTAAACGGGCCATTAAAGGAATTTAGAAAAGCACATCCAAGGCTTGCTGAAATGACATTTAACAGCGAAAAGAAACGAATGAGTGTCGTACACACTCGCGATGACGAACGTTGGTTGTTCACAAAAGGTGCATTTTTTGTATTAGAATCGAAACTAAAGTATCGCTTTGATGGAAATGAACTCGTGGAACTCGACGAAAATGACATTGAGAATATACGGTCAAAACATCATGAATTAGCGAGTAGTGCCCGACGGATTATTACATTAACAGCACGACAATTACTAGGTTCAGAAGACCTTACTGACTGGGACAAATTGGAATCTGACCTCATCTATCTCGGAAGTGTAGGTATCATCGACCCTCCACGACCAGAGGTTTACGACGCAATTCTAACATGCCAAAAAGCTGGTATTCGAGTCAAGATGATAACAGGAGATCAACAAAAAACTGCAGTATCGATTGGACATGAACTGAATATATGTCGAAAAGATTACATGGGCATCAACGGGAGAGATTTATCTAAAATTAGCGATGAAGATTTAGTAAAAATTGCTCAATCAACTTCTATTTTCAGTCGAGTCACGCCTGAGGATAAAATGCGTATTGTCACCGCATTGCAATCTACGGGAGAAGTTGTCGCAATGACTGGAGATGGAGTAAACGATGCTCCAGCACTCTCCCGAGCGAACATTGGGATTGCAATGGGAATCGAAGGCACAGATGTTGCCAAAGATGCAGCAGATATGGTGCTACAAGATGATAACTTCGCCAACATTGTGCATGCAGTTGAGGAAGGAAGGAAAATATACCAAAATATCCGCAACTTTGTCCGTTATCAAGTCTCGACAAATATTGCAGCAGTTCTTCTGATTATCGTATCAACATTCATCTTTGGATGGAGTTTACCATTAACTGCAACACAAATTTTAGTCATCAATATTCTCATGGACGGGCCTCCTGCGGTCGCACTCGGTGTTGAATCTAAACACGGGAAAGTGATGGATAAACCACCGCGGCCAGTTGATGAAAAACTTCCGAATAGTTCAGATAAATTGCTCATGCTTTATCTCGGACTCGTCATGGTTATCGGTTCATTGATGGTATTTTATTTGGCAGGTGGTGGCATTGAACAGTGTGAACTGCGACCATATGATGAAGTGGCTTCTTTCAATATTGAAGCATGTAAAGATTCATCGCATGTTCTACATGAACAAGCACTTGAAGACTGGCAAACCTATGCAGATTTGAACTTTGAAAAAGCACAAACTATGACCTTTGCAGTGTTTGTTGTATTCCAATTATTTAATGTCATGAATTGTCGTTCAAGTGAAGACAGTGTTCTAAAATTGGGTATATTTTCAAATCGGTCAATCAACTTCGCACTGATTATTTCGATGACCTTACTTTTCATCATCGTTCATTTTGCTACGACAACTATTCCACTTATCGGTATAGGCATTGGTGACTTGCTTTCAACAAGTCAACTCACAAGTGCGGATTGGATTGTTATTATGGCTATTTCAAGTAGCGTATTAATCATTGAAGAATTTCGAAAATTCTTCAAATCATCCAACTTTTTCGCTGTTCAAAGATGATGTGGACTTATGCACAGATTCTAAAGTGATTTGAATTTAGCAAGAGCATGGAAGAATTGCCAATTTCATCATTGGCGACGCCTAACGAAGCTTGGCGTGATGTATTTTCTTCAAAAGTTACAAAAGAGAATTATTCAAGTGGACTTCACCAAATTATTGAAAAATTATGTCATGGCGAGAATCTATCTGAAGATGATGGACTATATCTCCACAATCGCACATCTCTAAATGAATTAGGATCGCTTGCAAATGAAATAAAATCCGCGATGTATGGCCCGAATGTTTTTTTCAATGCAAATGTACACATCAATCAAACCAACATTTGTGTTTTAGCATGCAAATTTTGTGCATTTCGAAGAGGGCCAAAAGCCCAGGATGCATACGAGTATACAATTGATTCATTTATAGAAGAATTATCGCTGTACAGTGAACTTGTTAACGAAGTGCATACCGTTGGAGGACTGCATCCTGATTGGACAATCGAATATTACGAGAAGTTATTTTCAACGGTTCGTCAAACGTTTCCTCACATTGCGATAAAATCACTATCTGCCGTTGAAATCAAACACCTATCACAAAACTCAAATCTTGATGTAAAAACTATCTTGACGAGATTAAGAGATTCTGGGTTAACATCCTTACCAGGTGGTGGTGCTGAAATTCTAGATGATGATGTGCGTGCAATCATTTGTAACGGCAAAGAAAGTTCTCAAGAATATCTAGACATTCATCGTCAAGCACATGAACTTGGCATACCAACCAACTGCACAATGCTGTTTGGAACAGTTGAAACACCTCTTCAAAGAATTCAACATCTCATAAAATTGAGAACTTTGCAAGACAACACTCATGGATTCCAGTGTTTTGTTCCCTATCCTTTCCTTAAAGACAACACGCGGCTCCCTGAAGCCCAACTTGCAACAGGGCAAGAAATCCTCAAAATCTTAAGCATATCACGCATTATGCTTACGAATATCCCGCACATAAAAGCATACAGAATGAACATAGGAGACCATCTCGCAGAATTAGCCTTGCAATTTGGTGCTGATGACATCGATGGAATTGTTCAAAAAGAATCCATCATGCATTCTGCAGGTTCAACTGCACAACTCGATTTCGACAACAATATGTTAGCAAAATTAATTGAAAATTCAGGTTCAATAGCTGTCGTAAGGAATACAACGTACAACAGAGCACAATTCTTTGAGAAGAAAATACTGCCACAGAGAAGAACATTACCGGTTGTAAATGGGTGATACAATGTCATGGAAAAAGACAATAGGAAGAGTCGCATTTCTAAATTGCGACCCATTGTTTCATTCAGTGAGAAAGGAATGGCGTATTTTATCTGCACCACCTTCATGGCTCACAGGACATATTTTGAGACGAGATTGTATTTTGGCACCAATTCCTGCAGCAGATTACGCTCGTCATCGAGATGAACTCATTCTTCTACCCAATATCGGAATTTGTTCCAAGGGAGAGGTAGGAAGTGTTCTCTTATTTAGTAAAAAATCAATAGATCAAGTCAATACCGTAGCCCTACCTTCAGATTCAGCAACATCTGTTGTCCTATGCCAATACTTGCTCAAGATGAAAGGATATCATCCCACATATACACAGATGGGGCCCGACATAGATTCGATGATTCAACAATGCGACGCTGCATTGTTGATTGGAGACAGAGCACTTCAAGCAACAAAAGAAAAAAAGTACAATGTGATTCTTGATTTGGGAGAAGCATGGTTTACTCAAACATCACAACCTATGGTGTTTGGCGTCTTTGCAGCTCGAAAAGATACTCCACTCGTCGATTTAGAAGCCGCATACACCACACTCCTTGATAATCTCGTCGAATTTGAAACCCAACCTACAACCCGACAAAATGTAATACGGTCATCTTCGAAACATTCTCAACTCCCTGTAGAACGATTAGAACAGTATTTCGGTGAAGTGTTCAATCGTCTTGACGATGAGCACATTAGCGGTTTGAATACATTTTTGCAAACCGTATTTTCTGATCAAATTCAAGCAGAATTCATCTCTTTTGGAGAAAAAAGAGTCTTGCTGGAACAAACGATATAATGGAAGGATACCAATGAGCACAGAAGTCGAAAAAGATGAAAAAGGAAATATGATTATTCGAATAGGTCATAGCCCCGATCCAGATGATGCTTTTATGTTCCATGCAATGACAACACAAGCATTCCCTACGCCAGGTTACCATTTTGTTCACGAATTACAAGACATTGAAACGCTAAATCACCGAGCAATGAACAAAGAATTAGAGGTTTCAGCAGTGTCTATACATGCCTATCCTGAAATTTCTAAAGATTACGCGTTGATGAATTGTGGGGCATCCATGGGCGAAGGCTATGGTCCTATGATTGTAGCACGCAAAGGAACAACTGAAGAATCTGCTCGAAAGAACACAATCGCTGTTCCAGGTGTAAAAACCAGCGCTTTTTTGGGTTTACAATTAGCTTGGGGGGAATTTGAGTATGAAGTTGTTCCATTTGACGAAATCATTGACAGAGTACTTGATGGTTCTGTGACTTCAGGCCTCATTATTCACGAAGGTCAATTAACATACAAAAATCACGATCTCGATGTTCTCCTCGATGTCGGCCGGTGGTGGAATGAATCGAATGGAGGATGGCCAATGCCCCTCGGTGGAAATGTTGTGAAGAGGGACTTGGGTGAGCAGGTCATGAGCGATGTCACGAAATATACGAAAATGAGTATTGAATTTGCTATTAAGAATCCAGAAAAGGCATTGGAATTTGCAAAGCAATGGGGGCGAGGTATCGATGATCAAACCAATAAAAAATTTGTCCAGATGTATGTCAATGAACGGACGATAGATTACAAAGAAGATGGAAGAGCATCGATTCGAAAGTTCTTATCCGACGGACAAAAAATTGGATTAATCCGCCCAGACTTTGATGTACACGACATCGATTTCATTGGTGCGTGAGTGCATGGAATCTTCAAAAATACCTCCGGTTAGTGAATTCGGAAGCGTTGATCCTGCTCCAGCGGGTAAAATCACAAACATCTCGCAACTTGCTGCTTCTATGATGGATGAAGAAATTGAAATGTTCCATCGAATGCGTGCTGTTTTTGCACTAAGAAACATACGAACAGATGAATCAGCCCTTGCGTTGTGTCAAGGTTTTGAAGCAACGAGTGCATTGTTACGCCATGAGATTGCGTATGTCCTCGGGCAGATGCAAAATCCTGTTGTTCTTCCTCATTTAATCGAAGTTTTGTCTGATGAAAACGAGCATGTCATGGTCCGTCATGAAGCTGCGGAAGCGATGGGTGCAATCGGTGACAGGAGTGTAATTTCAATGCTTGAAAAGTTTCGAAATCACAGCCAACCTGAAATAGCCGAATCATGTATCGTTGCCCTCGATTTGATGGAATGGGTACAATCGTCTGAATTTGAGGAAACAGCAGATTGAATCACCCTCAAGTTCAATAATCGAAAGCAACTCGTAAGATTTGAGGAGAACGCATGCCACACGAACACATTCAACTCGCCCAAGCACCAAATGGTGAAATCGGACCTCGTTGTGACTCTTGCGGCACCCGAATGACATTTGGAAATGCAATGGTGTTTGAGAATATTTACCTGTGCTGGGAGCACTATGTTGAGCGTACTGGTGCTGATTCCTCAACCGCAGTTTCAGAAGCTGAACAAAGGTTTTGGATGAAAGAGTAAGACTTCAAAAAGACTCTAATCCCTCAAGTTTACGACGAACCATGCTGACAGGCTGGGCACACTTTGCCCGAAAGTTCCAACAGTATTATCAGCAATCGAGATTATGGACTCCACCTCAAATATCAAACAGAGAATGGATGTTCATACCATTTGGCGGTTCTCCTCCAATTCGCCATATTGGTTTCCACCGTATTCAGGACGTTAGAAACTATTTGTCTTCCAAAACGATGCATTCCTGTTTTTACTCTACTGCATATTGGAATAAACCGAACGAGAACAAAATGGCGGACAAAGAGTGGAGAGGAGCTGACCTCATCTTCGATCTTGACGGTGACCATTTACCCGGGATAACCGACAATGACTTCCCATCGATGATCGATATTATTCAAGAGCAAGCTTGGTCCTTGTGGAATGATTTTTTAGAACCCGAATTTGGTTTCTCCGAAGAATACTTACAAGTCACATTTTCAGGTCACAGAGGATTTCACCTCCACTACAGGGACCCATCATTCCATCATTTAGACTCTGAAGCAAGAAGAGAAATCGTTTCACACATTCGAGGAGAAGGTGTGGATGTTGCAGGGGGGTTAAGTCGATTTAGTAACCAAGAATCAAAAGGTTGGACAAATCGATTAAAAAACGGCATGAGTGGACTTATTGATACACTCGTTGCGATTGATACGAATAAAGACGAAACAAAAACCGAATTAAAACGGCTTGAAGCCGGTATCAAAGCGTTGCATGAAAGAGAACCTATTCAATCGCAACGCTCTGCACAATCCATTCAAAAATTAGCACAAACACTCAATCATCCCAATAAAATTGAACGCCTAAAGAACGAATCGAGATTTGAAGTCCTCGGTAAATACCAAGAATTATTTCTCAACCTTCTAAAATCCGATACTTCCATCGTTTTAGGGAATGCTGGTGAAACTGATGAGGTTGTAACAATCGATGTTCGACGCCAAATTCGATGGCCTTCATCGCTTCACGGAAAATCAGGTATGCGAGTCACAGAATTCCAATTGTCTCAACTTGACCCTGATAATTCCAATCGTTTTCACCCTCTCGATGAATGCTATGTGTTTGGGATGGAAAAAAACCAACGTGTTGAAATCATTAAAGAGGACATACACGCTAAAATAGGTTCTCAATGGATAGAAGCCACACAAGGGGATATCGTCGAAACAAGTGAATCTGGAGCCACTTTTTTGGTCTTAAAGGGATGGGGTCAACAGATATAATGCCAATGTTTCTGCAT
>CAZWXR010000028.1:0-17312 GCA_964637985.1 uncultured Candidatus Poseidoniales archaeon
TATCAGAAAAAATCTACGAAATGATTCAAGTCAACTCTAATGACGGTCGAATCAAAAAAGGAAGCAATGAAGTTACAAAAGCCGCTGAGCGAGGAACTGCACAGTTTATCGTACTGGCTGAGGATGTTAACCCACCTGAACTTCTTGCACACATTCCTTACATCTGTGAAGAAAAAGGCATCCCATACGGATACGTGCCTAACCAAGAATTCCTCGCAAAGGAAGCTGGACTACCAAAAGGCGTTCAGACCGCTTCAATTGCTATCATCGAAATGAATCGAGAGGCAAGCGAAAAAATGACCGAAATCGTTGATGAAATCAACACGATCAAGAACTGAACGGTGAATTCAAATGTCCGATGAACAAACTGTCGATAGTTGGCCAGCAGAAGTCGTTGAAATCGTTGGCAGAACGGGAATGACCGGTGAGGCTACTCAGGTCAAGGTCCGAGTCAATGAAGCACCAAATCCTCGAGATGTCGGCCGAATTATCAGCAGGAACGTCGTTGGACCAATACGTGTTGGCGACATTCTTATGCTCAAAGACACAGGTCGAGAGGCTCGTAAACTCAATGCTCGTTGAGAGGTGAAATCATGGTTGAAAGAAGAATCTGCTCATTCTCGGGTGATGAAATTGAACCTGGCACCGGTATGATGTATGTCAAAAAAGACGGTAGCGTCCTATGGTTCAAAAATAGCAAAGCACGCAAAAACATGATGCAACTTCGACGAAATGCCCGAAAAGTCAAGTGGACAAGGCATTACGTCAAGGGCGGAATTAAGTGATTCCACCCTTCTTGTTTCATCTTTGAGCCGTATTGCTCATAAACAGGACATTCGTCGAAGTGATAGGTGAGAACATGGAAACTACGTATGTTATGGTAAAACCAGATGGAGTACAACGAGGACTGGTCGGTGAAATTCTTCAGCGATTTGAACGAAAAGGATTGAAACTTGTTGGACTTAAGTCAGTGGTACCTAGTGAAGAAGTCGCAAAGAAACATTACGAAGTTCACGCAGAACGACCATTTTTCCCCGGCCTTATTCGATTTGTGACTTCAGGCCCAGTTGTTTGTATGGCATGGCAGGGTCGAGACGCAATTAGTGTTGCTAGAAACCTCATCGGCCCAACCAACGGAAGGGAAGCAGCTCCTGGGACAATCCGAGGAGATTTTGGAATGGATATTGGGTACAACATGATTCACGGCTCAGATGCACCTGAAACTGCAGAATTTGAATTATCACTCTGGTTCCCTGAAGGCCTCATGGAATGGCAAAACACCATGGGTGCCTGGGTTTATGAAGGGTGAGCCCAGACTCCTCCAAGGAGTGTGGAGATATGACTGGAGAACAACAACAGCCATCAGAAGATGGCGATGTTGAAGAAAAAGGATACAATCGACAACCGATTGTTTCTGTTCTCGGGCATGTTGACCACGGAAAAACGAGTGTTCTCGATTTAGTCCGTTCAATTGGAGCGGAACGTCAAGCCAGCGTTATGAATAGAGAAGCGGGTGGAATTACACAACACATCGGTGCTACCGAAGTGCCCGCAGATGTCCTCAACGACACATGCAGTGAAATGATGAAAGGAAGGAAATTCAAATCACCAGGGCTCCTTTTTATTGACACACCCGGCCATCACTCATTCATTTCACTAAGGAACAGAGGTGGCTCAGTTGCTGATATCGCCATTCTTGTCATTGACATTATGTCTGGATTACAACCTCAAACCATTGAATCACTCAACATTTTACGAAGCTCAAAAACTCCATTTGTCATTGCACTCAACAAAGTCGACCGAATTCATGGATGGAATACGGAATCGGGTCGTTCATTCATTAGCTCGCTGCAAGCCCAAAACCAGAACGCAGTGGACCTCTTCGAAGAAAAGTATTGGTCGTTCTTGGGCTTCCTCTCTGAACATGGGTTTAACGCCGAACGTTATGACCAAATCAAAGATTTCAGAAACAATGTTGCTCTTGTACCCATGTCCGCCAAAGACGGAGAGGGATTACAAGATTTGCTTACAGTTACAGTTGGCCTCGCTGAACGATTTTTGGAGGCCCGATTAACAGATACTTTAGGTCCATCAGAAGCAACGGTTTTGGAGATGAGAGAAGAGGTTGGTATGGGGAAAACAATCGATGTGATTCTCTACAGGGGTTCGCTTCGGGTTGGTGACCGCATTCTGCTCGCTGGCGAAGATGGCCCTTTTTTGACCCACATCAAGGGGCTAAAACGACCGAAGGGGATGTCCGAAATGCGAGATGCTGGTAAACGTTGGGTGGATGTTGATGAAGTCCAAGCAGCATCAGGAGTCAAGATCGTCGCTCCTGAATTGGAACGCACAATTGCTGGTACAACGCTCCACATTGCAAATACGGAGGAAGAAGAACATCATGCGAGAGATGTACTCTCCCAAGAATGGCGAGAGATTTTTGACGCAATGCCATTGATGTGTCAATCATGTAAATCGATTTTCCAACGAAGAGAGTTTAGTGAACATACATCAGCAGGCGACTGCAAAGGGGCGGTTGAGGAGAAAGATGGCGTGGTCATAAAAGCAGATACTGTGGGAGGACTTGAAGCAATGGCACATGAATTGCTCAAACTCAAGATACCCGTTCGACAGGCCACTGTCGGCGTTGTCAATAAAAAAGACATTTTTATGGCTCAATCTGCTTCAAATCCTCTCAACAAAGTTATTCTTGGATTTTCAACCAAGGCGAATGCTGAGGCTGAAAAGCACATTGATGCAGCGGAGGATATTCACTATATCCACGGCCCAATCATTTATCATATCCTTGAACAATTTGAAGAATGGAGAGATTCGACGCAGAATAAACTTGAGGCTGAGCAACGAGAAAATTTGATTTATCCAGGAAAACTTCTCTATCTCGAAAACCACACCTTCCGTCAAAAGAATCCTGCAATTATTGGCGTTCGCGTGCTCGGTGGTCGAGTCCACATCGGCCAAAAATTGATGAAACTTGATGGAACTCAGCTCGGGCAAGTTCGCAGCCTTCGAACTCGAGATTCAGAAGATGTCAAGGAAGCCCGGCAAGGAGATGAAGTTGCACTAGCATTGCATGGTCCAACTGTCGGCCGACATATCAACGAGTTAGACGAATTCTATGTTGACATCCCCGAACGACATGCTTCTCGACTTCGTAAAATCCAACTCACCCCTCAAGAAGAGGAAATCCTTGAAGAAATCACAAAACTACATCGAAAAAGTGACCACTATTGGGGTAGATAGTTCACGATGTTCGCTTGACTTAGTTTGAGCGCACATTGATATAAGATAGGTTTGAACAACGGATGAATAAGGTGGTGTGATACATGGAAGCAGCATTACAAAATGAAGCAGTGCCTGGCCGAACCCAAGACCTCATTGCTACAGTTTCGGCAATTTCTAACAGTTTGATGAATGAAGTGAGCAAAGTCATCATTGGTAAGAATGAGAACTTGCGACGTGTAACCGTGGGTATACTCTCCAACGGAAACATGCTCCTCGAAGATTTTCCCGGTCTAGCAAAAACATTGTTGGCCAACACTTTTGCACGCTCACTGGGTTGTAAATTCAAGCGTGTTCAATTCACACCTGACCTTCTTCCCTCCGATATCATGGGGACATACATGTATGACCAGAAATCTGGTGAATTCAAATTGCGTGCAGGTCCTCTATTCTCAAACATTCTTCTCGCTGATGAAATCAACCGTGCTCCGCCCAAAACACAAGCTGCACTTCTGGAAGCTATGGAAGAAAAACAGGTGACAATCGAAGGTATCACACACAAATTACCCGCTCCTTTCGTCGTTCTTGCAACACAAAATCCGATAGAACAAGAAGGTACGTACCCACTACCAGAAGCACAAATGGACCGCTTCCTCATGAAAATGAGCATGGGATATCCTGACCGTGCCGAGGAAAAAGCAATTCTTGCCAGAAGAAAATTGAGAGGAAAGGACCAACACGATGTCGAACAAGTCACATCGCCAAAGAAGGTCGTTGCCATGCAAAAGGCGTTGGAAACTGTTCACGTCGATCCAGCAATACTCTCCTACATTGTCGAAATTGTGCAGCGAACCCGTGAAGACCACCGAGTCATTAACGGAGCCTCGCCACGTGCAAGCCAAGCACTCTTCAAGACTGGTCGTGCTGCTGCTGCTATCGCAGGCCGAAATTATGTCATTCCCGATGACATCAAAGGTATTGCCCTTCAAATTATTTCTCACAGGATCAATATGAAACCTGAAGCGAAAATCCGAGGTATTACAGGCATGCACATTGTACGAAAAATCCTCTCGGAAGTTCCTGTTCCCGTGATTCAACCAGCCTGATATCCCAAATTCAAACACTTGGATTCAAAGAGGAGAACCTCTGTCCTTTGCTTGCTCGGAGTTGTTGAATCGTGAACCCCTACAAAATGGTCATTGCTGTCGCAAACCAGAAAGGTGGGTGTGCAAAAACCACAACTGCGGTCAATGTCGCTGCCGCCTTAGCCAAAGGTTCGAGAAAGCAGGGTTTGCCGCCTGCAAAGGTACTCCTCATCGATTTAGATCCACAAGGAAATTGTGCAACATCATTTGGTGTTGAAAAAAAGAAAATCAAGAAAACAGCCTATGATCTTCTCACAAATGATTCTGGTGAGGCTTTGCCACTCATGGATGAATATCTTCTCCACCCTGAAGAACTGACCACAGCGATGAAGGATGCTTGGAGCATGAGGAATGGTGGAAAAGAAGCACCTGACTCGATCAACGCTGGACATCTCTATCTGTTACCAAGTGATATTCATTTGTCTGGAGCTGAAATTGAACTCTCTCACAAAATAGGACGAGAAACTCGTCTCAAGGAGTCACTTCAACCTATAATTGATGACTTTGACTACATTATTATCGACACCCCTCCTTCGCTTGGCCTGTTATCCATTAACGCCATGTGTGCAGCGAATTGGGTCTTCGTTCCAGTTCAAGCAGAATACTATGCCCTCGAAGGATTCAGTATGCTCATGAACTCAATCAAAATGATCCAACGAAGAATCAATAAGAATTTGAAAATTTTCGGGGTTGTTATGACAATGGTCGACCCAAGGTCGAAACTCAGCCGATTTGTCTGCGACCAGGTGAGCACAAAAATGCCGAACAAGGTGTTCAACACAACCATTCGAAGATTAGCGAAGGTTGCAGAAGCACCTTGGAGTGGTGCGCCTACAGTCATCCTGAACAAACCCTCGACATCCGGCACCGGTGCTGGAAGTATGGAGTATTGGACTCTGTCAAAAGAAATTCACAAGCGCGTCAATGAAATTCGCCGAGAATTTGGAATAAACGAACCCTCTCGACTTCGCATGGAACGAAAAATTCGATGATGGCGTAACACCAATTATCGGAAAAATCGGTTTTTTCGCTTGCTATTCTTCGGTTAGGTTAAGTATAGTAAATGACTGAAGTTTATACGAGGATGAACAATGACTGCAGAAGGAATGACCTCCGTGAGCGTAAGTTATGAAATTCGTAGGCAACTCAATACGATGAGAACAACAAGCGATCATCGAAGTGTTAATGATCTGCTTGAAGATATGATTCGAACATACAAGATGCTAAAATTACGAGGAGAAATCGACGTTCTCCAAAGCCGAATCAAAGAACATCTCGATATCGATGTTCATCACCTTGCTGAGCGGCTTAACCTCTCCCCTTTCAAGGTGTGACCATCATGGATTGGCGACCAAAGGGCTACGAATTGAGTGCAAAAGGCCTCATTTGTGCTCTTTGTGATTCAACAACAGATGAACACAAAATATTGATGGCTGCAGCAAATGGCTCGATAGAATTGTTCGCAAAGAAAAATGCTTGGAACGCTTTTCTTTGGTTGGTGATGAACACACTCAAAGTCGATGGTAAAGCTGTGTATTCACCTCACGAATTGGGGGCATTGAAGGAATCGCTACCAATCGTTTGGGTCTAAGTTCAACCTTGTTTATCGAGCCATTCTTGGCCATACCACTGCCATTGTTCCATGGTCCACCCAGTAGGCAATCCTGAGGCAGGTAGTGGAGGCCCTGACTGTTGAGATGATGTGGCCTCGGGAACGACGCCAGCAATCTCTTCGATGCTCGATTCATTGCTGTAATCGATGGCGGCTTCGTTTGAGGACTCCTCTTCATTTTGGCTCACATCTGAAGATTCTTCTTCCTCGTCTTCATCGAATTTAAATTCCTCAATTTGGTCATCCCAGTCACCGTCAGATACAACACCTCCAGAGGCAGACAAACCTGCTTTGCCTTCCAAGGCTTCTATCGCAGTATTTTTGCTTGCCAACCCAAAATCAGCATAGGCTTTTGAGGATTCAGTCGGGGATTTCTTCGATTTCAACTTCGCAATACCGAGGATGGAAACGGTGAGGATGATGAAAATGATACCACCAAATGTCGAAACCTGTATGATGAGTTCGGTTTGAGCATCACTGTTTTGGGTTGTAGGATTTTCTTGTTTGTACTTCCATTGGCCGTAGGTCATTGAAATCGTACTTTCATCAAGATTGTTCAGATATGCCTGATATTCTGGGTCATTCCATGCGAGACAAGCCTCAGAAGTATCATTTTTTGTGGCAAGGCAATAATGTTGTTCGGTTTGAATATTGGCTCTTGTGTCATCATAATCAGCGTTAAGCCCTACACCATCACCATCAAAGTCAACCTGTTCTGATTTGATTTTGTCCATGTTTAAGGATTCAGACCTGTCGTTGAATTGGTCGCCATCGAGGTCGACGCATCCGTACATTGTGATGACTTGAAATCCAAGTGGGAGGTTTTCGTTGAAATCAATGGCTTTGGTGCTGTTTCCTGCTTCCCAAGGACAAGAGTCTGGGTTTTCTCCGTCTTGTTCATCTCCGTAACCATCACCATCACCATCTTCCCATTGCGAGGGTGTGAATGGTAATGCATCGGCACCATCGTCGGTGGTCCATGTGTCATCTGGGTCTGAGTAACCATCGAGGTCAGAGTCTATACACCCATACCTGTCTTCCGTCGAGTAACCCCGAACAGATATGCATGCATCCGGCCGATATCCATCTGGATTATCGCCAAATGAATCACCATCCTCATTTGCCCATTGCGAAGGAATCTCGGGGAATGCATCTCCATCTTGGCCAGCTGAATTGTCTCCGTAACCATCGAGGTCTGAATCTATCCACTGGTCTGGGTTATTTGGAAATTCATCAGGGCTTTCTCCGAAAGGGTTGTCTCCATAACCATCTCCATCAATATCGCTGTTTTGAGTTGGTTCATTGGGAAAAGCGTCTGCGTTGTTTCCATCAGGATTGTCGCCATAGCCATCATCATCCGAATCTGCCCATTGTGTAGGGTCGAATGGAAAAGCATCGGCGGTATTTGAATACGAATCAAAGTCAGAATCAATATCGAAAAACCGCAACCTTGTCTCTGAAGCTGTAGTCGAGATTGCATACACCTCGCCTGTAAACTCGACACGGACATTGAGCACGTCACCCGAGGCCTCCAAATTGTGGTCGGTTGTCATTGTGGTTCCATCGATGAGGGCAATTCGCCCCTGCTTAGCACCAATGGCATAATGTGTCGAATTGTACGAACGTATGGTAAGAATATCGTGTGAATGCTCAAATGAAATTTTTTCTGATGACCAAGTGCTGTTGTCAAGTCGGTAAAAGTTCGCATCAGCGTCGCCTATGAGAACTCTACCGCTCGGGTCATCGGCGATTGCTGAAACATAGTTTTGAGCATTGGTCAACGTTTGTTGAAGCCCTCCATTCTGCCCGTAAATGTAGGTCTTCGAGTCATATGAACCCAATGCGAGACGTCCATCGGAGAGCACGTCAAACGCACTAATACCAGAATTGACCATGCCAGTTACAACTCCAGTTGATTGATTTCCAGAATATTCGTCGGCTCTGCGAAGTCCAGCAAAATATGCGATCCAAATATCGCCTTCAAGGTCCCAGTCAGCATCATTGACAGGGTCAGCGGTATCAATCGAATACACCAACGATACCGTGTTCAAATTGAACACGAAGACCCCTTCATTGTGACAAGCAAGGACGAGTTGTTGGTTCGCATCTATTCTTGCTGCGTTGATTGATGCATTCAAGTTGTAAAACCAAGATAATTGAAGTCCGTTTGCTGAAAAAGTGCTCATACTCAAATTACCGCTTTCGGAAATGGTAACGACATCACCGTTGTTTAGATTCTCCCATAGGACGTATTTTTCATCGTACACCTCGGCATTTCCCGCATCGATGAGCGATGATTGTGCGGAGGCGAGGAAGAGCGTACTCGGTACGAAAAAGAAGAAGGAAACCAGGAGAAGAATTCCCAAGTGGCCCTTCATTGAGAATCCGAAAGATAGTGAGAATTAAAATCACTCGCTTTGTTGATTTTCTTCAGAATCATCATCGGCAGGTTTCAATTTTTTCACAGGACGAAGTTTTGCTGGTTGCAATACGCCTTTGACAGGGGTTAATTTCGCTGTTTGTGGTTCGGAGTTCTCTTTGGATTGAACAGGATTCAAGGTCGGTGGCAATGGTCGTAGAGATGCAGTTTGAACTTCTTCCACCTCATTCATCATTGGTCGAAGGGTGCCCACAACTGGTCGCAATTCTGCAATCTCTCGCGATGCTTGACTATCTTCGGCAAGTTCAGGTTCAGCATCGACCTCAACAATGTCCTCATGGAGCATGTCTAAGTTTTCATCTTCCATTGCTTCCTCAAGGTCTGTTCTTGGTTGAAGCACGGCTTCGTCATCGTCTGTTCCGAAAACACCATCTTCACCAGGTGTGATGCTTACCTCATAGCCTCCTACTGGGATTTTCATCTCCTCAACTGGTGACTGTTCCGGCTCGATGATTGGCTGAGATACTGGGGTAATTGGTGTCTTCACAGTACGAACTGGAAGCGGGACAACCCCTGCGAGTGGTTTTGAACTGGTTGCAGGGGACCTCATCGCATCGAGACCAAGGCGAGGTTGGTCTTCGGTTGCCAATGCTCCACGAAGTGGTCGCCCACCCGTTCCACCGAGAAGGCCTGGCCGTGCTCCGATCGATGAGGGGTCAAATTGTTGGCTCGGTGCAGTCGTGGTTTGACCAGAGATTGACTGCATCCACTTCTGTCGCTTTGCAGCCCTATCATCAACATCTTGAAGTTCAGAGAATTCTTGTTGCCTGGCTTGTAATTCAGCCTCATCCATGCTGATTTCGCCTTGAATTTGCTCAGTAACGGCTTCACGCATTTTTTGTTCTGCCATTTCCTTGAAGTTGTCGATTTTCTCAGACAACCCTCGAAGACGGTCTCGAATTTCTGCTCTCTTGAGTCCGAGTTGTGCCTCGATTTCAGCACGGATTTGTGACTCTCGCTTTCGAACATCGATAAGAGCCTTGTTTCGCATAATTTCTTCTCGCTTGTCGAGTTGACGTTCCAATTGTGTAGCAACCTCTTCCTCTTTTCTTTGCTTGAAGTTCTGTAATCGTTCTTCCATCTCGACTTCGAGGGTGAGAACTGTTTCCTCTTTGAGCAGGTCGAGGTTTGTTTCATGCGTGATGCGCTCGTTTCGCAAACTCGCATCAAGTTCCGAGAGTATCGCAGTTCGTGCCGCAGCTTCTCTCGCCTTGAACTCCATTTCGAGTCGACTTGTCCAATTATCACGCTTTGCAGAGTAATCTTGTTCCATTTCTGAACGTATTTCTGCTTCTCGCTCAAATCTAAATTGGGCAAGTCTGTGTTGGATTTCTGCCTCTTTATTCTTTTGATATGTAGCATAATCGAGGTCATATCGCTTCTCGAATTCCTGTTCGATTTCGAGTTCAAGCGTTTTTGAAATATCATCCATCGCTTTAGAAAATGTTAGATCGTATTTTTGTTTCAATCTTGATTTGCGCTCTGCAATTCGTGATGAATAACTTTCTTCCAATTTAGCCTCAATATCTTGTCGTATGTCCTCTCGACGCTTGGACAAGGCCATCTCGACATCTTCACGAAGACGAATTTCGAGATGCTCTGTTTCTTGCCGTAGACGGGTTTCGACCTCTTCTTGAATTTGCTGTGCTATATCTTCTTCGAGACGTAAAGACCTTCGTTCAAACTCGACTTTGAGCCTTGCCTCTCGTTGCTTGATTCTTTGACGCAGTTGTTGTTCTAGACGGGTTCGAATACCACGACGAAGTTGTTCTTCACGCTCAGCAAGACGGACGGAGTGTGCCTCCTCGAGTTGCAAAATTTCATTTTGCTCGATGTGTTCAAACCGCTCCTTCATTTCCTGTTCGATGTCGCTTTCAATCTCACGAAGTCTCGACTGTAATTTTGAATTGTATTCCATTGCTATTTTTTGCTTTTGAAGTTCGATACGCTGGTCGAATTCTTCTTGGAGTTGCTGCTCCATTTGTTGACGTAACTCCGTTTTTCGTTCTTCAAGACGTCGTTGTTGCTCGATTTCATGCTTTTCTTTGAGGGCTTGAGCCTGTCGAGTAATTCTGAGACTCAACTCATCCCTCATTTGCTGTTCGGTTCGAGAAAGTGCTTCTCTCTCCATCGATTGTAACTCTTCTTCCATTTGATTGCGTAATTCGGTTTCTAAACTTGAAAGTGTCATCTCATGTTGCTGTTCAAGGTCGCTGACCATCGCTTCTTGAAGTGCAAACACACGCTCAGAGATAGCCTGTTGTCGAAGTCGTCGTTCCCTTCGCAAGTCGGCTCTCAAATTTTCTTCATTTCGGAACCTTGCTTGTCGGTTAACTGCTTGGTCAATCGAGGTTGTTGAAGCACTCGTAAACTTTGAGCGTAGTGAGGATAATGGCGAAGGAGAATGAGATTCTTGCACATTTGAAGCAACAACCTCGTCGTTTGCATTATTGCTTTCGCTCATCTCGTTCAACTCCCATCCGTATGATTATGGCTTTCTTTTCATACATAAGGAACGCGATACCGCGACGGTTCACAATGCCCATTTTCGACCTTTCTTACCCGCCCCATTCACTCTTCAGAACCATTAACGTTCACGGAAGGTGGTTGAGGTTTTACGATGTAATAGATGCAGAGAAGAAATGAGCCAAAAAAGAGCCAACCTGTTCGCCCTAAGTCTTCGGTCTCAATCGCTGTTTCTGTGAGACCAGTCAATATTAGTGCAGTCGAGATTCCGATAAGCAACAATAGCATTTGAAGAATTGATAATTTCATGTCCACTCCTCCTTTGAGTTTCGATAACCGACGGTCAGAAATCATCAATGCCCCAGAAATGAACATAATCGGCAAAATGAGGAAATCAAAAAACGGATGCTTGTTGCAATCGACATCACACCAACCATGGTCAACAAGATCTGGCCCGAATCCCATCACTGGTTGCAACCAAATGAGGCCTGCTGAACTCATGAGTAACATCGCATTTCCAGGACTGGATAAGCCGTGAAAATAAGGCAAATTACTTCCGTCTTCGTGTTGAAATCGTGCAAGGCGAAGCATGCCTGCTGCAATCACCCAACAACCTGCCGCAGCAAGGGAAAATGTCCAAATTGGTGTCGCTTCACCCCATCGTCCAAACATGATGAACATCATCAGAGCCGGGGCCACACAGAACGATAACGAGTCTGACATGATATCGAGGTTGCCACCAAGAAATCTCTTTTTCGAATAGCGTCGGGCGATAGGTCCATCGATAATATCTCCAATTGCTGATAAGAAAATACACAACATCGAAGCCCAGATAAATTTGGTTCGCAGGTCTGCTGAATATGGTGAACCCAATTCTTCAACCGATAAAATGAGGAAAAAAATCGATGCTGTACCAAACAACGCATTTGTGAGTGTGATGTAATCGGCGACGCCGGTCAATCCGAAGGTAGTCTTCATGTTCCTACCTCAAAAATTGACACTGAACTCTGTGTCGCAAGCTGGACAATTGATATCCCGACGTCCTGGTCTTTGCTTCATCCTCAAACTTCGCTCACAATGTGGGCATTGTAATTCAACCCTTGGGACATGCTCAAGCAGTGTAAAGTAGGTATCGCATTGTCCACACTTGAGGTGGGCTGGTCGCTTTGCTACGCCTGCAATAAGTACCCGTGCACATTCGGGGCAACTGACTTTTTCTTCCTTCCAGGCTCGGATTGTCCCCTCATGCTCGATATTGACTTTTGCTTCACAAATAAGGCATTCAACTACACCTAATTTCGAAGGCAGCAAATGGTCGCATTTAGGGCAAGAGAGCGGGGGTGGACCAACCCTTGATTCGACTGTGATTTCGTCGGACATAGTTCTCTCTCGAAATTAGTCTTCTTTCTTTTTTCGCATCAAAATGAGTTGATTTGGAACAAAATTCCATGGAATCTCAATGTTCAAATTGAACTTGTCCGATATTTCCTTGAGCATTTCTTTTGCAAGAACTTGAGCTCGAGAATCAATCAAATCGAGTGCAATATGTTCATTTTCAAAATCGATATCATCTGTTGATGCCTCAGGGTGAGGTGCTTGATTTGTGCCATGTGAAGGTCGGTCGTGCACCTCTAGTAATTCGGGCAATGAAACGTCTTTGATTTTCCTCCACCATCTTGCTCTCCCTTCATCGCGATGGTTTTCGACGAGTTCTAATTGAGCAAGTTTTTTCAAATGGTGATAGAGATTGTATCGGTCGACATTGAGTGCATTTTGAAGTTGTACAGTGCTCATTTCTTCTGACCCTGCGAGGAGGACATACAACTGTCGTCGGGTTGGGTGGGCGAGAGCAGTTGTTATCGGGTCTCCTCGTATGCGTGCCAATCTCTCACCATTTACCCATACATACTCATTGACTTTGAACATGTCGAGAAAATTTGTTACGAATTTGATGCCTGAGGTCGACGAAATCTCTGTTGTAAGGCTTTGAAGGAATCAATGGTTTCCGTGTAAAGTGACAAGAGCGTGCTTCGTAAAAGAGGCCACATCTGGCCATTTTGGGCAAGTCTTGCACCGTTGAAAATAACAAGAATCACAGATGCTTCATGTATCAAAACGCCAACCCACAATTGGTCGTACATTTGGTAGATGACAGCCACCACAAGAGCGATGGTAATACCTACAGAAATCAAGAGGTTTTGAGAGAGCGTGCGTTGGGCTTTTCTTGCTAGGTCAATCATTTCTGTAAGCATTCTCGGATCATCGCTCGGGATGAGAATATCTGCAGCTTCAAGGTTGACAGATTCGCCAGTTCCTACAGCAACTCCAACGTCAGCAACCGCTAAGGCCGCAGCATCATTAAATCCATCACCAACCATCATTGTGATGTGCGTTTGTGACCGTCCTTCGACCCATTTTACCTTGCGTTCAGGGTCAAGTTCACCGTGTGCAGCATTTTTGGGAAGACCGATTTGTTGAGCGAATTCATCCACAGCACGTTGCTGGTCACCTGATATAATCTCGACATTGATATGGCGACTGTAAAATTCTGGTACGAGCGTTTCAGAACCCACCCTCGTGTCATCATGAACGAATGTAAACAGGGCAATGACCTTGTCGTCCTTTAATAGAACGCTTGCACCGTGACCTGCTTCAAGTGCATTCTCAAGTGCATCTTGAATCGATTTGTCTGCATTTTTCAACGCTGCATCTTTTTGATTTGCACGGAGGAATTTGACTTTTGACTGGCGATATTCTCCTTCCACCCCTCCATCGATGTCCTTTAGTTTCACGATGGGAGGTGCATCGATACTTTCCTTGGCACAATGCTCCAAAATCGAGATAGCATATGGGTGGGATGAACGTTGTTCAAGCCCTGCTGCTATCTTCAAGACCGTGTCCTTCCTCTGCCCCTTCGCAGTAACCACTTCACCAATCTTTGGCTTGCCGGATGTGAGTGTGCCTGTTTTGTCGAGAAGAACGTGATTTACCTTCGCAAGGCGTTCAAACACGTCACCACCGCGAACAATGACACCTCGCTGTGCTGCGTGCGACAAGGCTGCAGCGTGTGGAACCGGGGTGGCAAGAAGCAAGGCACAGGGACAAGAAACGACCCATAGCAAAAGGATGATTTTCCAATCGTTTGGAAACATAAAATACCATACTGCAAAAGCACCAAACAATACAAATGGCACCCACACCGCAGTGAATTTTTCTAAACTACCTTGGATTCTAGGAGGCACTTCTTTGAAGGAATGAACTGCTTCGATTAAACCAGACAAACGCGTATCTTTTCCGGTTGCTGTGACCTTGATGAGGAGTGGTCCTTTTGCGAGAACAAGTCCTGCCTCGATAGAATCACCAACATTGACTTCGACCGGTACGGATTCACCGGTTAATGGTGCTTTGTCGAGAGAACCTGTGCCTTCAATGATGATGCCATCTGCCGGAATCAGCTCTCCACTTCGAATCTCTAAGACATCTCCTTTTCTCACGAGATCAATTGGAATGATATCCTCATCTTTGCATGAGGGAAGTGTTTGATTTGATGGCATGATTGTTGACGCCATTGGAAGTGAAATCGAAATTTTTGAAATGTTCTCCGCTTTAATCGGTGCTGATTTTTCAACTCGTCGTGCCGTCCTTGGAAGCCGATCAAGACCTCCTTGCATGGCTTCTCGTGCCTTCTTGAGGGCATCGCCTTCAAGATGTGCAGTAAAGGCGACGAGAATTGCGACAATAAGGGCCTCTTCCCACATGCCCAAGATTCCTGCTCCAATCACGGCCAAACTTGTGAGGACTTGAAAGCCCATCTGTCTGTTTTTCAAAGAACTGAGACCCTCCTTGAACATTTGCGAACCGCCGATAATGAGACCTGGAATCGCTATAGCACCGATCATCATTTCTGAAAGACCTGCGATTTCAGCCAACATAACCGCAATAAGAATTGGTACGGCAATACCACCGCCAATGAGCCGCCACTGGTCTGGACGAATGCGGTCTGACCTTCCGATGCCATAACGTGGAGGTTGGCCAAGAATGTGTTCGAGAGCCTCATCTCTCAGCACGGCAAGGTCTGGAGGCAATTCAGCGATAACTTGAACCAAAATCCGTTCATCGCTTACCTCTGCATCGAGGATACCAGGTTGATGTTTCAACAATTGTTCAAGTTTCCCAAGTGCAATGTTGTTTCGATGTGCTACGGCAGAGGCTTGGACACCGAGCAACTCCTGATGGACAACATCGGGTGCATGCCCAAGCGACCTCAAAATGGAAGAGACTTCAGATGCGGAACCGTGTTCGACATCAATTTCAAATCGCACCTCGCCGATTGTTGCTGAAACTCTTGGGTCACTGACGTGGTCAAGATACGATAGCGCTCCCATCGCTTTGGAAGCACAATCTGGGCAGTCCATACCAATGAGTGGCCATGCAACCTCGAATTTTCCCCGAAAATCTTTGATAATCGTCGTATCAAGGACTTCTGCGTCAAGAATTGAAGTGTTTTCAGTTGGAATGTCCTCTTTTTTTTCTTGTTGAGGTTTTCCGATGATTTCCTTTTTTACTGGCATAACAGGTCCATCATCATCAAGTGAAAGAAAGACTTCGTCTCCACCTTCACCTGAGTCCGCCATAGACTAACGAAAACTTGGTTCTTCATCAATACTCCCACATTGTTCAAATTGAATCATAACCTTGAAGGAAGTTTTTGTTGTGGAGATACTATGGAATTGTTGCCACTTGATTGGACCCCATCGTATGTCGCAATAGATATCGATGGGACCATCACCGACGAAAATAAACTGCTTGACGGTGAAGCCGTCAATGCTCTTCGACGACTCGAGAAGGCAGGAATCCCTGTCATATTGAGTACTGGAAATGTGAGAGCCATCACCTATGGCCTCTGGCGTTTTATCGGTCTTCGTGGACCGATGTGTTGTGAGAATGGTGGTGTATTATGGGACCCATCGTGGGATGAACCACTGATACGTGCTGATCCCCAGGACGCAAAAAATGCTGCAAATTGGCTAGAAAAGCAGATTGCTGGGCTGGACCCAAAAGGAATTGAAACGAATCAATGGCGTGAAAGTGAATGGTGTTTACGTGTTGATGAACCGTATGAAGAAATTTGCGCCTTACTTGAAAAAAGTCCATATCACCACCTTTCTATTGTCCGAACTGGTTTTGCAATTCACTTGATGGATGGTTTGCTCTCAAAAGGTCAAGGCCTTGAAGCATTATTTCGAATCAAATCAATTCAACCTGATGAAGTTCTCGCTATAGGCGACGCTCCCAATGATATCTCGATGTTTGAATTGTGTGGCCATGCAATCGCCGTGAGTGATGAATTTCCAACTGTTGTGGCCTCGGCGGATGTTGTTTCTCATGAGCAACGCTCGAAAGCAATTCCCAAAATTGTGGACGAAATTCTCCTTCGTCTATGAGTTGAGGAAATCTTCTGGCTCCACTATGAGATGATGAGCAAGTTGGATAGAATCAACATTTGATAAGTCGAAGCGAACAAAGCAGACTATGCGAACTGCCATGCTCGTCCTTCTCTTAGCGGTGCTTGCAGTTCCATCTGCTGACGCCGAAACCTACCGTATTTCGGGACAAGCGACATACAGCGATAACACGCCTGTCATGCTTGATGAAGTTTCAATCGGGTGTCAGCAGGGAATTGTGGACTGCTACCAATATCGTGGTGCGAGAGGAATGACCGACACTCAAGGAGTATTCCTTATTGCGATTGAGGTGGATGAAGAGGACGACGGTACTGAATTGTATCTTCAACTTCAAGGGCAAAATTTCCCCCACATCATCGATTTAGTCACATTTCGTAACACTAGCGAAGGTAAAATGACACAAAATATCCAGCTCTCACAAGACAATGCTGGATTTGGACTCTTCAGTGGCTTAGGTTGTTGTCTCGTTCTCTTTGGCCTTGTGTTCATGTCAACTCTCCTTCGGACTGTTGCTGGTTTAGCAACACCAAAAGGTCGTCTAGCCTTTCAGGGCTATCAAGAACCAAGGCACTACGACTGCCCAATATGCCAAGCCAGTATCGCTCAACACCTTTTGGTGAAGCATTTCATTTTAGATCATGACATCGAACCAATGGACGCTGGCGAGACAGCTGGACTTATCATGCGAAAGTCTTGGTTAAAGGATGATGAATAAAATAACATGAAAACATATGCATGTGTTGTTCATCTGACCATTACAGGGGCTGCGTAAGGAATGAGGCACTTGACATGTCGTCAATAAAACATAAAAACTTTTTTCGCTCATCATTGAAATTTTTCGAAGGATACTCAATGTTGAGCACATATAGTTCAAGTAGCCTTGACATCATCATTGAAGTATGGCAACACTTGCTGAATATGGTTTCATAGGTCTCGGAATCCTG
>CAZWXR010000029.1:0-16856 GCA_964637985.1 uncultured Candidatus Poseidoniales archaeon
CGGGCTCATAACCCGGAGATCGATGGTTCAAATCCATCCCTCGCTACCATCAACCATACTCGTAATAATCGTGTTTTGGCTTCAAATTTTGCAGGGCTGCATCCAATTGTGCATTAGCAGCCCGCTCACCTGCATCAATTCTTGATACTTCTTGCTCCAAGAAATCGATGTACTCTTTACACTGGTTCTCAATATTGATTGATGCTTGTTGGGCGATTCCCAATGCGTTTTTTATGGACTCAATGTCCACTTGTGAACCCGTTGAGGACATGACATAAAAACGACCGTTGACTCTCGATACCCCTTTGTGATGGCTAAAGGAATTAACCAAAGCACCACATGTAGATGCGTCTGTTATTCCATTGAGTAATGCATCGCTCCAAACCTCTAGAGGTTGGCTCAACACAGATGCACTTTTTCTGTACATTTTCTTAGCAGCACCTTTCTTCCCTGCTTGTGAAAACAAATTAGCAGCAAGGTGGTAATCTTCTCCTGAAGATGGGAGCGATTCGAGAAGGTGTGGGGCATTTTTTTTGAGATATTTGTATAATTTTTTTCGAAATGAATGCAATTTTTTAATCCAACGTAATCCATCAGACCCTTTACCTCGTTGCAAGTGAATCGAACAGAGCAGGCGTAACCCTTTGACCAAATATACGAGTTGTTGCACATCTTCTTGATGCTTTGTCAACATCAATTGGCAGAATTCTGTAGCCATCACCTCAGCGAGTTCTAATCTTCCCTCGGCTGAATAACGTTCGATTTGTTGAATGGTCTGGGCAGGGTCGCTCATTCCAAACATCGTACTCACGATATGCACCACCTCATTATGTATCATGTCTTTGTCAACTTCTCACGAGGAAGAGAATCAATCAACAAACCTAAGAGGTTGAGGTTGCTCGATTATCCGTGGAATTTCACGGATGCATCGCTATAACTGGCAGCCCGGGTGTTGGAAAAACAACGCTTGCACACCTCTTATCTTTAGCGTTAGATGTTGAAGTTAAATCAGTTGAAAGCATTGCTGCTCAATCAAATTGCCTTGAGGGCAAAGATGAGGTCGACAACACCATGCTCATCGACACGGATTGTCTCCAACGACAATCAAATTTTCTTGGCGAAGACTGTATTATCGAGGGGCATTTATCTCACTTTATTCCTTCCGATATCGTCCTTGTTCTTCGTTGCCATCCAATGGTGCTCAAGCATCGGCTTGAAAAGCGAGCATACAGCGAAAGAAAAATCATCGAAAATGTGGAATGGGAATTCCTCGGAGGTGCGAGGACAGAAATTTCACAACTTGAACGCCAAACGCTCGTGCTCGAATTTGACACCTCAAACGATGATACAGAAACCATCTGCCAACAGGTCATGCAAAAATTGTCCGACACAACGCTTCATTCTCATGCTCATCGAGAACATATTGACTGGATTGAAGAGGCCGATATTGATGTCAAAATGTTCGATGCATCTCAACTTTGAACAAAAACATAACAATACAGAACAACTGGGGGAACATGATACCATGGCACTTGAGCAGTTGCGAAAAACTTGGGAAAAAAGTTTAGATCCTCTCCTTGAAAAATACGACTGGATATCTCCGTCAACGATTACCTGGATTGCTCTTCCCATCGGCTTACTAGCTGCAATTCTCTCCTGGTTCGCTCCTGCAGGTGAAGAGGGTGGCTGGTGGTTTCTCGGAAGTGCTGCGTTGATTGGAATTGCAATGATTTTTGATGGTCTTGATGGCCCAATTGCAAGGAAAAAGGGACTTGTCTCGAGGTGGGGCGATTATCTCGACCACACATTTGATCGAGTCCTTGATGCAGTTTGGTTAATCGGGATAAGTGCATCAGTGTATGTGGACAGTCTTGCCCTAGGTTTTGCCTCTGCTTTTTTTACGCTTCTCGGTTCTTACATGGGGACACAAGCCCAAGCAGTTTCCGGAACCCGAAATTATGGTGGTTTTTCCAGAGCAGATAGAACAGTATTGATTATTTTGATGCTGACAATCATGGGTATTGTCACCCTTGTCGATTATCCATTTAATGACAAATTTATGGCACCATTTGATTCGATCAAAATGAATCCACTGTCCGTCGCTCTGTTTGTGAGTCTTTTCGGCGGATTATGGACGTTCTTCCTTCGCTTTTTCCAAGCACAAAAGGTGATTCAAGCAATGGATGCCGAGCGTCCACTTCCACAACGAAATGTGAAAATCGAAGAAGAATGACCGAAAAAGTGCAAAGGTGGGCAAATAGAACATTTTAAGCAAAACAACGACATAGTCATAATATACGAAGTTCACAGGTGTATAGGCGGGGTGGGGTATTCAATGAACAGAACACGGCGACACACATCGGTTGTTATCGCAATTTTTCTCCTTACTTTAGCACCAATTTCACTTTTTGCGAGTGCTCAAGATGAAGGCGACCCTGAGAATTATCAGGCCCAAAATATTGCGGCTTATTTCGACCCAGTCACCGAATCAACGATCGTTAATTGGACCGTTCAAGCATCCGTTGATGGAACTGCACAATTTATTCAATATCAAACCTATCAAGTCTACAGGTCATCAGACCCAATTACTCCTTCAACAATTGGCTCACTCACTCCATTTGCAACTCGACAAGTTTGTCCGACATCGATGAGCCCGTTTGATTGTTATGGAATGAACCATAGTGCAACATTCCAAGTTTCACCTGGTGTGAATGGTTCGTTTTATTATGCTGTGACAACATTGCTTGCTGACCAAACAGAAGCCGCCGAACTTATCATGAATTCGTCCTCGCTCTACACACCGGTCGTGGAGATGACCTCTGCTATTCGAACACCATATTTCGTATCGGCATCGTTTGACCCATCGACGAGTATCACCTCACTCCGATGGATTAACCACAACAACATCTGTCAATGCGATGACTTGCCTGAAACTGGCGAAAGCGCAATGAGCATTCGTGTGTGGCGTTCGGAATTCCCAGTCGACCGCCTTAACGGAAGAGATTTGTTGACTGATGGCGACCTTGTAGCAAACTTGAGTGCTAATGTCTCCTCGTTGGACCTTGTCATTCCACAAGACACCGAACGAACGAGTTATTATTCGCTGACATATCACCTTCCAAATTGGACTGGAGCAAATCAAACCTATGAGGATTTCAGATTCCTTGCCGAAAACACGCTTGATGACCCCGTTGAAGAAGACAACATGCCTCCAGCTCAACCAACGATCGTGTACGCAGAATTTCAACCAGAGCCGGAAACTGGGGCGGGCTCGACGTACATTCAATGGAACGATCTTTTGGATGAGGAAGGAGAAACCTACCGAATCTACAGGTCTGACCAACCGTTCACAACAATTCTTCGAGCAGATGTTGAACTTGTTGTCAAAGATATCATCGAAGGTATCGAATCCTACGAAGTTCCAGTACCCCGAGGGTTCCTCGGCTATTCATACTACTGCATGGTGACGGTGGATTCAACTGGCGTCCTCAACACAAACACAACCCAGTCTGCTTGTACATCGCAAGACGGGATTCTTGAAGATGCATTTTACAACTGGATTGCAGAGCCGACAAATGTTGAATGTGAATATTTGGGCGACCGGACAACCCGCATCACTTGGGACGACCAACTCGGTGTCGAAGGCGAACAATATCATGTATGGCGTGCTTCGTACAGAGTTTCCGGTTCAGAGGTTCAAAACAACCCGAGTGCATTAAACTGGAACTTGACGGCGGATACAGGAGCACCATTATGGCTCAAAGGCTCGGTTGCAGATGGTGTTGGTGAACTCTACGTCGAGATCGAGGATGATAAGGAGTTCACTCAATCGAGATATTTCGTCACCACAGAAGCACTGTACGGGAATCACAACGGAACATACCACTATCTTGGACTCGAACAGAATTTCTGTGTTCCAGGACTTGAAGATTCCAAAGCCCCAGACATACCTTCTATTCGAACAGCAGAAACAAACGGTGTCTTGAATTTGGTCCAAATTGAATGGGAGAATGATGATGACGAAGGAGGAGAAACATACTCGATTTGGCGACATTATGGCGAACCATTCGACCCACTCGGTGAATCCGATGCATACGAAGACGGTTGGGAACTTGTTCGTGATGATATTCCTGAAATGTTTGGCACATACATGTACGAAGAATTTGAAATCGAAGTCAATGTTGACCGAGACGTATGGTATGCTATCACAATCACAGACCAGTACAACAACACAAACCACGAAATAACCAGTAATTTGGGTGGAAATGCCTACCAAGTCCATGAGGACACACTTTTACCAAATGCGACTCTTCTCTTCCTTGATAGTGATGGAACACCATACACGAGCCCATCGCTGATATCTGGTTCATACACATTACGAGTTGAGGTGAATGAAGACCTTTTCACAACTCCACTCATCAACATTACCACTTCAAGCGGAGGTCAACTTACGGGTGACGAAGAACCCCTTCCGATTATTCAAGACAATAAAAATGACCCAACTCGTGGGCCAGTGTATGAATATGATTTCTCAATAACACCTTCGACCAAAGCAGGATTGATGACAATTCAAATCAGAATGACGGATAATTCAAACAACGAAATTGTCCAGTCATGGAGTGAAAAGTATGTCGATGCAAAGAGTCCATCGGTAACGATATTTTCCCCAGCCTCCAACGATGATGAGTCCCAATACCTGTATGGTAACAACATCAACGTTCTCGTCGGTGCTGAAGATGATGTGATGATTTCAAAATTCCAGTATCGATTTACCTATCATTATGGCGGTCAAACTGGTACAACAGTTTCTACAGAATGGTCCGACTTAACAGGAATTACAGATATCGACGGGGATGGCTCTGCTCTCACAGCAAACATGGACGTTGCGGCAGGTAATTTCGGACTTGGCTATCACCGATTGACCATTATGGTAGAGGATACCGCAGGAAATCAGAATATGGCAAACGTTGACTTTACCATCGATTTCTGTCGAAATACAATCAACGGTACAACAATTTGCGAGGTCATCAAAGAGGTCGAGGGCATCCCTGACCCTGTTGAAATCAAGCCTTCATTTATGGACCCACCATATGTTGTTGTTTGGGTCGTTGCAGCCATCAATTTGTTTGCCATTCTTGTCTCGATGCTTGTCATTAAGACTGGTATGAGCGGTCCAAAGAAGAAGAAAGACGATGATGAAGAAAATGATGATTGGATGTCTGAATTCATTGGCTCTGGCTCATCTCAAGAACTCGATATGGCAGCAGTCACTGGAACTGAGACAAAATCCGTTCCTGAAATCGGAGCCGAATCTGAAGATAAAACTGCAGAGCCAGAGGATGACGACGATGATCCATTTGCCATCAACATCACCCAACGAAAGCCCCGTCGCCGTGCTAAGAAAGTAGAGCCTGAAGACGACGACGATGAAGACGACGACGATGAAGATGACGACGATGACGACATGTTTGATGATGACGACGATGACGATGATGACGACGATGATGCCCCTCGTCGACCTCGACGACGACCAACAAAACGGTCTGCTCCATCCACTGGACGAAAGCGGCCAACCGGTCGCAGGGCAGCACCAAGCAATGCTCCAAGAAAGCGACGTACGGTGAAGAAATCTGATGACTGAGCCATTTCTCGGAGATGCTCAAATGTCAGAATCAACCGTATTGGAATCGAATAATAGGAAGGAATTTCGTTCCTTAATGTCAGTTTTTCATCCTGGTGAAAATAAACTGAATTGGTTGCTTTTGTTGTTGCCAATTACAATTTATTTTTCACTCACTCACCAACTCACCCTTGCTTTTTTCTCGTCTATGTTGACAATTGCACCCCTCGCATTCCTCATGGGGAAAGCAACTGAGGAAATTGCGATTCGAACCGGTGAATCTGTTGGCGGTTTACTCAATGCAACATTTGGTAACGCTGTTGAGATGATTATTGCAGGAATGGCATTGTATGCTGCAAGCACAAACCCCGACATCCTACAAACGATGATTACCGTTACTCAGGCATCGTTGATTGGCTCAATTTTGGGCAATTTACTCTTGGTTCTAGGTCTTTCCATTGTCTGGGGTGGCATTCGACACAACGAACAATCGTTTAGTCGATTAAGCGGTGAAATGAATGGTGCCCTTCTCGTCATCGCAATTGCATGCCTCATTATCCCATCTGCTCTTCATCACTCCGGAGGTTCGTCTGAAGATGTCCTCAATCTATCTCGAGCTACGGCAATAATCATGCTTATCGTGTATGCATGTTCTCTTTTCTTTCAACTCAAAACTCATGCGAGTATGTTTGAGTCTTCGGGTCATGGAGACCACGAAGAGCCCCAACTTTCAATTCGAGATTCATGGATTCTATTGTTGAGCGCTACGATTTTGGTTGGATGGATGGCACACATTCTTGTTCACAGCTTAGAAGAGACAGTTGTCGAGTACAACATTCCCGAATTGTTCATCGGTGTCATTCTCCTGCCATTTTTCGGAAATGCTGCAGAACATTTCACCGCCGTTCTTGTTGCTGGCAAAGGAAAAATGGATTTATCCATCTCAATTGCGGTAGGTAGCAGCGTACAAATTGCTCTTTTCGTAGCCCCAGTCATGGTTCTGCTCGCTTGGATTCTCGGTGTTCAATTACCACTTGAATTTGGTCTTCTTGAAACTGCAGCGACGTTCGTTGCAGTTCTCATCACAATATCTATTCTCAATGACGGCAAGACAAATTGGCTGGAAGGTGTGTTAGCCTTAGCATGTTATTCTATTCTCGCTATAGCGTTTTTCTTTATTTGATGATGTTCTATGATGCCAAAGCCCGAATCCAAGAAACAAATCGTTGGAAGCCTTCTTGTTGTGCTGAGTATGCTGCTGTGTATCTTTGGATACATTGGATGGGATGCGGAGGGCCAAGTGTCTGATATTACCGCACCAACAGTTCGGGATTATTCCTTTTTTTCTGATGAACCTCTTCCCTCGGAATTATCAAACATGTTGTTCACTTCACAACTTCATTTAACGTGGGATAATGATGACATCTATGTTGTTATTGTTGATGAGAGTGAGAAGAATTCTTGTCCAGTTGAGGCTGCCTTCATGGAAGGTGCAACACCTGGTGGGCCTTGTTCATCAACAGACCAAGACATCGTTGCCGGGGGCGTCGCATTCGGGCCGAATGACGGCATCACGTGGGATGTGGAGGCAGGACCTCATTATGTTGGGTTAGGTTCACGTATCGATAACCTACCATCGAATTCGGATGTTACCCTTGACTACAATGTCAATATTCGTGCATCATTTGCATTCTATTTCATCATCTTCTTGCTTGGCATAGGCGGAGGCGTCCTTTGGTGGGATTAGACGCCCTCAACACCTTCGTAATACTTCTCGACAGCATCATTGATGTCGTCAATCACCTTTTTCTCATCGAGTGACAATGTTTGACCATCTCTTCGTAGTGCCCTGCCATTGACCCACATATCGAGGCATTGAGCCCCGTTATACACAAGGTGACCAAGGTAGCGATTTCGCCCTCGACCATGAGGTGCCATTCGAATATCATCAATTCCCCATGCAACCCAATCCTTGCTTTCTTTGGTTGCGAGTTGGAAGATCTCAGATGCGGGCAGCAAAGTAGGATCCCAATGGTCATGACGTTGAACAAGGCTCGCAAGTTTTGCCTCCGCTAGGAGGTTGAGTCCATTACCAGAAGATGCGGCTCCATCGGTCCCCAAACGAACATCGACGCCTGCTTCGGCATAGGCTGGGTACGATAATGTCCCTCCACACGCCAATTTCATGTTTGAAGAAGGGCAATGAACCACCGTCGCTTGATGATTTTTCAGGAGTTGAATCTCATTTTTCTTCACCCAAGAAGCATGCGCACAGACTGTGTCAGGCTTGAAGAAATCAATTGAGTCGAGATATTCGATTGGGTATTTGCCATGTGCTTCAAAGCAATCGGAAACCTCCTTCCTCGTTTCACTCACATGAATGTGGAGTCGGGCTTTACGTTTTTCAGCCAATTCAGAGGCGCGTGTCAATGTCTCTTCTGAGCAAAGATAGACAGAATGTGTTGCAATAGCGTACTGGACGAGGTCATTTTCATTGTTCGATGCGAGGAGCCCGTCCAATTCATCGAGTGCAGAAACGGCATCTGGGTGACTGGGTAAAGCCATATCACTGACAGGTCCTCCGATAAGACCACGTAAACCAACTTCTTGGAGGACGCTTCCAGTCGTCGATGGGAAGAAATACATGTCTGCAGCGAATGATGAACCAGTTCGAATCATTTCTGCTGCCGCAGACATTGCTCCCATTCGTACATATTCTGGATTGATGCGGGCCTCCGTTGGAAAAATTGCTTCATTCAGCCAACGGTGAAGCGGGAATCCATCACTGAAATCTCGTCCATTAAGTTGCATTGCGAGGTGTGTATGCCAATTTTGGAGGCTTCGTGTCAATAGTTTCGATGTGCCATCGATTTCTTCCATGACATCTTCGTCCCCGTTTGAAACAGACCATGAGCCATCTGAGTAAAGGAGGACATCGCCTTCCTGTCGAACACCAGCGTGGTCGATGAGAATCGTGTTCGTGTACCGAACTGGTACATCTTCGCCCATGTCTCTTGGGAAGGCTTCTAACTCATCAATGCTGGTATTTCTACCGAGTTGCTTATGATGAAAAATAATTTCCCCGCCCTCATGCCACTGTGGCTTAGCTGGTAGAGCATCTGATTCGTAATCAGAAGGTCGGGGGTTCGAATCCCCCCAGTGGCTTTTATTTTGTACCCAAGGCTTTTGTGAGTTCGAGTGAAAATAATTCTGCACTAGATTCAAGACTCACGACGCCGGGTAAAGGTCGGCCTGCAATATAATCGAGGCAAGCACCTCCGCCCGTCGAGACGTGACCCATTTTATGAGACAAATTCTTCTTTGCTACCAGGGTGGCAGTGTGGCCTCCTCCCATGACGGTGTATGCTTTGGTTTCAGCACAAGCATTTAGAATTTCGATGGTGCCTAATGCGAAATCGTTGTGTTCAAACACCCCCGCAGGACCATTCAATATGACCGTCCCTGCTTGCTTTATGGCCGTTGAAATTTCAAAGATTGACTTGATGCCAAGGTCGTGTATTGGTGCATCGAAAGGCAATTTACTCAAAGGAATGTCAACTCTGTTGTTTTCGATATTCACGGCAACATCGATTGGCAATTTGATCTTGTCAGAAAAGTTTGCGAGAAGAGATGTCGCAATATCAACAACATGTTCCCATGCACCTTCTGAAGATTTGATGAGGAAGTCGATATTCTCTTGGCCGATGTCAATACCTTTTGCATGAAAGAACACGTTCGCCACTCCGCCTGTGGCCCAAATCTCATCAGCGATGTTATTATCGAGCATATTTTGTGCTACTTGGATTGAATCGTCCACTTTTACTCCGCCTAAAATCGCTAAACATGGCCGAGCAGGTTGTTCGAGTGCTTGGTCCAACTTTTCCAGTTCTTTGCCCATAAGCAAACCTGCTACACATGGGATGTGCGTTGTGAATCCGATGATGGAGGCGCTACCCCTGTGAGCACAAGCAAATGCATCGTTCACGAAAACATCAGCAATACTTGCCAAGTGCTGGACAAATTTTGTTTCAGAAAGTGTTTGAAAATCCCCTTTTATGTGCTCTTCATCGTCCATTCGAACATTGTTGAGCAGTAAAATTTCGCCATTCTTCAAAGATTCAATGGCTTTCATTGCTTTAGGTCCATGGATATCATTGACCCATTGCACCTTTCTTCCAATCAATCGACCGAGTTCACGTGCGTGAACGAGCGTGCTCGTGAAATCATATTTCCCTGGACGAGATTGATGAGCAAGGATGACAACTTTTGATGATTTTAATTTGTTTAATGTCGGTATGATAGCCCGAATTCTCGTGACATCAAGAAATCCTTTGGTTTTCGGGTCCATTGGGCTATTGATATCGACGCGAAGCAGGACCGTTTTACCCGCGGCGTCGATATCGGACAAGGTCAAGACCTTCGCCATTGCCCTTGCCATACAAAGTAGGTTTTTGATTTCTTTTGTTCGCAAAAAAATACACATGGAGCGTAGATTTCATTTGAGAAATTGCCACATAGACCCTATGGCGCGGTAAAAATAGAAAAGGTTCCGCGAAAAATGTGCGTCATGGCCGATTCTTCGAACCATGAGAACAGTGGTCTCGAAGGTCCCCGAAAGCGTGCAAAAACAGCCACATCCTCTTTCGGTTCATCTGCAAGAGAAAGCCATGATTCTTCAGCGTATTACCAATCAAAAATGAACCAGAGTGTGGTTTCATCAAGACATGTAGGTGATGCTGGTGTGTTTCCAGAGACGTTGAAAGATACAATCCATTGTCATGATTCTACGAATTTAGAATTCATACCAAATAATTGCGTCGACCTCGTCGTCACGTCTCCACCTTACAATGCAACAAAAGAGTACGATGAGGATTTATCATTGGAGCAGTATCTCTTTCTTCTCAAAGGCGTTTTTTCTGAATGTTATCGGGTATTGACGCCAGGCGGTCGAATGATTGTGAACATTGCAAACATGGGAAGAAAGCCCTACATTCCTCTGACATCTTATGTGAATATGCTCATGATTGACCTTGGGTTTCTCATGCGTGGAGAGATCATTTGGGACAAATCTGCTAGTGCAGGAAGCTCATGTGCTTGGGGTTCATTCAAATCAGCCAGCAATCCTTGTCTTAGAGACATTCACGAATATTTACTCGTGTTTTCAAAAGGCGATTTCAAAAAATCAAAAATGAACGAAGCCAAAGAAAAAAAGGTTGACACCATCGAAAAGGATGAATTTATTCAATTTTCGAAATCAATCTGGTCATTTGCTACCGAACGTGCATCACGAGTACATCATCCTGCCCCTTTCCCGATTGAACTACCTCGACGATGCATCGAATTTTATTCATATGAACACGATGTCGTGCTCGACCCCTTTCTCGGTTCGGGTACAACAGCACTTGCTGCCCAATTGACAAAAAGGCATTTCATTGGTATCGATATATCGAATGAGTATTGTGAAATTTCAAGAAAACGTCTAGAGGCGAATTCGATTGTAGCCAAAAACTGAGTGAAGTTCTCCTTGGGTATTCAGTTTGACAAAGTTGTTTTGAACCACCCCCTCGTCGGTAAATTATGGAGGATGCGTTCCATCTCCATCTTGGTCCTGAAGGCGAAGATTGGCGAGTGCCCGTTAACGAACTGGAGGCTCGACAAACAACCTTTGCCGAGACGCTTGCAGAACATGGACATCCAGGTGCCCTCATCCAACATCCAATCGATCTGTACTATTTCACAGGAGGTCGCCAAGATTCCACATTTTTCATCCCTGCAAAAGGTGCTCCGGGTTCCGTAGAAGCAGGAGGGGATGGCCCAACGGCATTTGTGCGACGTTCATTACGAAGAGCGATGTACGAAGCTGGTGAAGACAACGCACCTCACCGAGTGGTAGAGTTCGGAAGACTTTCTCAATTTTCAGACACCTTGAAATCAATGGGTGCTACTCACCAACCTTCGTTGCAAAATGGGGAAATTCCAGCATCTTTTTCGAAACGATTTGAGCATGCTCTCACAGGTCTTGCAGGTCAGAGCGGCGACGCTACATCTCTGGTTCACTCCATGCGAGAGGTCAAATCCAAATGGGAACTAGAGCAAATGAATGTAGGTGCTCAAGTTCAGCGTCGTATGTTTGAGGCCATCGAAGCAGTAGGCGGAGAAGGCATGTCGGAACTCGACCTGGTGGCCGCAGCAGAAGCAATCAGTCGAAGCGAAGGGTTTGGAGGAAATGTTCAGATGCGTCGCTACCCACTTCAGTGCGACCGAGGCGTGATCGTCGCAGGACGTGCAGGCGGCGTTCCATCGTTCTTTGACTCCGCCATTGGCGGAGAGGGACCGCATCCTCTTTCGGGCATGGGTGCTGGATTCAATAAAATCAAGCGAAATGAACCAGTTTTGGTTGACCTTGTCCATGTTCATCGTGGGTATGTTGTCGATACCACCAGAATGTTCGTGTCCGGACGATTGAGCCCTCTTTGGGAGGAACGGCTTGATGATATGTTGACTGTGAAAAACACGGTCATTGATGTTCTTGACCAAGGCCAAGATTGTAGTCAAGCATGGCATGAAGGGCTCGAAGTTGCAACAGAACTCGGCCACACTGACCATCTCATGGGTATGGCACCAGACCAAAGTAAATTTTTGGGCCACTCCGTCGGACTTCAGTTGGACGAAAGTCCAGTCATTGCCAAAGGCTTCGACCGTCCACTTCCAATACAAGGCGTCATGGCCATTGAACCAAAAGTTGTGCATAACGATGGCTCGATTGGAACAGAGGATACTTGGGTTCGCACAGAAGAAGGATTGGCACCCATCACTGCCGACGCAGACCTCCCTTGGCTCATCGAGTGGTCAGCATAAGGTCAATTTCGTGCGCCACATGGTTGAAAGACGGAACCTTGTAAGACATCTATGGGCGCAAAACCATATGCACCAAGCCACATCGCCGCTGTAGCATCTTCGTTTACTTCGATGAGATTATCTGGTGATGTTAAAGAAAAATTGGTTGAACTTCTTCTTCAACAACTCGATGACTATGTTCCACTTTTGGAAAAAGAAACACTCGCCCAAGATAGTGAACGGAAAACGCTAGGCGACCCATTTCGCACAAGACTGACGTTCAGCCGCACACGCGAACACATGATTGACCGAGTGAAGTCGGTTGATTCTGTAGGTTCTGCAGCCGTTCAGGCTGGTGTTGACCATCTTGAGCAATACCTGGCGAAAGTCCTCCGCTTTTCTCAAGAAGCTGCAGAACGAGACAAGGTTTCAACGATTAAACCAAGGCATCTCGATGCAGCACTTGTTCAAATTCAGGAAACTGCAGATTCTGACGAAGAAGAATCATCCAGTACTTCGTTTGACACCGAATTTGTCGCTGGGCAAGTTGGAGGTGTCGTAACAGCGACGACGATACAATCACTCGCTCGTTCGATGGCAAAAATGCCTGTGACCAAGGAGGCTGTTGAAGAATTGCTTGAGACCTATACACTCGTCCTTGAAGAGTTAGAAAGCGATATTCGTCAGCATGCACAACTCGGCCGTAATCCACAATTGTTCATCGAATCGATTCAACGAATGAAAGGGCTCATGACCCTTGGATGGATTCGTTCAATGGTATCCCGTGCTGCGAAGAATGCAAGTGAACAAGGAAAAAGGGCAATTGACCTTGATGACATCGTGCATCTCGACCCATTTGCATAAGCCAGTTTACAATAGAATGAAATATTGCAAGTACGCAGTTGAGGTTGGGTGCAAAGATGAATTTCATCGGCCAAGAAGCACCTTCATGGACAATGGACGGTTTTGGTCCAGAAGGATTCCAGCAATATTCATCAGAACAGTTGTTTGGTCAATGGTATGTCATCTATTGGTATCCCAGAGATTTCTCGAGTGTTTGTCCGACAGAAGTGACTGCTCTTGATGAGCATTTAGAAGATTTTGAAGATGCTCAAGTTCGACTGTTTGGATGTTCAAAGGATACTGTTGAGACCCACAAACGCTGGGTTGAATCCAAAGATATTTTCCACCAAGGCGTGCATCATGTCCTTCTTTCTGACCCAAGTGGTGAAGTCACCTCATCCTTTGATTTCATCCATGCTGACTCAGGATTGCCGTGTCGTGGTTTGGTAATTGTTGATGAATTTGGAAAAATTCAGCATTACTCTCAAAGTTCTCTCATCGTAGGCAGGCAACCAAAAGCAATACTTCGAATGGTCGAGGCATTGAAATCCAATGGGCTTTGTTCTTCAACCTGGACCAAAGGTGACAAACACATAGGTGAAGACTGATGCAGGTTGAACATTTTGACGAACATGCCTTGGAAACATTACCTGACATCGACATTGCAGTCCTCGTATTTGGCCGAAGCAATTGTCAAAAATGTTCACATTGGCATGCAGAACTTCGTCAAAGCGCAGCATCGGGCGATATACCGCCATGCAGAATTTTCTTGGTGAACCTCGATTCTGGTATAGCCCAAGACCTCGCAGATCAGCACTCATGGGTCAACCATATCGATGTGCTTCCAATGAATTTCATTCTCCTCAAAGGAGATGTCAAAAAAGAATGGGCTGGAGGGTCAATTCAACAATTGGTTCATCGTTTGTCTCGATACATGTGATGTCATGTCTGCGGCAACAGTCATTATATCCGCTGTTTTTGCGGGGGTTGTTGCTATTGCTGTAACCATTGCCATCGAGCGTTGGGGCGGTGTCATTGGAGGCATTCTTGGGACGATTCCTTCGACGATTGTTCCTGCATCAGTCGGTATGTATCTCATTTCAACATCGGAAGAATTCTTGGAGAGCATGGCCATTATTCCATTTGGTATGATGTTGAATGCGATGTTCCTTGGTGTGTGGCTCATTCTGCCCTCTCGGTTCTCAAATATCGAGAACCTCCTCATGAAAACAACAATACTTTCGGTTGCATTTTGGGCGTTGGCAGGGTCATTGCTCTTCTTCGCATTAGAATCTGCAGCACTTTCCGCCTTGTCACCGCAATCCTTAGCAGGTTTGGGTTTTTGTGGGGTATTTTTTGTTGCACTTTATTTTAATTTGAAACAAGTTCCAGCTCCAGCCGGTCATCGAAAAGTGTCCATTCGTACCCTTTTGGTGCGAGGTCTGATGGCTGCAACCGCAATAGGCATTGCAGTCATGCTTTCACATTTGCATCAACCCTTCCTCGCAGGATTGGCAAGTGTTTTTCCAGCAATATTTCTCACCACAATGGTAGCATTGTGGCATGCACAAGGCCCCTTAGTTCCAAAAGGGGCGGCGGGTCCAATGATGCTCGGTGGTATGAGTGTTGCAGTTTATGCTCTCATCGCAATGGCGATATTTCCAAAATACGGGCCTTGGTATGGTGTATTCATTTCATGGGTAGGGGCAATACTGCTCTGGTCGATTCCAGCGTTTCTTGCTCTTCGAAAATTCAGACGAAGTTCAGTTGAAGCATTGAATTAATTCTTCCACTCATTCAACGCCGACTTCGTCATTGATGAGCCTCGTCCAACGTCCTGACTCTGGAACACCTTGAACTTCGATATGAACGCCGAGTACATGTTTGACTTGCGTTAATTTCTTTCGAAGATGGGCCAAATCGTAAATGCAACAAGGACAGTGCGGGCGTGATGGGTTGACCGTCAATTCAACCATCCCATCAAGTGACACCTCCATACTTTTGACAACATCGAGGGAGATGAACGATGCAGTATTGTGCGGGTCTTTCCATTGCTGAAGCGTCTTGAAAACTTGACGTTGAGCATGCTCGTAATGTTTCTTTTTCATTGACCATCGCCCGCTTCTTCCACTTCTTCAAGGGATAATTCGTTCACTCTGCCTTCGACCGATTGCAACTCCTGTTGACAAAATTTCAGAAGTGTTGCGCCTTCCTCAAAAAGTTCTATCGTTTCTTCAAGTCCTTTGCCACCTTGTTCTAATTGTTGAACAATCGCCTCCAACCGCTGCATTGCTTCTCCAAAATTTTTCGTTTTTTCACTCATGTTTTCCACCTTGTTGTATTTCTTCTATTGTTGATGTTGCTTTTCCATCTGAAAATCGAAGAAGAATATGTTGCCCGACGCTGATATCTTCAATGGACTGGACGACATCCCCCTCTGCTTCAATCATTGCGTAACCACGTTCGAGTGTACGTTGGGGATGAGCCGCATGAAGCATTGAATCATAACCAGCGAGTCGTTGTCGATGTGTATGTATCGATGTCCTTACCGAACCGGTCAGTCGGGATTTTAACCCATCCAAATTCCTGTGCATTGTGAGAACACCAGCTTTTGGTGCGTTTGCAAGTCGTTTGTGCAGGAAATCGAGATGTGTCTTTTTCCTATCGACATATCGATCAATCGCTTGACTTGAACGCATACTCAAGTCATCAATCCATTGTATAAGGTCATACTTTGAAGGAACGACGAGTTCTATCGCATGAGAAGGTGTAGAGGCTCGAACATCGGCAACGAGGTCAGAAACGAGGATGTCAGATTCATGGCCAACTGCAGAAACCACAGGAACAGGACTTGCAATAATTCCCCTTGCAACTTGTTCAAGATTAAACGCCCATAAATCCTCGACAGAACCTCCACCTCTTCCAACGATAACAACATCCACTGGTGGTAAGCCCGCTACTGCTGCTACATGCTCGTCTGCCATTTTTCTGGTGGCAGCAAGACCACGTGCGATTTCACTCGCAGCCTGCTGACCTTGAACGAGAACCTCGATCACTGTCAATCGAATGTTCGGGAAACGAGTCATGGCGAGACGTTTCATGTCGGCTAAAGCGGCAGAATTTCTTCCTGTAATAATGGCAATATGTTTCGGTAGTATCGGCAATGGCCTTCTTTCACGGTCGAGCATACCTTCCTGACGAAGTTGTTCCAACAAAGCCCGTTTTGTGCGTTCAAGTTCCCCAATGGAAAGAATAGGCAAGATTTTCTTGACCACGAGTTGAATTCGGCCTTGTTTTGGCCATAGGTCGAGGTTTGCGATAATGATGACTTCGCTCCCTTCCTTGATGCTCTCATCTACGGGAATTGAGGAATTCCATATCACACAATTCATTTGACCTTTCTCATCTCGCAAGGCGAAGTAGATGTTGTTGTTATGTACTTTCCACTGTGATATCTCACCTTTCAAGGTTTGAAGTTGAAAATGTGGGTCATTAACGATACTTTGTTTGACGAATTGAACGAAGTCTCCAATGGGGATTGGACTGCTCGTTCCAT
>CAZWXR010000030.1:0-16711 GCA_964637985.1 uncultured Candidatus Poseidoniales archaeon
CCCTCGCCCTTCCGTTCAACTAATAGCACATCAAACAACCGCTACTCTTCTTCACCTTGAGCAGAATTTGAGATGGTTTCGGCTGGAGCGTTTTGGGGCGAGGCGAAAGTCTCTCGGATCATCTCTGATTGTGCTTGGTCTTCTTCAATCTTCTTTTGTCGCTGAGGTGCTTGTGTAAATTGAAGTTGTAATTCACTGATAATCGAACGAAGAAGGTGGGCCTCCTTATCACCAACAGAATCTTTGGTCTTGTTTTGCAACATTCGGATCATCTCGATAGCCTCCCGTGCTTCACCGAGATTGAAATGAATCTGTTTGTTTTGGTCTGGGAGTAAACCGAGATGGAGAAGGGCTGAGCGTTGGAACATGTAGATGAGGGAGAAAAATCGTTCGTCTTCTTCTGAACTAAACATATGCATCACTTTCTTTCTATTCAAACAACTGGTCAAGCAACCATGTCGGGTCAAATTGCTTCAAATCTTCGTAGTTTTGACCAACACCTGCAAACACGATGGGTCGGCCGGTTGCGAATGCGATCGAAAGACCCGCTCCGCCTTTTGCATCGGTATCCATTTTTGTTAGGACGGCCCCGTCGAATTTGAGCATGGATTGGAACATCATGGCCTGTTCGACGGCGTCATTGCCTGCAAGCGAATCGCCAACGAAGAGGGTGAGATGAGGGTTTGCTACCCTCCGAACTTTTTCAAGTTCATTCATGAGATTGGTTTTGTTTTGCATCCTGCCCGCTGTATCCACGAGCACCACATCGATGTCGCGTGCCTTGGCTGACTCGATAGCATCTCTGGCGATTGCTGCGGCATCACCGCCCCGCTGACTTGAGATGCATCGAATTCCAAGTCGTTCACAATGCGTTTCCAGTTGTTGAATTGCACCTGCTCGGAAAGTATCTCCAGCTGCTGCAATCACAGAATGCCCTTGCTGTTGAAGGCGGGCTGCGACCTTTGCTGCCGTGGTTGTTTTTCCTGTGCCGTTCACCCCGACAAACATGATGACAACAGGCTTGTCACCCTTGTCAATGTACGACTGTACAGTAGCGTCAAAATCCCAATATCCTGCTGCTAAAAGAGAATGAAGGGCTCGCTTCAAGGCCGCTTCAAGCACTTTGGAAAGGTCGGCCCCCTTTCTAAGCCGCATGCCAACAAGTTGGTCACGCAATCCATCGAGAATGAAATGGACGGCAGTATTTGAGACATCAGATTCAAGCAAAATCCATTCGAGTTCTTCTAGCAGGTTTTCCAATGCTGCACTGGCTTTGATGATTTTTCCACCCTCGCTGACGACACCGCCACCAAGATCGATATCGACGCTTATGCCTTTGTCGGTTGTGAGCGTTGTTTTATTCGCCGAGCCTTTTGGGGCTTGTTGGATTTCGACCAATTGACGACCTGTAGCCGTTCGCATCATCGATAAATCAACACGACTTCCCTTTGGCCTGGAAACCTCGGTTGCTTGGCGTTTCTTGAGTTCCTTTTCTCGCTGTTTTGCAACTTTCTTCTGTGCTTTTTGGTGTTTAGAAAGCATCTTCTGTTCTTTCTTGGTTAACGCTGCTGTTGGAAGTTGTTGGGTGGTTTCCTCTTCCTCTTCTTCATCCCAATCATCCCAATCATCATCGTTTGATGGTTGGGGTTCATCTTCAATATCGTCCCAATCCTCGTCGTCGCCTGGCGTCTCATCGCCTATTGGTTCATCTTCTGCCGCTTGCTTTGATTCTTCTACCTTTGAAGCATTGTCAATTGCTGTTTGAAGTGCTTCTTGGCCTTCTTTGCTTTCTTCCTCAGCAAGCATATCATCCTCGTTTAATTCGGTTGCAACCTCTCGAACCCTCGAACGGAATTTATCGAAAAGTCCCATGGTATCACCTAATCATCGAGCGTTAATTCACTGCGAAACATCGAATTTCGTTTTTTGCGAGATGTAGTAGCCATGTCTTCGGACGCTTCAGTCTCTACGGGTTCGGCTGGTGACGCTACTGGCTGGGCAGTATCTTGGCTTCGCTCGAGTTTGAATTGTTCAGCATTCGCATTGAACACCGATGCAACTTGCCCCAGTTTTTGTTCAATCTGCTCTCCCTGACCATGAAGTTCATCTCGTAATTCTTTGATGTCTGCTTTTCTCTTTTGAGTGATTGTACGGGCATCGTCAAGGTTTTTTTCACCATAGATGCCGCTGCCAATATCAACCAATGTTGTTGGTAAAGCATCGGGGTCGATTTCGATTTTGAGACACACACCTGAGCCGATTGGAACGTGACTTACCGAAGTTGATGTGGTTGATAGGTACGCCCCAAGGATGCCATCGGTCACGTCGTGCTCTTCGAGAATGCCGTCGATTTGTTGGACACGGTTTTGGATTTCATCGAGTTGTTGTCGAAGTGCTTCGACCTCTCTTGCAAGACGTTGCAACTCTTCCTTCTCAACCATGCGGCTCGACCTCGCCTCGTGCTCCCCCTTGATGAATGCGGCGTTAAGATTGAATGTGTTGATTCAATTGTTAACCCGTGTTTCGACTTGCATGGTTTCGAAGAAGATGAAAAGTTCCATGTCACACCCCTGTGAGCAGATATTGGTTTGTTGTTCGGCTAAAACAACATGCTCACTCGCATTCCAGTACAATGATTCTGGATGTTCCGAGAGGATGATGCAAGGTGATGGTGCGACAAGCGTTGAATCTGAGAGGGCGGGGAACATCGTGTTCTCAAGTGCTCCGATCAACATGGTTGGATGCCGCCCCTCATCGTCGTTGTTGTAGTATGAAAGGAACTGAATCTTGTAGGATTCCTCTCCAATTTGAACGACATATACGCCTTGATTTGGTTCAACTCGGTGTGCGACCATGTCGTATGTGTACCAGTCAAGCCGCTCATTTGTAGCATTGGAAAATGTGAGATTTTCTGTGGATGATACATCGTTAAACTCGGCGTCTGCAATGTATGTCCAGTTGATTCCTTCAGCGAAGTAGATGTCCGTTTTGGAAAATCTCATCGTCGAATGATTCGATTCGCTTCCTCGCTGCGTTGAGATATTGAAGTGTGTGAACGATGCTTCGTCTGTTGCATCAATTTCAGTCGTAAACGTCACACCATCCGCACTCAAAGTAGGTGATACCTTGGACTGATTTGTTTGTCCAAGCGACATGCTTCCAAATGAGCAGGGAAATTGCTGGTCACCAACTTTCACGATGATTTCAGTTGAAGCCCAGTCGAGGTCTTCTCCACCTTCGGCAAAAGTAAGTGTTGCAAGGCTGTCGCTCGAACCGTTTGAAAGCGATTCGGAACGCTGAATATTGACCACATTATCTGTGCCGAGAGGGCTCTCAAATTGGACGACAAAAAATCCCCAAATCACAACGACAACGACAAGGATGCCGAGAGTCGCTCCGAGAGGTTTCTTCCAATCCATACACTCACGATTCGTTGGTTTTTCGTGTGAAGAGAACCGCACCTATCATTGCAAGAATGAATGTTGGAAGCAAGAAACCTGGTGTATCTTCTGAATCCCGTAGAGGTGGGCTGACATCCACAACTCCACCATCGCCAACAACGACGGTGCCGAACATGTTTGCACCGATATGAGGTTCACAGACATAGTAGAAGGTCGTGTTTTCTGTGAAGGTGTGTTTGAACATCACTGTGGTCGCAGCTGCTCCAGAGTACAATCCTCCTTCGACATATGTGGTCGACTTATCACCATTGACTTCACGAACATTGTGTGCCATGTCGGCGTTTTCCCAACTCCAACAGACTGTAGCACCAACATCAACGGTAACCTTTGTTGGCGCAAATCTTGTGCTGCTCACTGAAATAGTCATGTCACATGGGTCTTCTTCGACCTCTGTGGCCTCATCGGCTGGTGGTAAGAGTACAGCATCGATCACATGGATGACACCATTGGACGCTGGTACATCAGCGAGTGTGACTGCAGCTCCGTTCACGTAAACGCCAGAATCATTTCGAACAATGGTGAGGTTATCGCCATTTGCTGCTGCAACGATTGTCTCGCCTTCTGCAATGTCTGCAGCGACAATTTTGCCTGGAATAACGTGATACAGCAAGATGTCAGCGAGACTTTCGCTTGCCAAGAGTTCCTCAGCTGTGAGGTCGAGTGCTTCGAGTGCTGAGCCAAATGCAGCATCTGTTGGTGCAAAGACGGTGAAATTGTCGTCACCGCTCAGTGTATCATCGAGTGAAGCGGTTTCGACCGCTGCAACCAAGGTTGTGTGAATGGTGGTTGCCTTAGCGGTCATCACGATGTCGACGGCCGGTGCCCACATGTAGGACTCGCAAATGGCTTGCGTTGTGTTGGTCACTTCATGGGTGACTGTGTTGTAACAACCTGTGATTTCTTCATCGCCAACCGAATAATTTTCAACATACATGTATGCATCGCATGTTGCTTCATCTGCACCTACGACAATTGTGTGTGTAGCAATGTTGTAGCAGATTTCACCGGGTGGGCCTTGAGGCTCCTCATCGGCTGGTGGCAAAAGAACAGAATCGATGACGTGGATGACGCCGTTCGATGATAGAACGTCGGCTTGAACTATTGTGGCATCGTTGACGAACGCCGAGCCGTTGTCGAGGTAGAGGCGAAGGTTGTCGCCATTGTACGCTGTCACTTCGGTGACATTTTCCGAAATCGCACTTGAGAGCGTTTCGCCAACGACAACGTGGTATGTAAGAATGTCAACGAGTGTGGCATTTTCTTCATCTGTATCAAACGTGCTCAAGTCGATACCTGCTGCAGTGAAGGCGTCATCGGTCGGAGCGAACACGGTAAACGGGCCATCGCCTTCGAGAGCGGTCACGAGGCCAGCGTGGGCCAACGCTGCTACAAGCGAGTCGTGACTGCCTGTTTCTGAAGCGTTGGTTGGTATGTCTTTTGATTCATCTGCCACTGCAGAAAGTGGTAGCATAACGGTCATGAGGGCTAGTATTACTAGAAACGATAGTTTTCGCATGAGCGGACTCCACAAAATTGGCCTTATAAGGCCGTGTATTTTCGTAGGATTATTCTTCTTCAGCGACCTGAATTGGTCCGCCTTGTGCTGTAATTTGTTCTCTGAAGTGGTTGAGAACTTGCGGTTCTTTGCTTGTTCTCGGGTCGATTTCTGCTACGCTGCTCAACTCGATTTTTCGTCGTGGAGCACGGTGACGTGAGCCAATTGTAGAATACACTCGGCCACGAGCGTCGTCTTCATTTTCAGCGACGACATCGAATGTGAATTTTTGTCGCATCTTACCAAATGGTGCAATTCCTTGAACGCGAAATGCCTTCATGTTTTGCCGCGACTTTGCTTTTCTCTTTAAATTGAATGGTGGGTTCGAAGACGCTCTTCATAGCATCATTTAGAAGTGTGAGGGTGTGACAATCGATGTATGGGGAAAGTGAGTCTCCTTTGCATCCTTCTCATTTCATCCCTCGGTCAAGGCATTGTTTTTGAACAACACGGCTTGAATGAAACTGCAGACAACGAGTACATCCTCCAAACAAAAGGGCATGTGTGGACTCATGAAGAATGGTTGACCGTGCATTCGTTCGGGATGACGCCGCTTCGGGTTGTTTCACCAACAGAGTTGTTGGTTTTTGCAACACCGACGACCATCGATTCTTCGACCTATGAATTCGTACCTTCACCACATGCTCCGTACAAAGGCGTAGTTGAAGATCTTGCAGATGGAGATATTCGGTACCTCAAAATTGTGTTCGAACCTCGATTGCCACGAGAACAAAAGATGGTCATCGCAAACCAAATTCTGCCAAACAACGCTCAATTCGAATTTGAAACAGTTGCCTATCCAACCTCTATCGAAGTGCTGATTTCCGCTCTTCGAATGCCCATTGAACATATCCAAACACTTCCCGGCATCCTGTGGATTGAACCCTCGCTTCAGACGGAGGCGAGAAACGAGGTCGTTTCTTCACTGCTTCAACATGGCCACACCACTGAAACACCCGCCTGGGATTTCGGACTCAACGGAGGGGGGGTCGTCCTCGGTGTAGCAGATAGCGGCATTGATTTCGACCATGCGTGCTTTCGACAATATCGGACACCCAATGAATCGAACATGACATCAACCTATACGAACAACACCGCTGTAGGTATTTTTTCAGATGACCATAGAAAGATTGTGTTCTACAACACCACCATTGATGATTATGACCAAAGCGGTCATCTCGACTACCGCCATGGCACACATGTTGCTGGAACACTAGCATGCCATGATGTGTTTCACAACGCTTCACTCACGCCTCCTGACAACGGCAGTTCGCTTGCCTATCGAAGTCAGCTTGTGTTCCAAGATGTTGTTTCAAGCGAGGGTTGGGTCATCCCTGATGTCGACGAGTTGCTCTTTGAGGCAAATCAAAACGGGGCCATTCTTCATTCGGATTCATGGGGGGATGACACCACAGAATACACTGCAAGAACGGGTGTGTTCGATGGGTATGCAAGGCAAATGCCTTGGTCGCTTGCGTTTATTGCACCGGGCAACAATGGAGGAGATGTGCTCGAACCTGCCAATGGTAGAAACATTGCTTCAATTGGTGCTACAGTCAAATCGTCCACCCAAGAAGTTTGGGTTTCATCCGCTCATGGGCCACTCCATGATGGCAGGGATGGTATTTTTGCTCTCGCCCCTGGTTCAAACGTTTTCTCGGCCAAAGGCGACGGAGACGATATGACAAATAATGGCGACCTACGTCCTTCTTCGGGCACAAGCATGTCCACGCCGGCTGCTGCAAGTATGGCAGCCATCATTCAGCAAATGTACCAAGAAGGATGGATTTCAAATTCCATCGAACGTTCATCCTTCGTCCTTATCGACGATATTCAAGCCGACTGGGCAAGCATTCCATCAAACGCAAGTTCTGGATTGTTTCTTTCCGATGGCATCGTTCCATCTGGAACATTGGTTCGGGCCACACTTGCTCTTTCCACCACACCATACGCCATTGATGAGAGGAATCGAGGCGAGGGTTCAGCCTTGCTTCACAATCCTTCTGATGGTTGGGGTGTGCTTAATCTCAGCGCGTTGGTCGATTTCCAAGACCTCCGACGTCAACTCGAAACGGGGAATGCCACACCTGCCCAAGATGTTTGGTTCCACGATAGTTTTGAACTGCAAGAGTCAAACCTTGACGCATGGATTGTTGAGGTCCAAGACCCGATGACGCACTCGTGGAATGGTTCGGATGCCAATGGGCCGTTTCTCGCTACAGACGAGCGTTTCTCTTCACGCCTCATCGTTCAGCAACATTCAGATGTGCAGATTCGAATGGCTTTCCCAGCAAAATCTGAGCCCGAATTGGTCGATGACATTCTTCTCGTCGCACACCTTTCCAACGGAACGAGTATTGTGCGGGACCATGTTCTTGCTGATGGTTCGCCCATCTACTACAATTCATCAAACCTCAATCTGAGTAATCAAGATTTGATTCCGGCCACAAATGAAACGACGCAAGGTCTCTTCATCCCAGCCGACCAACTCACGAACATCACGCATATCGACGTGGAAGTCTTTGCACGCTATGTATCACCAGGAAACGAGGCTTTTGGGGTTGGACTCGACGGGAGTCGTACGGGCTTTTCTCTTGTAGCAAAAGGTGTCCAGCCTCATGAGGACAACGACGGCGATGGAATCCAAAATCTCGAAGATGTCTGTCCGGAGACGCTTCTCGGAGAAACTGTCGATGAAAAGGGATGTAGTGAAAGTCAGAACGATGATGATGAAGATGGTGTTGCAAATCTCTTTGACATGTGTAAAGAAGAAGATGCTTCAGGATTCGATACCAATCTCGACGGTTGTATCGATGATGCTGACGACGATGGTTTTCTCGATCCTGTTGATGCTTGCCCGCTTGAGGAAACGTTTGGTTGGGCTGTTGATGGTACGGGGTGCATACCCGAAGACCAACCTCCTCAACTCCTCTTCAACGGGGTTGAGAACCTCACAGATGTTTGGAAGGAGACAGTTTCTCTTAGATGGGTGGTCACCGATGTCGAAAACGATTCGTATGAAACCGGTGCTGTCATTCATTCAGTTGAAAATGTAAACTTCATCATCACGGCATGTTTCTTTTCGAGCAACATATCAGCGGAGTTTGAGTGTGTATGGAACAATCCAGACGACTTACCGCCCTATTCACTTGTGGACATGACCTTTCAGTTGCGAGTGTATGCGAAATCATACAACAATTCGCCTTTTGCGAATGCTGATTACATCGAATACGTACACAATCAATCGTTTACTGTGCACTGGGACAATCCATTAGAGGGCCCAGATAACCAAGAACGGCATCAAGACGGTGTTTCTCAACGGATTTGGTTGTGGAGTCTGGTCGGGATATTGTTTGGATTTGGCATCGCATACCAACTCACAAGGCGACTTGATGATGTCGAAGTGAATGAAGAAATTTCAGACCCGTTTATTAAACAATATTCAAATAAAGATAAATTTGATGAAAACAGCCAACTGCACGAAGATGAGTGAAATTGTGAGCCTATTTTTGAAGGTGAAACTTGAAAATAAATGAGGTTGTCGCCTCAACATAAGCAACCACAGGTGAAACGCATGGGTGAACGACTTTACGTAGGAATCGACTTAGGAACATATCAATCAACAGTATCTTCGAGTGCAGGTAAAACACTCACCATCGAAACTGTTGTCGGACGACCAAAAGACCCTGTAGCAAGAAACATGCTCGGAAAAGATGTCTTGTTCGGTGAAGAAGCAATGAGCAAGAAGCTTGCATGTAACCTCTACCGACCAATGGCCGCTGGTGTAACTCAAGACGATGAAGCGAACCTCGCAGCAGCAAAGGCATTCGTTTCCCACCTCATTGAATCAGTCGACCCAGAGGATTACGACGAAGTTCTTGGTGTCATCTGTTCACCAAGCCACGTTTCATTCACAGACAAATCCAACCTCGTAGCAACCCTTCGAGGTCAGGTCAATGCTATCATGGTCGTCAGCGAACCATTCGCAACCGGCTACGGCATCGACCAGTACATGGGCTCTATCGTCGTCGACATTGGTGCGGGAACCACTGATATTGCACGATTGTACGGTACCTTCCCAAGTGATGAAGACCAAGTCACCATCACTGAGGCTGGTGACTGGTTGGACAACGAACTTATGGTGCTCATCCAAAAGAAATACACTGGCGCACAGATCACCAAAGACATGGTTCGTAAGTGGAAAGAGGCGAATTCATATGTCGGTGGCGACACAAAGGTCGTCGAGGTATCCATTTCTGTTGACGGTAAGAGTCAGAAAGTTGACATCGGTGACTTGATTCAAGAAGCATGTCAAAGTGTTGTTCCAAAAATTGCAAACGCCATCAAGAGAATCGTTGCCGGAGCAGACCCAGAATACCAAGAAACTCTTCGAAACAACATCATCCTCTCTGGCGGAGGTTCACTGATTGAAGGAATCGCCGACCGTGTCGCAAAAGAAATCGCAGACATTGGAAGCGTTACAGTTTCATGTGTTGACGACCCTATCCACTCTGTTGCCATTGGTGCACTCAAACTCGCCACCGATATGGACGATGAAATGTTCACCGCCATCAACTGAATCGGACTGGGAATTTAGGCCGAATTTTCGGCATATCTCGGCTTGAACATTGGGAAAGTTCAAGAGTGGTGGAGCATCGATACGCTGTATATGACCATCGGCGCCGCTCCGAATGACAACGGACGAGACCTCTCGTCAGGTTCACAAGAACGTGCAGCGCTCGAAGGAATGCTCAAGGGATACCCTGTTGACCAATTGGTCGAGGAGATCCTCGTTGCATGGGATGAATTGGCGAATAAAAACGAAGAGTTGGTCGATGCAAAACAACGGTTGCGTGTCGTAGAATTGGATTTAGCCGACCGCCGAGATAGTGTGGCTCCAGAACTTATTCGCCTCCAAGAAACTGAAAAACAACTTCAAGATGCTGATGCTCAACTTGTTCACCTCAAACGACTGCTTGATGATGCACAAGAGGAATTGAAAATGCAAAAATCTTCAATGTCGGTCGAAGAGCGAGAAGCATTAGCAAAAGAGGCTGAAGAATTACGAAATTTAACCCAACAGCAAGATGAAGTCATCGGAGAAATGGAGGGACGAATGATGCAAATGGTTGGTGCACTAGAACGTGCAGCAAATGCCGGTCTGACCTCGGTCACAGCAGAAGATGTCCGAGCAATGAAAACCCAACTCGATGAGAAGGCACGAGAATTGGATGCTGAAAAGGCTGCCAACGAGGCTCTTGAAGAAGAACGACAGAGGCTCCGAGACATCGCTGATAGGATGCGAGGATTGCTCGATGCTCGCGACAGGCGACTGGCCGAACTCGAAGAACAGTTGGAGCGGGTCATGCAAGGTCCACGCTCAGTTTCTGCTGAACATGATTACTTGGTCGAACAAATCGAAGAATTGAAGCGAAGATTGTTGGAACGAAATCGAGAATACGAATCGCTTCGAAGGCGAGAGCGTCGCCTCCACAACGATGTGTTCGAACGTGATGAACGCATCCAACAAATGACACTCACGCTCACCGACCTCGAATCTGCACTTCAGGACAGAACTGCAGAATTGCGTGAACTCGAAGACCAGCGAATGATTATCGCCAATGAGTTAGAATCCGCAAAGCGTGGTGAGCGAACTCGTGAGGTCGTGGGAAGGGCATTTGCTGATTCACTCACCCTCGTTCGAGGACACGAAAGTCGAGAACTCAAGAAAAGTATCTACGCAGAGACGCCAGATAAAGAACGAAAAATAAAATCACCAACCACTGAAGATATGGCTAAACTCGCTGGTGGTGACATCGTTGAACTCGAGAAAGAGGAAACTGACCTCGCTAAAGGTGCTGATGTTGACACCGATGCAATTCCTTCCCCTGGTGGAACTGGTGAGCCGGCAGTCTTCGAAGAAGACTGATTACGAACAGGTTTCAACGATTGGCCCTAACGCTTGTTGAAGTTCTTCAACGCCACTCGTTTCTTCTGCTAAAGTTCCTGTGACAATGAAATCTGCACCTGCTTGTATAGCTTTCATTGCATCATTTTTGGTACGAATACCGCCGCCAACAATGAGCGGAAGATTGCAGTGTTTGCGTGCCGATTCGATAAGAGAGGTCGAAACAGGTTTGTCTGCACCACTCCCTGCTTCTAGATAGATAGATTTGAAACCATACATTTCTCCAGCGGTTACATACTGTGCAACGCGTTCTTCCTCGCCCTCGTTGACGAGATGGGCACTTCCGACTTCACCGACTTTACCTCCGGGTGCGCAAACGATGTAGCCCATGGAAATTGGTTCAATGCCGAATTTTCGAATGAGGGGGGCACCGGCTGCTTGCTCGCCGATGAGAAATCGTGGGTCTTTGGAATTCATCAGCATCATGAACGTGATGCCATCGGCTGATGTAGCAAGTGCATTTGCACCGCTTGGGAACAGCACGACTGGAACATTCCACTTCTGTTCATCACCATCTGGCTTTTGACTCTCAGCAAATATTCTCAATTCAAATGTTTCTTGGATTGCTGCGCATGTTGCCTCGACCTTTTCGAACGGTGTGTCTGTAGAACCACCAACGAAGATCATTGAGCTACCGAGGTCAACGGCAACCATAGCACGTTGAGCCGCGATTTCAGGGTCTTGTTTATCGGGGTCAATGAGCAGAATATGGCGTGCTCCCGAGGGAGAAGATGCCATCCATTCCGCTATCGAAGCGTTTTCAAGATTCATCGCACTCAAACATAGGCTGTTGAAACCACGACATAGGCGTTTTGCCTCTGTTCCAATTTAGTCATCGTTCGTAACCACATCGCTTGGCTTACCAGTGAGGATATCGCGAAGCGTCTTGTTGTCGTCTTGCATGGCGTCCATAATGTTGTATTTCACACCCAATTCGTCTGCTAAAACGCCGAGAGCAAGGCTGTCTTTTGGTAAGCACTTCCCACCAAAACCTCGTCGTAAACCGAATATCGGGTCGAGATGGGATGGCCCAATCGGTTGAGCCTGCTCTGCTGTAATGATGTCGCGAATGGCGTACCAATCTTGGCCCATTGCTTCACAGATATCGTACATTTGATTGGCAAATATTACCTTGAGGGCGTAGAATGTATTTTTTGTGTATTTGACCAATTCTGCTTGCGTCGGCGTGACTTGAAACAATTGTTTTCTTCGAAGAACGCCAGCTTGTTCATGCTGTTGAAACACCAATTCAGCCAAGTCTTTGTGATGAGTGCCCACAACGAGGATGTCTTGATTTGCAAAATCTTCGAGACGTCTTCGCTCCACTAAAAATTCTGGCGAATATGCAATTTTTAGGTGAGGATATTGTTCATGGTAGTGCTGCGTTGTTCCTGGAACAACGGTGCTTTTGATCACGACCATGAAACCTTCTGGAAGAGCGTTGAGAACCTCTTCAACAATCCGTGTATCGCAGGCTCCTGTTTCGGGATGTGGTGGCGTAGGAACAGCAACATAGGCCATGTTCACGTTGTCAAGGATGAGGTCAAGGCTCGTTCCTCTTGCTGGGTCGTGAACATAGAGGTCGTGTGCATTTGAAAAACAATGCTCAATTGCACCGCCGACCATGCCAGCCCCAATAATTCCAATCTTCATCTTCTTCACCTGTGCGGGTGGGGATTCAATTTCCCTTCTTTAGCCATCAATGATGCTTGAAGCAGTGATTCCGGGGTGCCACAATCCACCCATGTATCTTTTCCGAGCGTGAGTACTTTGGCCTTCGATTGTTGGATGTACCTTCGAGTAATATCAGAAATAGAAAATGAATGCCCTTTTGCCGCCGACTCTTCATCCAAATATGTCCAAAACTCTTCATCAAACAGGTAAATACCGCCAATGGCCAGATTCGATGGTGGATGCTCCGGCTTTTCGACCACGTCGCAAATGTTGCCTTCGCTATCAAAAACTGCAACGCCAAAGGCGTGAGGGTTGTCTTCTTCGCGAGCGATGAGCAAGCAGCCCGGTGCTTCATTGGATGTATTGAATTCATGAACATGTGATTCAAATTCAACTGTGGTGATGTTATCAGAAAAATACACCATAAGGCGAGAGTTTTCGTTGTAAGGTCGTGCGAGGTTAAGGGCCTGTGCAACGCCCAAAGGTTCCTCTTCAATCACATAGTGAATCCTTTCATCTGGAAGGCCTTGCCCAACATGGTTCGTGATTTGTCCAACAAATTTGTTTGAGATGATCGTGATGTCTTTGATACCTGCTCGACGAATGGTTGCGAGCGAGTAGTCAATAACTGGCCTATTGTACAGTGGCAAGAGCGTTTTCTGCGTGTAGTTGGTAAACGGATGAAGACGAGAGCCGTGGCCACCTGCAACCAAGATGGCTTTCATCGTCATGATTTCTTACAAACCATCGCACTTTTAGAAGGTGTCCCCAAATTGAGAAAGTTTTCATGGGCTCTCATCGATAGATGTCAGGAATCAATGGGTGTCAATTCTCGTTTTGGAAGATGATATCAATATCGTCATTGTCGCTGTTGTCGTTCGTAGAATCTAACGCACATGTTCTCATAGAATAAAGAAGAGGCGGTCATGATGTCAAAGGAAGTGGGGCCGCTTCGTCGGCTTTTGACCTACATGGGCCCTCACCGCTCAACGATACGTCTTGCAACATTTTGTTCTGTGATGAATAAATTCTGGGACCTCGCTCCTCCGCTCCTCATCGGTGTAGCGGTTGATGTGGTCGTTCAGCAAGAAGATTCGTTCATGGCATCGTTTGGCTGGACGGACCCTTGGACCCAACTATTGATTCTCGGTGTACTGACATTTGTTATCTGGAGTTTGGAATCAATTTTTGAGTACATTTTTGGTGTCTTGTGGAGAAATTTAGCACAAACAGTCCAACATGATTTGAGAACTGATGTGTTTGCACACGTGCAGCGTCAATCGTTATCGTGGTTCGATGAACAGGAAAAAGGAAACCTTCTCGCCATTCTCAATGACGACATCAATCAATTGGAGCGTTTTCTCGACAAGGGTGCCAACGACTTGATTCAAGTGACGACAACGGTCATCGTCGTTGGTGCAGTTTTCTTCACACTCTCATGGCAGGTAGCTATTTTTGCTATCGTTCCAATCCCGTTTATTCTTCTTGGCTCGTTTCGATACCAAAGAAATCTCGAACCCCGTTACAAGAAGGTGCGAGATGCCGCGGGTTCGCTCAATGCTTTACTCGAAAATGACCTCTCTGGCATGACGACCATTCAGGCTTTCACTGCCGAGGGATATGAGCAAGAACGGGTTCGCAAAAAAAGTGAAGAATATCGTGGGGCAAACAAAGATGCTATTCGCTTTTCAGCAGCATTTACTCCGCTTATTCGTATGCTAATTCTCGTTGGTTTTACCGCTACCTTGCTGCTCGGTGGTTGGCTGACATTAGAAAACAGAATGGGTGTTGGCGAATACTCGGTCCTCGTGTTCATGACCCAACGACTTCTTTGGCCACTCACAAGGCTCGGAGAAACATTTGATTTGTATCAACGGGCGATGGCATCATCATCTCGGATTCTCAATCTCCTCGAATCACCAATCAAACTCGAACAAGGCCAATATGCTCCTGAAAAAGAAATTGCACGAAACGGAGATCTTCAATTCGAAAACGTTGGATTCCAGTATCCTGGCCGTGAGCCATTGTTTGAAGGGCTGGATTTGACTATTGGTGCTGGAAAGACCCTCGGTGTTGTTGGAATCACAGGGGCTGGAAAAACCACCTTGGTCCGTCTCATTCTTCGATTCGCCCAGCCAAATCAAGGTTCAATCACGTGGTGTGACAAGGCCATTCATGAATGGTCTCTTGAATCATTACGTCGCCAAATCGCTCTTGTTGAACAACACGTCACCCTCTTCCCCGCTACGATAGAAGAAAATATTCGATATGGAAACCTCGATGCATCGTTTGAAGACATCCAACATGCTGCACAAGTTGCTGAAGCCATTGATTTCATCGAAGGATTACCTCAGGGATGGCAAACTTTTGTTGGTGAAGGCGGTCACAGATTGAGTGGTGGTCAAAGGCAACGAATCGCTATAGCTCGAGCCGTGCTAAAAGATGCCCCCCTCCTCGTCCTCGACGAAGCCACCTCCGCAGTTGACAATGAAACCGAAGCAGCATTACAGCGTTCTCTTGCTAAAATTTCTGCAGGAAGAACAACGCTCATTATCGCCCACCGACTTTCGACCATCCGCCATGCTGACAGAATAATTGTTCTCGACAAAGGTATGGTTGTCGAGGATGGCACCCATGATGACCTTGTTGCAGAAAATGGACATTATGCTACACTTTGGAAAGTTCAAACTGGGGAACGGTAGGTGCTTCACCTATATTCTTGTCAGAATCAAGATTTTTTTTCTTCCAACTCCCTCTGTACTGACACTCCACGCGCCGGTACCGTTTGAAACGCATGCGTTTCAAAGGGCCCCCTCTGGAATTATTGCCGGGGCATCATTGAAGCATGATGTAGTGGTGCATAGAGTGTATGGACTGGAAGAAGTTCGCCGGACCCGCAATTCTCATTGGCATCGCCATCCTCATTTACGTTGGAATGAATTCCTATGTTGGTGCGAAATATGACGAAGGCGATACAGTTGAATATGGAGATATGATAGCGATATGTGGCTCATTTTTACTGTTGGTTTTATCGTGCTTAGGTTCAATCGTTTGGTTTGCATTTGCGTTGGGAGGTAAGACGCAAAAGACGGTTTTCCTAGCTGAAGTTCCAAGTAATTCCCAACATACCCCAGTTCCGCTTGCGAACGATTCGCATAACACGGTCGCACCTTCCACGATTGCTGGAGCTCCTGTGTCATATGTACAAGAGAAAATCATCATCGCAAAATCCGAAGGCGATACGGGGCAAATGGTTGGCTTCCTCATTATTGCTGGTAGTGTTTTGATGTTTGTACTCATGATAATCTTGGGATTCATGTGGGCTCTTTCTGGAATGGGTTCCGGTTTGGGGGGATCAGGTGGGTCCTGTGACGAAACCTGTGAATCTTTGGGTTCTGCTGCAGAATTCAGCATGTGGGCTTCACTCTTGCTTTTCCCATGTGGTGTGATTACTTTGGCGAGACCTTGGTCATGGTTTAATTCTGACCAAGATATCCGTGATCCTGTTGTGAAAGTAAGGATTGGTATTGTAGCAGGAATAGCATTAATTGCAGTAATCTCCTTTGGTTGGCCCGCTTTGCTTGTTGTGGGAATAGCGTTGGCTATCTTTGTAGCAGCAGGATGGTTGAATGGATAGGGTCTTCCCTAATACCCATGCGAATACAATTAATGTTTGAATGGGTTTTGCGTGGGTCATTTTAGACGCTACGGTCATGAAACCGGCAATGAAAGCAAGGTGTACACAGTTGTCGAAATGTATTCAGTTGAAGATAAGCAACTTGAGAACCCGAGCATGATCAAATTTAGAGAAGAGACGGGGATTGACCACGCTTCATTGGAAATCATAGCTTTGGTCGAATAATGTCACTGAACATACCCTTGCTTTCATCAGTCGAGATGTATAGAGGGTGTTATGGTCTGTGTTTGTTCTCGCTTTGAGTTCTTGATGCAGCAACCAAAACATAAGTGAGTTCAACGGATCTTAGGCCCTCTCTTTATTGCGAGTTTTCAAATACTCTTCACTCCAGGGCATTATGTGTCTGAAGAGAAAAC
>CAZWXR010000031.1:0-16391 GCA_964637985.1 uncultured Candidatus Poseidoniales archaeon
TGTTACTGAAGAAGATTTTTTCATCATTCTTTCATCCATGTTTGAATGAGTTTTGGTAACAATTCACCTGCCTTACCGTAATGGATTTCATCAAAATCATAGGCATTTAATGGCTCATCAAGATTCACAAGAATGGTTCGTGCACCGATCATTTTGGCTATGTTGACCATTCCAGCAGCAGGATAAACATGCCCTGAACTTCCGACGACGATGAAGATATCACACTTTTCAAGGGCAGCGTAAATAACAGGCATTTCCATTGGCGTTTCGCCAAACCAGACGATGTCGGGCCTCAGGCGAGAAGGCTCGGAACAACACGAACAGGAGAGAAACGCTTCTTGTAAATCGTCCTCACTCATTCGAACTTCATTGCGGCTACTTTGTTCACAGCGTAATGTGGTTAACCTCCCATGCATGTGAATCACATTTGAACTACCTGCTCGCTCGTGTAGGTCGTCCACATTTTGGGTGATGAGGGTGAAGTGCTCAAGCGACTGTTCAACTTCTGCAAGAGCGAAATGAGCAGGATTTGGTTCAACCTCAAACAATTGATTTCTTCTTGCTTGATAAAATTGCCAGACGAGTTCAGGGTCCTCTCGCCACGCTTCAGGAGTCGCTACGTCTTCAATTCGATGATTTTCCCACAGCCCATCATGATCTCGAAATGTTCGAACACCAGATTCTGCTGATATTCCTGCCCCTGTAAGAACCACAACTCGTTTCGACAACATGCCTTCTGTTTTTTCCAACTCTATTTAATCTGCATGGTTTACCATCATACATCATATTTGTTCATATGTTCTTGACTTGGCATGAGGCAAACGACAAAGAGAATCAATGAACCGATGTTCAATGGGACAAAAATAAGCATAATCCACCATGCTGACCAACCAATGTCATGCAATCTACGACCTAATACAGCCAAACTTGGAATAGCGAAGACCAGCACATATGCGAGTATTGCGATAAAAAACATGACAAAGGCATCTTCGTCATTCCCTATTGAGCTAGAATCAGAGGCCAATATGCCCACAAATAGGATAGACAATCCTGCACCAACGAGGGAAGAAAACAAAGTCCACCACCAATATTCTGAACGCTGTGCTCGTCCTTTTGTTGTGGCATACTTTTGGAAACATGTTTTAATCGCTTCTCCAAATGACATCATTTCTTTTTTTGTGTATGGTAATTGTCCACCTATTTGACCGAACATGTTTGGTACTTGTTGGCCTGGAATGGCTTGAGGAATACCCATTTGAGTTGTGACCGCTTGCATTTGCTGCATTGTTTGGCTACCTTGCATCTCATTTTGCATGTCGATTGAAATTGATTGTGGTTGAGGGGCACTAGCAGGTGAAAACGTGGGCGTGTTGGTGAGTTCAGCACCACAGTATGAACATGATTTTGTATTCACTAAAAGTTGTTGACCGCAAAATGGGCACTTACCCGCCATGACCCGAGAAGGTGGTTGAAACGATTTCATACTTTTGCTTGTCAAGAGAGTGATGAAAAGAATTCACATTAAATGACATGATACGGTGGTCTATGCGAACATGTTGGGTCTTTGACCATCCTGCCCATGTTCGGTTGTTATCGAACATGCTTCGCATATCGACCACAAGGGACATCATCGTAGCGACCAATCGCCCTGAGGTGAAAGCAATGCTCGCAACCTCCGAAGGTATTCTTCCTCAGCGAGAGGTTATTTGGGTTGAACGCCCAGTTGGAAAAGGAAAGAGGCGGAAGGCATTGCAGCGGGTCCGAACAGTACGACGGGCCTTCAAACATGCCCTCTTACAAGGCTCACCTATTCGACGAGTGGTGAGTGTGGGCGCTCCCCTTGAATTGTGGGCCCATGCTTCAATTCGAAAACAACGGAGTGATGAATTTCAACGATGGTATATCACAGATACTGAAGTGCACCATATCGCTCATCGTCTTGCAAAAAAATACGCTACTGACATCGTTCTACCAACGCATTGGGACGCTTCGCTCGATGGAGGTTTTTTATCCACTATTCAGTGTCGACTTCATCGTATCGACGGTTTGCATGGCCATATTCATCTCAAGCCACAACTCAAATCTAAACATATCCGGGACCCTCCACAACTTCTCGTTCGACGTCTTGTTGGCGATGGTGCACATGATGAGGAGGAAATTATCGCTCTCCCACCTTCGGCTTGGGATGGTTGCGATGTGACATTTGTCGATGAGAGCAACGGCATTGATGACCCATGGAAACTCGATTCTATGCTGGCCTCTTCCGATGGTGTCATCACCCAATCGGTAACGATGGCAAGTGAAGCGGTGATTCTTGGAACACCTACGCTGCTGGTGAGTAAAGCACAACGGGGATTTCTCGACCGTTTAGAAAACGACGGTGCACCGTTGTTTCGTTGGCAACAACCGTGTGAAGGTGATGAATGGCTCAATCTCAAGGCTCAATTTCTTGCCGGCATTCACCTCACGGATGCTCTCGAAGAAATGGATTGGCCCGAAGCATCCAATGAATTTAGACATCTCTTTTCTTCTGTTGACCAATTGAATGAAGAGCAGCACCAATAATCCCCGCAGTATCTATATTCCTCGCCTTTCGTAAAGGCACACCGATGTTCAAAAATCTGTAAAATTTCTCAAATTCATTGCAAATTGCACCGCTCAACACGATATAATCTGCATTGGTGATTTGTACGAACTGTTCCAATGCAACATTCAGTTCCTTCGCCCATGTCTCATAATCGAGGTCATGGAAGCGTTTAGCCCTTGCACTTGCATAATATTCAAGCGCCTTCGGCCTGTCCGGAAATCGAAGAAGCCCAAGATCGCGATGAGGTTGTAGTTCACCATTGACAACGACCCCCGTTCCTAATCCAGTTCCGATGGTGACCATGAGCAGCGTTCCTTCAGAATCTTTACCGCTTCCAACGTGTTGTTCACAAATCGCAGCAGCATCAGCATCATTGAGTAATGAAATCGCTCTCTTTGTTCCAAACTCATTGGCGATGTCGGTGCCATGCCAGTCCGTTCCAAGATTTGGTGCGGTGAGAATTCGATTGCCTTCTGTCATGCCTGGAAATCCGATGCCCAGCGGCAATTCGGGCGGGAATTCATTCAATGCTTGCCGTATGTGATGGAGTATCGATTGTTTTGAATGTGCTTCAGTATGGTCGAATCGAGATACATTGCCAAGAATTGTCCCCAATTTTCCATCCACAACAGCGATTCGAAATCCAGAGCCACCAAGGTCGATACCGATGGCTTTGGTCATGGTTTTCCTTAGAGGAAGGAATTGAAAAGGTTCACCTCAGGTGTTTATGCCTAACCATGACTGAATAATTTCAAGATGGTCACCAGCGAGTTGAATTTCTCCGTCAAGAATGGTTTTGATTGGCCAAAATTTTGCGTCAGCAGCATCATCACCAGCCATTGGTTCAGCATCATCCGTGATTTGGATTTCATACACGATACTCACGATGTGTTTTCGGGGGTCCCTTGAAGGGTCACCCATGACCATAAGCAGGTTCGGAGTATGACCAATGAGGCCTGCTTCTTCTTCGAGTTCCCGAACGGCTGCATCTTCAGGGCGCTCTCCTCTGTCAACAAATCCGCCTGGTAATGCCCAAGCACCCTGCATCGGTGGAAATTTGCGTTGAATCAAAAGGATTTCATTATCCCGACGAACAGCAGCATCTGCGGCAATTGCAGGATTTAACCAGCCTTGGCATTCGTCACAAACCGCCATTCACTCACCATATCGTCGAGATCGGTCTTGGTATGTGCGAACAGCTTTGAGCAAGTCCCGTTTTTGGAACGATGGCCAAAAGACATCTGTAAAATACAGTTCTGAATATGCCATTTGCCATAAAAGAAAATTCGAGATTCGCTCCTCGCCACTGGTTCGAACAACAAGGTCAGGGTCGGGCATATCTGCTGTGTACAATCGACTCGATACCGCTTTTTCATCGATTTCATCGAGTGTTAATTTTCCATCCTTGTAATCTTGAGATATGGTTTGAATTGCATAAATTAATTCTTCTCGACTACCGTAGGCAAGACACACTGTAAACACGAATGAGTCATATGATGCGGTCTTTTGTTCTGCATAATCGATAGCATCCGTGACAAGTTTTGGCAGCAAATCTCTTCGTCCAATGATTTGAACGCGTACTTTGTTTTCATGAATCCGTGGGTCGTCAGCAATTTCTCGAAGACCTTCGTTGTACAGTTGGAACAAGACATCGAGTTCATCTTTTGGCCGATTGAGGTTTTCGGTTGACAACGCATATACAGTGAGCCACGGAATATTTAGTTCCAAAACCCAATCGAGCACACGTTCAAGTTTCTGTTTTCCAATTCGATGTCCGATGTCAGTGTTCATATTCGATGACCAAGCAAATCGTCGATTACCATCCATGATGATGGCGAGATGATTGACTTTGATGGGGTGTTCATTGATTTCACGAATCAGTCGTGCGTCGAGTGCTTGACCCAATGCATCACCAACTCGCTCGGAAATTCCCATGGCACCGCCCTCGGACTCGTGGTAGTAAAGAGAGCGTTTCATTTCTCCGATGGTGAAACTTCACCATCAACAGACTTCTAAATCTGTATCGAAAGGGCAAACCATGGGCAACGAAGCATGGTGGCCAAGCGGTTTGACATCGTCAACATTTGAGGATGTTGTCAAAAGCGCACGCTTTGCAACGCCATGGGGATTTATCGACTGTTGGGATTATTCTGTAGTTGAACAACCGGAATGGTGGAAAGGCGTGCTCGATGCCGGGCAACCTTGGGGCGAATGGCCAACTTCGGTTGAGAAAATTACACTTTTGAAGCATGATACCTCCGGCATCCATTACAATATTGATGACGCATATCACGTCCTTGTATCGCCATTGTTGCACACTTCATCCCTTTCGACATTAGCGAGGTTTGAACCTTGGAATCAGGCACTTACGAAGGTGGGCGTCCTCCTTCCAAGTTCTGGAATTCTGCTCAATGATGCAGACGCCGTCCTCGTTTATCCAATGTACAAGAAGGAGGAGGATTTGTCCTTTGTCGACATCCGAAATTTCATTCAACGCATGGCATCGACGCATGAAGCACTCGCACAATTCGCAACACCAAATACCGAACGTCAGTGGAATGCTGACCTCAACTCTCTGGAAGAAAAATTGGAAACGAGTACACTATGGCGAGCACCTCACAGTTCCGGAACACAAGGCATCCCCTATCTTCGCCTTGAAACAACCTCGAAAGTTCAGTGGAAAGGAAGAGATTTTTTGCTCGCACTTCCGATGGACCTTGCTGCTTCGATGTTGGTTTCATCCGACCGCTTGCCAAGTTTAGCGATGCTCATGATGACCGAATTCAAATGGGAATACGGCCAAGGTGTCTCTGGAAAGGACCAAGAAGTCATTTTCGAGACTTGGTCGTCTATCGTTCCCAAAAAGTGGTCGAACACCAAAGCCCTCGCCACCGCCAATGGAGGTGCATGGATTTGGCGCTATCACGCTTGTCTGCTTCAATTGGCAAATGCTGTAGCATATCAGGATAAGATGCTCGAGATGCATTGCCGGGGATGGCTCAAACATGTTTCGAGAATCCAAGCAAAACTCTCCACAAGGCAGATGATTAAAATTTGGATTTGGGTTGCTGTTGTCTTTTGGGTTGTGGCGTACTTTGGATGGAAACTGGAATTTTTCTCCCATTGGATTGCCCTTGGCCTGTCAACAGCGGGTGTTGGCCTTACTTACCTTTCAAGATGGCTATTCAAAAGGCAAATCATTCCGCCCTACGAACGTAGGTAGAGAATTACTTCTGCGTTCGAATTCTTCCATCATAGAATTCAATGTTCAGGTCTTTTGCTAATTGCATGAGGTACAAAATGAAATCTTCCCTCACTTCTCTTTCCTGAACACCACTGGTAATGTTCCAATAAAGATTGATGTCAACATCAAGAGATAATGCCGAGATTGCATTGACTCTGCACCACGATGATTCTTCTTTGAGGGTGAACTCGTTTGCTGTGATGTGTTCTACAACCCGAGCACAATAGGTTTTGATTGCTTCATCACTTGAGTTGATATCGAAGTGGAGTTGTGTTTGCCATCGGCGCCACCTTCTCTTCCCAAAATTCTCAACAGGAGTATTGACAAGATTTGCATTTGGCATTGTAACAATTGTATCCATTGATGTTCGAATGAGCGTGGTTCGAAGGTTAATTTCGATAACTTCGCCTTCGACAGCGTCCACAAGAATGTAATCGCCAACCTTGAAGGGGCGGTCGAGAAGAACTGTAACCGCACCAAAGAAATTGGAAATCGTGTCCTTTGCTGCTAATGCAAGAGCCAAACCTGAAATTCCAAGTCCTGCAATGAGCGAAGTGAGTTCAAACCCGAGCGAATCTGCAACAAAGACTGCACCAATGAAGACGACAATAAAACGAACCACACTTTGAAGAGCTGAGATAAGAGTTTTTTCTGAACCATCAAGATCTCCATCAGTATCAAAAATAGCAACAACATCCTCAATAATTTCGACGAGTCGAAAAGCCCAGACCACAAGGGCGATAGCAACAACAAACTGAATGATTCCAGGAAGGCTATCAATGACAAATTGAGGCATGACGATGGCACTACCTGCTTTCATCGATTCTTGAATGATGAAATCTAGAATGAGGTAGGCCACACCAAAGCCAACAGCAGTACCCAGTGCTTTGTCACTATCATGGATTGTCTTTTCTTTGATTGAATCATTGCGAACAATTTTTCGTAAAATTGTAGGGAAAAATCGCATTGAGATGTACCGAACGATCACAATGGTCAATGCAAGTCCGATGATGATGTACAATGACAACTGGGAAAAACCGAGAACTTCGTTTCGAAGGGAGGAATCTTGAGCAGGGTTGAACATGTCCATGGTATCATCGAAGAGAGGAATCGTTTTCAACTTCACTCAAAGAACAGATGTTTGTTACACAAGATGAAATTCACATACCTGCGACGGCTTCAAGAAGTTGAATTGATTGGCTCTTGTGATAGCATGTCTGCATTGAATTCTAAATTCGGAAAATCGCATGGCGTCAAGCCTTCTTTCGGGTTCTTGCTCATCGCCCCTCTTCTTCTCAGTCTCTTTGCTCCATTTGCGGGTGGTTCTGCAGTTCTTCAAACGGAATCTGGCCTCGATCCCGGCGATATTTGGTCAGACGAATACATCGCATACGAATTCCCTTGGGGCGGAGACGAAGCAACACAATTCAAAGCGTACCACGATTATGAATCCCTCCGACTTCGTTTACTTCGACTTGCAGAAGAAAACCCCAACTTTGTTCAATTCCATGAAGGCCTCAACGGAGGTACAAATGCCCGTGGTGAAGAAACCGATGAGACAACCTACCAAGGATGGTTCTACAAACATTCGTCGCCTTGGGTCAAACTTACCGACATTTCGACCGATGACGGGGATTACAACCCATTTGTTGGCGATCTTGGAAACTTTGAGGAGCGAGAAGATGTGCTGATTGTGGGCAATCATCACGCACGAGAATGGATGTCCTATGAAGTACCAATGTTCATGATTGAAACACTTGTGTTTGCCTACAACAACATCGGTTATGATAACGATGGAGATGGCCTGATTGATGAAGACCCATGGGGCGATGCAGATGGCGATGGCATCATCGATGATGATGGCGATTGTCTTTCACTCGCTCCTGAATTCCAAGACTCAGATGGCGACGGTACACCGTGCGGTCCAGGCGACCTCGGTGTGGATGAAGACCACTCAGAGCAAAAACTCCACGACCTCATCAACGAACGTGAAATTTACATCGTGCCATTGTTGAATGTTGACGGAAACAGGTACGACAGGGAAGTATTCTGTGGCGAAACTGCTTGGGAGAATTGCCCTACGAGCGGCTGGAGGAAGAACCTACGAGACAACACCTTCACTGGTGTCACACCCATTCCCAACTCCAATGAGCAAGTGAATGAAGGATGTGACGGTGTCGACCTCAATCGAAATTATGAGTATGAATGGGGTGCTCCTCTCGGTGCAACCGGCCCACTATTCCCTGGCGACTGCATTGCTGGTACAATCAATAACGACGTGTATAACGGTCCAGTCGATACAAATAACGACGATGGCGATGCCCTTCTCAATGAAGACGGCGTCGATGGTAATGATGATGATGGTGATGGACTCATTGACGAAGATAAGATGGGTGGCAACACCGAACCTGAAACAAAATTCATTCAAGACCTCACTGAAATGAATGATGATAACGGAAATGGCGGCTCGGATTTCCCTGCAGTAGCCACTTGGCATTCCTTTAGTGAACTTATTCTCTATCCTTGGGGGCACTGCTCAGATTGTGATAACCCCGACCAAGACCAGTTGAAATATCATGGAGATGTGATGGCGACAATGTCAAATTATGACAACATGCAGTCTTCTGACCTATACCCGACAACCGGAGATTTCTGTGACTGGCACTACGGTTTATTCCGCTCGTACTGCTATACATTCGAAATTGGAAATGCATTCCATGAACGTCCTGAGAATATCGATGATATTGTGTTACGAAATGTCGGTATGGGTCTATACATGATCGAAATCGCCGATAATCCAAAGGAACGGGCGGACCTTGAACTCGCAAACATTTCGCAACAAAATTATCTTACTACACCATCAAATGTTGATGTTCCAGAATCGGGAAATATACCAATTGATATTTGCGTATCGAACCTTTTCCCGTACAGCGAATCGAACAGTTTTGTCAAGTGGCGAATGGTGAAGCCGAGCCGCTCACAAAGCGACTATGGTCCTCAAGAATGGTCAACAACCGCATGGACAAAGGTTGGTGTTGAGCGAGTTGACGTTGCATGTTCAACCTCATCTGGCAATGGGACAGTTCTCCGAGCCATGATTCCAATTTCAGAATCTTCAACTGGTGAACTTCACTATAAGGCTCAGGTTTCAACCTTATCAGGTGCTGATTTCTATCAATATCCAGCAGGCGGCGAGTACCATACACTATCAATTTCTTACCGTGCTTCGTTCGGCAGCGTCTTCGGTTCGCTGTTTATGTTCGTCGTTGTTGCCGGAACGGTTTGGGGCGGATTAGGCTGGGCTCTACGTGTGATGCTCGGTGGGCCTAAGGACGAGCTTGCTCAAGCAGGAAAGGCATAACAGAGGTGAGGATGTATGGCAGAATCCGACCAATTCAACGGCCGTTTAGGCCTCATCTTTGCATCGATTGGTGCAGCAATCGGGACAGGAAACATCTGGCGTTTTCCAAGAATGGTCGGTGCAAACGGCGGGGGTACATTTCTCATTCCATGGCTGTTTTTTCTTTTCATTTGGTCAATTCCACTCGTTATTGCAGAATATGCCATGGGAAAGCGTTCTCGAACTGGAACCGTCGGTACATTTCGAATATTTGCCGGGAAAAGATTTGCATGGATGGGGTTGTGGACAGCGTGGATTTCTACTGCAATCGGATTCTATTATGCAGTCGTTTCAGGATGGACAGTGAAATATTTCCAACTCGGAATCACGGGTGCACTCAACGGTAAAGGCGTCGATACCACGGAGGTATGGAACGCTTTCTTACAAAACCCAGGACAGGTCATTTTCTTTCAATTCGTCATTGTGGTCCTCACTCTTGGTGCGATTTGGAAGGGAGCAAAAGCAATCGAAAAAGTTAATTTTTACCTCATGATTTCTCTATTCGCTTTGTTGTTCCTCACCCTGTTCTTATCACTCTGGATGGACCTTGAAGACGGCAGTCTTGATGGAGCTATGTTCATGTTCACTGTTGACTTTGATATGTTAGGCGAACCAGAAGTATGGATCAACGGACTGTCTCAATCCGCGTGGTCATGCTCTGCTGGAATGGGTATGTGCATCACCTACGCAGTATACATGTCAAAGGATGAAGACACAGTTCTCAACGCATTTACGATGGGTCTTGCCAACAACTCGATTTCGATTATTGCAGGTCTTGCGGTCCTTTCTGCTATCTTCGCAGTCAATCCAGACCCACTTGCAACCGTCACAGGTGGGTCATCCGCCATTACATTCCTCGCTCTTCCCGAGGTCTTTGCAAAAGCACCGATGGACCCGATAGGACCGTTGTTTATGATGGCAGGATTCTTCCTTGCGTTGTCCTTTGCGGCCATGACGTCGATGATTTCAACCGTTGAACTCTGTGTTCGTAACTTTGTCGACCACGGCTATGACCGAGAAAAATCGGTCTTCATCACCGGTGTTGCCATCTTTTTGTTTGGTTTACCGTCAGCAATCATGTGGATAAAACTCGATTCGAGCGGGGTGGCGTTTCCAGAATTCCTTGAGGTTCAAGACCATATCTGGGGCTACGGATTGATGTTTTCAGGTCTCTTTATCGCCTTTTCAATTTGGAAATATGGGTATCTTAAGTGGAAATCTCAAGTCGAAGAGGGTTCTGCAGCACCTGGTTTTGCAGGATACCTTGGTATTGGTGTATCGGCATTCCGAGATGATTTCATCAACACTGGCGATAACGATCTCGAAGTCGGTCGATGGTGGGACATCCTCATCTACATCGCCTTCCCTATTCTCTTCGCTGTACTCATGATTTCTTATTTTGCAGATATGATTGCGAATACAGAAAATGTTTGGGACCCATCCAATCCAAAAGGTGTGACGATTATTTTGTTGTTTTGGGGTGTCGTTGCAGGTCTGTTCATATGGTTCAACCGATATCTTGTCCAACGGCCAGTGTACCGAAACATTCCAGAAGGTGCTGATGTCGATATCTCGATGTTGCCTGGTGGTTCCGACGAACTGATTTCTGATATTCGAGATAAAGTCGACCGCATCGAGAAAATGATGGATGCGGAAATTATTGATTGATGAGGTGGAGAAATGGAGAATTTGGTGAGTACCCTCACCACTGGTCTCATCATCTCGCTGATTTTTATTGCCTTGAGCTACTTCTTTTGGAAAAAATTCGACAAGCCAACACCTCTTATGATTGAGAGAGAGGAAGAACGTAAACAAATCAAAGAAGAACGACGAATGTGGCGAAAAGTCGAGAATCAAATGAAAGTTGAGCAAGAAGAAGCGGAAGAGCGGGCAGCCTACGAGAGGAGAAAAGCAGATGAGCGTGCTCGGTCTATAATCCCCGAAAAGGAGATTGTTACAAATGCATGGAGCATGCTCGGCGTTGAAGAGAACACCACTGGTGCTCCAAAAGAAGCATCAAGCGAGACATTCAAACAAGGAGATGATGCAAATCTCGAACATCGCCCTATCTCATTGGATGCAAGTGAGTTTGAACAAGTTGATGATACAGACCTCCTGCAAGCACCAGACCTCGTTCAAGTACGGCAAGATGAAGGAGTTACAAATCACCCTGAAGAACCTGACTGGGAACTCATTGAACGAATGCGAAAAATGGGTGAGGTCTCCGAAGAAGAAAGGGATCTTCTACCAGATGCACCGGAATTACCCGAATTACCCGAATTACCCAACGTCGATGAAGAAGTGAATGGTGACTTGCTCGACGAAGAAGTAGAACCAATTGAGAAGGTGATGTTAGCCTCCTTCGACAATGAATCAGATGATGGCGGTGAAATGGTCGAGGACGGCCCAGAACCGCAGTTGAGTCAACATGATGGTTTCGATGAAGATGAAACAACAGAGCATGAACATGTCCATCTAGACGGCGAAGGTATGGAGTCTGGATCATCGAGCGAATCTCCAGCAGAAGTGGAGAGCCAACCAGCAAAAGAAAACGACGAATCGCAAAATGTAGGAAATTTCGATCTCCCGTCGCCAGAAGCGTTGAAAGATGATGTCTGGAACGATGTATCATGGTCATGAAACCATTTCCGTGGGGTTGTTGAAACCAAAGATATGATGAATCCTCGCCGCTTGAGAGGTTCATGGTGGCAAAGCCTCGGGGGACAAGGGATTTTGGTCCAACAGAGATGGCCCGCCGCCTCGCTTTTGAGCGAATTCTCGATGATGTTGGCCGACGTCATGGATTTTATAGGGTTCAAACCCCAATTTTTGAGACGCTTGAACTGTTCACAGCAAAATCGGGAGAGGGCGTCATAGGGCAACTTTACGCCTTTGAAGACAAAGGCGGACGCCAATTGACGCTTCGCCCAGAAATGACAGCTCCAGTCATGCGAATGGTTGCCGAAGAACTGCGGAATGAAACCAAACCACTTCGTTTGTCCTATTTTGGACAGTGTTACAGGTATGAGGAATTCAAGAAAGGCCGTTATCGAGAATTTTTCCAGTACGGTATCGAAATTATTGGTGCCCCTGGACCTTTGACCGAAGCCGAAATTGTGGCAACGGCCGTTAACATGGTGACAGAGGCGGGCTTGACGAATTGGCAACTTCGCATAGGTCACGTCGGTGTTCTCAAATCTGTTCTTGGTGCATTGGGGCTTGAAAGCGATGCGAAAGATGGACAAGAAGCACCTGTCGCCATCGCGATGCGACTCATTGACAAAGGCGACAAAGGGGGACTCGAAACTTTTCTCACTTCACAACACATCTCATTAGAAGATGCTGAGCCTTTATTTGAAATCCAAGGATTATCAGGTGGTGTTGAAACGCTCGACCAAGCATCAGCCATCCTGTCAAAGATGAACGATATCGATACAACACCGCTTGAAGAGTTACGAACGACGTGCAACGCTCTCGCTGCTCTTGCACCCGAACCACCGACGATGTCCATCGATTTGACCGTTGCACGAGGACTTGACTACTACACAGGCATGGTCTTTGAGCTTCACGTGCCTGAACTTGGTGGAGAAAGCCAAGTTCTTGGAGGAGGTTCGTACAAACTCATGCATTTGTTTGACCTTGAGGACCTCGACCCGTGCTGTGGTTTTGGCCTTGGTTTCGATCGAGTTCTTCTCGCCCTTGAAGCCCAAGCAGAAGCCCAGGGCCGGAGTGAAATCGTTCCAGGGGAGTCAAGTGGTCAACCGTACATCGCCGTCATTGCGTTCAACATCGATGCACAGCACGTTTTACCGCTTGTTGCAGGTTTGAGGTCAAAGGGCATACGAGTCGACATTGAACTTCGAGGTAGGAAAATTGGCAAAGCCATGTCGTGGGCCAATAGCATCGGGGCTACGCATTGCCTGGTTGTCGGCCCTCAAGATTTGGAACAAGGGCATGTAACGGTCAAGAATCTCGGTTCAGGAGACCAACAGGTCGTTGACATGGCTGTTGATTCCGTTCTTTCATTGCTCAACTGATTGTTCTTCTTGACGTCGAACATTGTAGAAGAATGCCATCGAGAGTGCTGCTGCACCAGCGACGAATGTGAAGCCAGGTGTGTCTTCTGGGTCACTGTAACCATCTTCACCCGCTTGGAACGATTCAGTCCATGTCTCGGGGTCAATCGGTAAATCAAGACGGCTTTCCATGCCAAGAATGAGGGCGAAGTGAGCAGGTGTTCCTTGAACAAGAAGCCCTCCAGTTCCGGCAACGTTGGTTCTGTCACCTTTGAGTTTCATCGTGATTTCGATGACCGGGTTATCGTCTCGCCCATCCCAAACAGCTTGGTCTTCTGGTACTGTAAACATGAATGGATACGATTGGTTGCCTTGTTGAAGACCAGTCATTTGTTGTTTATGAACGATATTTGGCCCGCGATAAATGGTGATGTTCATGTTCTCACAATCGTTATTGCAGTTCCCGTCACCTCCATTTTCCCAGTCGCCACCGAGGTCGAGTCGCAGCGTTCCTCGAGCCTCTCCTCCAATTGTGAGGTTCAATCGAGGCTGTAATTCTGGTTTCATGATGAATCGAAGTTTGATATCGATGACGCCGTTGTCTTTTTCTTCGCGATATTCGCCTTCCGCTGTTGACATGGTGTCGTTGTCAGCAAAATGTGTCCATGCTTCAGCATAACCATCGTGATAGAGGTACATCGTTGTGGCGTTTTCTGAAGGTTGTTTGGGGTCAGCAGGCTCTTCGCTTTGCATTGAGGATGCGCCGGTGCCGTTGACTGGCATGAGAATGAACAACGCCATCAGAATCGCTACAATAGGGCGGCTTCGCATGGTAAAGCCATCCAATGCCTTATTTTTCAACGCTTCTAAGCCTTGGACCCTTATGAATCAAGAATTCATCGCCTTCATTCAGCGGTTATATCATGAAATTTCAACAAGACTTTTCCAATATTTTTTGCTTCATGGAGGTACTTATGTGCGTTTTGAACATCGGTTGAAAGAAAACTTCTGTCAATAATCGGGTTGAGATGACCGTCAGCAATTCCGCTGAATAGGGCCTGCATATGGGCTCTCATCACCTCTTCATCAGTCCATGTTCCCATGTGAATACCGTGGACGCCTCTGTTTTTGATCATCAATTGAAGTGGCCCAAACTTAGGTGTTTTGCGAAGGGCAGAGAACGCCTTGAACAATGAGCGTTTTGATGAAGGTGCTGCAGCTGAAAGCCCGTAGGAGTAGAGTGCACCACCTTCTGCGACAACCGATAAACTTCGACGCAGATGGTCGCCACCAATCGGGTCGAGAACAAAATCAACCCCTCTCCCGTCGGTGTGTTGTTTTACGATTGAAACAAAATCTTCGCTGTGTCTGTCGATAGCATGTGCCCCGTACTCTTCGATGATGTGGTGTTTCGATGCCGATGAAGTTGCAAAAATTTTCGTCACACCAAGCCACCTGCAAATTTGCAATGCTGCGGTTCCAACGCCACCTGCACCACCGTGAACAAGAACGGAGTGATGCGGTTGGATGTTGCCCAAATGTTGCAATATATGGTACGCAGTCATGTATGTGACAGGCGTTGCTGCCGCCACATCGAAGGGGACATTTTCTGGCAATGGTATGACCCTCGACCCGTCACAAAGAACCATTGAAGCCTGACCACCATTGCGCATACCTGCAACAACTCTATCGCCAATGCTCACAGAACTCACGCCTTTGCCAACAGCATCGATAACTCCGCTGACTTCATAGCCTGGTGTGAAAGGATAAGGTGGACGAGGTTGATACAATCCAAGGCGCATCAGCAAATCTGCAAAGTTGATGCCAGCATAGGCGACCTTAATCCTCACTTCGTTTTCTTTACACTCTGGCACGGCCATTTCAACCGTCGTGACTTTTGAGAGCCCTCCCTTGCCTGTAAGAACAACTCTGTGCTCCATGGTTGCCCAGTAGAAACATCGTTTGTAAAATGATGTCTTGTTTTCGAGGATTACTCAAATCGATGGAAATCAATTTGGTCGTCATTTCGGTTTGCATTTGCTTGTTCTCGTGTGAGACGAAGTGCCTCACCGAGCATGTCAGGAGCCATACGATTTGAACGAAGTTCTTGACCACCAACGCCAGTGATAATCGCCATGACCTTGATGGTGTCACCAAAGGTAGGGTCTTGTCGAGCACCCATGATGATGTTTGCATCCTCACTGACTTTTGCCGTCATGAGGTCAACCACTTGGTTGGCCGATTCAAGCGACATGTATTTGCCACCAGTGACGTGAATGAGGACGCCGGTTGCTCCGGTGATGTCGACATCGAGAAGGGGATGATGAAGTGTTTCATGCACCACATCTTCGGGGCCTCGGTCAGATTCACCATAGAGCATCATGGTTACTCCTCCATTGTTCATGATAGTTTTCAAATCCGCAAAATCGAGGTTGATGAGGGATGGAAGGGTGATGGTTTCGACAATACCTTTCACAATTTCAGCGACAAGTTGGTCCATGATAGAGAATGCTTCATCGAGTGGCATGTCTGGAACGAAGTGCAACAGTCGGTTGTTGTCGAGAACGAGTACAGCATCGGCAGCACGTCGAAGCATTTCGAGTCCTTCGAGGGCACGGGTCATTCGTTGTCGACGTTCTACTCTGAACGGTGTGGTGACGATACCGACGACAAGTGCTCCAGCAGCCTTGGCTTCTTCCGCTACAATCGGGCAAATACCTGTGCCAGAACCACCACCCATACCCGAGGCGATGAACACGAGGTCTGCACCTGTGACGATTCGGCGAATCATTTCACGACCCGATTCAGCACATCGGCGGCCAGTGTTTGGGTCACCTCCCGCACCGAGTCCACGGGTAATGTGTCGGCCAACGAGCAATTTTTGCAAAGCACGGGTATGATCGAGATGTTGTTTGTCCGTGTTGATGGCAACGGTCGCAGCCCCTTCAACACCGAGGTGAGTGATTCTGTTGAGGGTGTTATTACCTGAACCGCCACATCCGACGATGAGAATACGAGGATTTTTGACGCCGAATGAACCAAGTTCATCGTCAAGTAAGGCGGTAGCGCCGCGTGCAATAGTCTCCTCCTTGAGCCCCTGAATCATGTCTGCAAACGCTTTATCTTGATTCATTGACATGCCGC
>CAZWXR010000032.1:0-14682 GCA_964637985.1 uncultured Candidatus Poseidoniales archaeon
AAGGATTGTATTACACAAAAGAACACGAATGGATTCGAATGGATGGCAATGTTGCAACATTAGGTATCACAGACCATGCACAAGAAATGCTCACAGACATTGTTTACATTGAATTACCGATGTCCGGAGATTCTGTCGAAGATATGGGTGAATTTGCAATTGTTGAATCTGTGAAATCTGCATCACCAATTTTTGCACCTCTTGCTGGGGTCATCACCGAGGTGAATGATGCACTTGACGATGCTCCCGAATTAATGAATACAGATCCATACGGTGAAGGTTGGATTGTCAAAATTGAACTCGAAAACCCAGACCAAGTATCAACACTCATGGATGCTGCTGCTTACAAATCAGAAATCGGCGAATAAACATGTCAGGCTCCTTCTATTGGAGCCTCTATGTCGACGGTTCATGTTTAGAAAACCAAAATGTGACTGCTGAAACGCCTGCGGCGTGGGGCGTTGTCGTAGTTACTGGTGATTCAGGATTGGGGAAAGGTACAGGTGAACTTTTTCATGAATTTTCAGGAATGGTCATCACATCTTCTGATGAACATGAGTTTATCGGGGCCGAGGTTGGGTCAAACAATACCGCCGAATTGACAGCGTTTGCAGAGGCATTACGATGGCTTCTCGTTGAAGGTGGCACAGATGCAGCAGTTATTCGCACCGACTCACAGTATGCTGGAAATTTAGCATGTGGCAAATGGAAACCATCAGCGAATGTTCAACTTGTCCGGCATGTCCAATCACTGTGGAATGAGGTAAGTGAGATGAGGCCACTTGAATGGCAACATGTTCGTGCACATCGTGGACATCGTTGGAACGAAAGGGCAGATCACATTGCTAGTCGTAAGGCTGCTGGCGAATTACCAGAGCCACTGAGTTTTTGGAAACCAGGGCAACGTTAACTGATTCTATCTTTCAGCCAGCCCAATAACTCGTCCTTGTATTCAGCTCTTCTCAAACCATGGTCTATTTGTGATTTTAACCATGCAAGAGGCAATCCAGAGTCATACCATGCCATTTGGTCAAAGAAGTGACTATGCAATCGCCCCTGTTTCATCCAATGTTTTTGCATTTCAATCGTTTGTAATTCACCGAATTCTTCGTAAGAGAACTTCTGCAACAATTCAATTGCGTCTTGTGTAAAGATATACCGGCCACACAAGGCGAGATTTGAAGGAGCATCATGTTGAGTTGGTTTCTCAATGATTTCAACGACGCGACCTCCTTCGATTTTGGCGATGCCATAGTGTCCAACTTCTTCGGGCTTTACTCGAAACAGTGCGACCGTGGGTTGATTCGTCTGTGTAAATGCATTGACTAATTGCATACTTGCCGTTGATGGCTCAAAATGGTCAGTGGATGAATGTCGATCGAGAAGAATGTTATCTCCAAGCAGCACTAAACATGGACCTTCAACAAATGGTAAGGCTTGCAAGAGAGCATCACCAAATCCCTTTGGCTCTGGTTGAACGTGAAATTGAATGTCAATACCGTTGCTGGCATCAAAGAATTGCTCATCCATTTTCCCTCTGTATTGTTTCATCGCCTGTGCATCGAGAATCGCTTCCAAATTTTTATTCGGCGATGTCACGATGTGCAAGACCTCCACACCCGCTAGTTTGGCTTCAAAAATGAGATGAAGAATTGCTGGAATATCAATGAGAGGTAACAATTCTTTGGGGACGTATGCACTTGCAGGGAACATCCGCGACCCAATGCCCCCCGCCACAATGATACCGTGGGAAACCCCCGTCATGGTTCTCTCAAGAATGAATAGGCTTTCAAATATAGGCTCTTTCAGAATCTCAATGAGGGAAAATAAAGCCATTCCAACCCTCGCCATTTTCGGCTTTGTCGGTGTTCTATTTTCCTTGAGTGATGCACAGGTATCCGGGCCATGGAATTCGCCTTCATTTACTCGGGGTGTCATAGGATTAGCCGGCTTAGCCTGCTTGTATTTTGCGTGGTATGGGATGGTCTTTGGTCGATTTGGTATTGTGCCAAGTCAAACCATGTGGAAAAATCCTCAAAAAACGAAATGGAGTGTTTTCTTGTTTGGATGTCTCCTGCTTTCAATCACAAAAATATTGCAAATAACTTCATTCGGTGAAACATTTCCAGAACCAGCCGGCCTTCTTTTGACATTCATTGGCTGTCTTGCAGTTCTTAATGCGACATATGTCCATCTTACCTTGGGCATTCTTTCTGAAGAAGAATAGTTCAGTCATCGAGAAATCCTAGGTCTTGGTCGAGCACTTCGAGAGCCGAATCTAATTTAGGCAGTTGTTCAGGGGCTTCCATCGACGAAACATGAGATAGATTCTGCTGATGATGCGGAATTTCACCACCATCTTTGAGCCATTGCAACCACATATCTTTTCCTCCGGGCTTCCTTATTTCTAGCGGCTCCCAAAGTGGATGTAAATCAGCATTGAGTTTTGAAAGTTGTTGAATTTTTTGAGCAAAATGATGCGGTGCAATTTCCTCCATGCGAAGAAGCAGTTCTCGCAATCGAGTTCGTACGACTTCATCGCCATCCATCCACAAAACTGGAACGATATTCCTCCGGTCTTTTGGATCAAATTCAATGTAATCTCTCAAATTTGAAACGAGGTTTCGTCGTACGATTGGAGTTGGATGTGACGCTAACGATTGAATCGTGTCTGCCCAGGTATCCTTGTCAAGATATTTTAAATCGCCAACGGTTGAACTCGCTGCTGCTAAGACTCCTTCATCACTTGACTTCAACATATCTTGTAGATATGGATGTGCCTTCCACCCAAGTCTTCTGAACATTCTTGTCAAGACATCAGCCATGCCTCGTTGAATAAGGACTTCATCTCTTCGATGGAGCCGTTCAGCGAGTTCAAGACCTAAGTCATGGTCAAATTCAATGGTTTTTGCCAAGCATAGAATCACCTTTGATACAACTTCAACATTTGAATCGGCACTTCTTCTCAATAAAATATTTGGTAAATCGAGAGGGCCGACAAGCGGTGGTCTTTCCATCAACAACCTCACCCATTCCATGAGAAGTAACCGACGTTCAGCATTGTCCGATTCCAATCGATTGAGAATCCAGAGAGCGGCTTTTACACCTTCTTCATGTGCAACCACATCGGTCATTCGAGGAATGACAGCATTTGGATTCCATTCCAAATGTTGTGGTCCAACATCTGGTTGAGTGTGCCATGTACCAGGTCGTTCAGCTAAGGCAATTGACTCAAGCAAGTGATATCCTTCGTGAACTGCGGAGCCATGAGGTTTCGTGCACAAGCCATCGATAAGTGCTACACTGAGCCACCACTTATCTGAATTAGGTGCATACTTATCAAATGCTTCAGCCAACCAATCGGTAGCAATATGGAACATCAAACGATCTGCAACATCTTCCTGACGCCTTTTTAGCCATGTGTTGTGAACTTCAAAAGGGTCATCGGTGAGATTCATTCTGTAGGGAACAAGCCGTTCAACGACATTGATCAGATGACGTTCGAACATTCCTTTGTCGAGGTTAAGAATTCCGAGACCTAACGAAAAAAGGTCATGTGGTGCTGCTGGATGGAGGGCAGGAAAATCTGGGTCCTGAACAGGTGGTCCTGGTAGAGGCCATTTTGTTGTACCGTATTCAAGGGCTTCAAGGAGTTTTTTTGCAACCAATTCAAAAATTGATTCAACCAATTCTTTTCGGGCTTTGGACATGTCACCCACCAAAGTTATTCAATGGGAACAAAAGACCACTTAGATATCGAGTTCTATGTTGAGGTTTTGAATCAATTCCTTGTATCGATTTCGAATCGTAACTTCGGTCACACCCGCAACTTCGGCAACTTCTCGTTGAGTCCTTCTCTTACCGCATAGCACTGAAGCAATATAGATGATTGAGGCAGCGATTCCAGTCGGCCCTCTACCGCTCGTCAATTCTTTTTCCTGTGCAGCTTTAATGAGCTCGTGTGCTTTTGATTCAACCTCAGCATCGAGACCTAGGCCTGAACAGAATCTGGAGATATAATCCTCTGGTCCAGTTGGCATAATTTTCATTTTCAACTCTCGAACCATAAATCGGTATGTGCGACCAATTTCTTTTCGACCAGTTCGTGACGCTTGTCCAATTTCATCAAGTGTTCGAGGAACGCCACATTGTCTACATGCAGCATAGAGTGATGCAGCCGCAACACCTTCTATCGAGCGACCGCGAATCAATCTCTTATCAACAGCTTTCTTGTAATTTACAGCGGCTGCCTCTCGAACAGTCTTTGGGAGTTCTAGTCTGCTTGCCATTCGGTCAAGTTCCGCAAGAGCCATGGCAAGATTTCTTTCGGTTGCGTTTGAAACCCTGCTTCGCTTTTGCCATTTCCTCATTCTGTAAAATTGAGACCTGTATTTTGAATTGATTGTTTTTCCTGAATAGTCTTTATTTTGCCAATCGATGTCTGTGGATAGACCTTTGTCGTGAAGCATGACCGTCATTGGAGCACCAGTTCTTGCCCTTTGGTCGCCTTGTTCAGGTGAGAAAACACGCCATTCTGCACCTTGATCAATGACATTATCTTCAAGAACGAGGCCACAGTCGTTACAAACGACTTCGCCACGAGTTTCGTCTCGAGAGAGAGACCGACTTCCACAATCACTGCATTTTACGATATCTTCGACTTGCTGGTTATCCATACTTTCACACACCTATGTTCCAAAGGAACATTTTTTCCCCCAAAGAAAGTATATTTAAACTTTTCATGTTGAGTTAATAACCGTATTCATTTTACAGCACGTGATTTTTTTCAAATTCATCTTTCAACAAAGCCGAACGGGTTAAACATGGGAGGGGCCTCCAGTGGATTGGGGATGGAATGGAGCAACGCACTACGCCGCACACAATCCGCCTCACACCCGGAAAGCGAGTTCTCTTTCTCACCAAAGATTTGGATTTGATTCGAAAACAGTTGTACGACGGTTTGAATCTTCGAATGGAAGACCTGCGAATGGAAGACCTTCTCGATGATATCAACACCGATGTCATGACCCCTGCTTGGGTTTGTTTTGACCACCGGCCCGAAGATATTGCCAAAAATGCTTACGCAGGCTTAATGCAAAACGGTTTGCGCGTGTTTTCCGAAAAAGCGCTGATGAATGGAAATTTTGAAATTATTGTTTCCGGTCAACGCAAGGGAACAGGATCGAGTAGAGAAACAGCAGCTCAATGTGAACGTTGGGCGGGTATTCGAATCGTCATAGCAGCGTCCTTTGCTCCAATTCATGAACGAAATAACATCAATCTGGGCCAACTTATGGGTGATTATGAAATTCTAAAACGACTTCAAAATGATGAAGAAATACCCCTTGAAGAATTCACCAATCGGTATGACCCCGTGACAAAACTCATTCTCGAGCACGGGGGTTTGTTTCAATTCGCACAGGCACTCAAAAATAAAACAATTCAACTTCCCGAAATATCGACACCATCTCGACCTATGACGATGGCAGAAAAAATCATTGCAAACAATTTGGTTGGACAATTGGAAGGGCAATGCGTTCAACCAGGTGATCCGGTTATCGCTGAAGTTCAAGGGGGATACTCACATGAATTCACAACCGCACAGGTTCATGAGTTCTTAGCTGAGGAATATGGTGCAGAATATGCGTTGCCGAATCCAGCCAAATTTGCTGTTTTCGAAGACCATCTTTTGTATGCTCATCATAACCCGAAATTCGTTCCATTTATGGATAAGGTCGAAACACTACGTCGTTTACAAAAGGAATTTCAAATCCATACAAATGTACGAGATTATTCAGCTGTTGATGGTATCTCGCCCGGCATTTGTCACCAAGTCGCACGAGAAGAATTCATCGAAGTTGGTGACTTCATTCAAGCAACAGACTCACACACATGTATGGGGGGAGCATCCAATGCTCTTACCTGGGGTGTCGGTGCTACTGAATATGCGAACTTGATTAGCGCGGGCTTCACCTTCGTGAAGGTTCCAGAATCAATTCGTTTTGAACTCGTGGGGGCTCTCCACCCTGGATGTACGGCAAAAGATGTCATCCTCTACATTTTAGCAGACCATGCACGTAAAGAGTTGACCCTTAACCGAAGCATGGAATTTGGCGGCCCAGGCCTAGCGTCATTATCCATCGACGAACGTGCAACCTTGTGCAACATGGCGACAGAATGCTCAGGTAAGACGGGGATCTGTGAAGCAGATGATGCCCTCCTCGACTGGATTCTTGCCTCACAACCACATCTTTCTCGTGAAGACCAGTCCCGAAAAATCATCAAAGCCGATGAAGGAGCACAGTACGATGGAGGAATTCACACAATTGATTTGTCCAACATTGTACCAATGGTCGCTCACCCAGGAGACCCTGACAAGGGCATCCCTAGTGACCCCACGAATGGAGCAAATATTTCCGAGATAGGAGAGGTGTCAATCAATATAGCATATGGGGGGTCTTGCACTGCCGGGAAAATCGATGACATCGCATATTATGCACAAGTTTGCCTTGCTGCAAAAAATGCGGGACTCATTGTTAATGATGAAGTCGAATTTTACATTCAGTATGGTTCCAAGCATGTCAAAGACGTTGCAGTATCAAATGGTTGGCATCAACTCTTCCTCGATGTTGGTGTAAAAATCATTGACCCTGGATGTGGAGCTTGTATTGGTGCAGGTCCGGGCGTTTCCACAGATGAAAATCAGGTGACAGTATCAGCGATCAACAGAAATTTCCAGGGCCGTTCTGGGCCAGGAAAACTTTACCTCGCAAGCCCACTTACTGTCGCAGCAAGCGCGTTTACTGGTAAAATCACATCTTGGGTTGACGATTTATTTGCATAATTCGATGTGAACTTTAGATTCACGTTGTAAAAAAGTGGCTCTGCAACATCATTTTACGATGATATTTTAAGATGGGTTGTGCCGCTGTCCGTTGTACCACTGGCCCAACGTTGTGATGACAAAGGAGCACCAGGAGGAAGAATTATGGGAATAGCGGAACGCCTCGCCTCACAACAAAAACAAGTTGCGATATCGGAATTTTTTGAAAAGAACAAGCATTTTCTTGGCTTTGATTCCTCTATACGTTCCCTCATTACTGCGGTGAAGGAGGCTGTTGATAATGCCCTTGACGCTTGTGAAGAAGCAAGAATTTTACCTGAAATTTTTATCCAAATTTCAAAAGTTGACGACAAGAAAAATATCATTGAACTCTTGATTGAAGATAATGGGCCGGGGATTCCAAAAAAGAGTATTGAAAAGGTATTCGGGCAACTCCTTTTCGGCTCAAGATTTCATGCGATTCGACAATCCCGTGGCCAACAAGGTATAGGTATCACGGGCGTGGTGATGTACAGTCAACTAACAACGGGACGAAAGACCCATGTCCGATCGAAAATAAAGTCAGAGGCAACGGCGGCTATCGTCAAAATCGGCCTAGATACCCGGGCGAATAAAGCAATCAAAGAAGGCGAGGACAGAGAAATATGGATGGGCCGAGATGGTGAACCAAAAGAACATGGGTTAGAAGTTCGAACTCGATTGAAAGGAAAGTACCAAAAAGGCAGGCAAAGCGTTTGGCAATACTTGAGAATGACGAGTATTGTCAATCCTCATGCAGACATCACCTATGTTGACCCAGACGGTGAGACATTCCACTGGCCAAGGGTTACAGAACGCTTGCCTACCAAAGTTGAAGCGATTAAACCCCATCCTCATGGTATCGAACTTGGTGCATTACAACGAATGCTTCGAGAATCAAAAGATTCGAAGATGAATATATTTTTGAGAAATAATTTCAGCGGTATTTCGGTTCGTGCTGCCAAAGAATTATTGGCTGCTGCAGAAATCGAAGAAAAAACAAAACCTCCTTCCATGAAACCAGAGCAAATCCGTGCTCTCCTTGAGTCGTTTCAAGGCGATAGATTGTTTCAAGGAAAACAGATTAAACTTCTCAATCCACCAACAAACTGTTTGTCGCCCATTGAAGAACTCCTCATCAAAAAGGGATTGTCAAAAACCATTGATTCAAAGTTCGTAACGACAATGACCCGAGCACCTGCAGTATCCTCCGGTAACCCGTACCAAGTAGAGGTCGGCCTCATTTTTGGTGAAGGGATGGCCGCAGACAAACCTGTGGAAATTCTCCGATTTGCCAACCGTGTACCGCTGATGTATCAACAAGGAGGATGCTTGCTAACCAAAGCAATTGAAAGTGTTGATTGGCGTCAGTACGGTCTCGAGCAAGCAGGGGGAAAAGGAATACCAAAAGGCCCTGCAGCCCTTTTGGTCCATTTGGCAAGCACCAATGTCCAATTCACATCTGAGGCCAAAGAAGCAGTGGCAGATAACGAGGAAGTGCTTGAAGAATTGCGGAAAGCGATGCTTGAAATGGGACGAGGATTGCGTAAACATTTAGAAAAACAAAAGAAAAAAGCCAAAACACAGGAAAAATTTGAGTTGGTCAATGATATTATTCCCGCGATAGCTGAGAAATCTGCAAAGATTCTCGAGCGTCCAGTACCTGATTTGTCAGGTTCAATTACCAGAATCATGGGGGCTGTTATCGCAGAATCTGAAACCAATTGGAATAAAGAAACGAAGATGGTCGATGTGAAGATTACAATTTTCAATTACACAACTCGAGCGAGATCATACACCATCCTAGCGAACTACCCTGAGCGTGATGGAGCCGAAATAACGGAGAATCAAACCGGAGGTCGCAAGGAGACTATTGGGCTTTGGGCTTGGAAATTAGACACTTTACAACCGGGGGAAGTCACCTCAATCACATACTCATTAATCAATCTAGAACGAGGAGATTGGACTGATACAGATGTGTTCTACCGAGGCACTCAGGAAATTATTGGTGCTTCAAAGATGGATGAGAAAATCTTGCAGGATTTGAAGGCAAGAGAAGAGTACGATACAAATGAATCAGATGATGAAGCTGACCAAGAAAATAATGATGAGGTTGAGGATGAGCAACAAGATAGCGATGTCGAAGATGGCGAAATTCTAGATGAAGACTTACCCTCACCAAAATCACCGCCGCCCACCGGCCAACGAACACTTTTCGGAGGAGATGAATAATGGCTGTTCGAAGAACTGTAGAAGAAACAAAAGAAGCGTTGCATGATGTTGTTGCTGAAATGTATGATAAAATTGTCAAAGGCGAACCTCCAACAATGACGCTTCCAGTACGAACGAAAAACAATATTGGATTTGATAATAAACTTGGCGTGTACAAATACGGAAAGAAAAAATCGATTCGCGATGCAACAAGTTTAGGGTCGGCAAAACAATTGCTCCGTGCCCTTCACGTCATTGAGTTCATCGAAGAGATGATCGATGCAGAAAAATCATCCACCCTTCGTGAGATGTATTACATATCTGAAGGATGGGGATTAGGAAAATTTGGTTCGCAAAACGAATCAAATAACCTAGCAGAAGATCTCGAAGTCGTCACACAGTGTCTTCGTGAAGATTTCAAACTCAGACCAGAAGAAGATGGTGCTCGAATGATTGGCAATTTAACAATCCGAGAACGTAATCGCCGTGGGCAATGGATGGAGATAAACGCTCGAGATGACGTTGGTGATTCTGGGTACGGGGTTCCATACAATGTTGAAGAAGAAAAAATAGAATTATTACATCATGATATCGATTTCATCATGGCCATTGAAACAGGTGGTATGTTCGATAGGCTTGTTGAAAATGGATTTGATGAACAATATCGTTGTGGTTTATTGCATCTCAAAGGCCAACCCGCACGGTCAACTCGACGGATTATGAAGCGGATGAGTGAGGAATGGGATTTGCCTGTTGTTGTTTTCCTTGACGGCGACCCGTGGTCTTTCCGTATCTTTGCTTCAATAGCCTACGGTGCGATTAAGACAGCACACATTTCAGAATACCTCGCAACACCTTCATCGACGTATCTCGGCATCACTGCAGATGATATCGTAGCGTACGATTTGCCGAGTGATGATTTATCCACCAAGGATAAAGAGGCACTAACGGCTGAATTAAGTGACCCACGTTTCGCTGATGGTTGGTGGCAAGAGCAAATCAACATGATGCTTGATATCGGTAAAAAAGCTGAGCAACAATCACTTGCAAAATATGGTTTAGATTTCGTGACCGAGACCTATCTGCCCGAAAAATTAGCAGCATTGGGTTTAGGTTGACATGAATGTATTCTCCATTTTTTGAGGGATTTGCCCTTAGTTTCGGTCTGATTGTCGCGATAGGGGCTCAAAATGCATTTGTTATTCGTCAAGGATTGCTTCGTTCACACCTTTTCCTCGTGTGCTTCATTTGTGCGGTTTCAGATGCAACCTTGATTTTCCTTGGCGTGTATGGTTTTGGTTCTTGGCTTTCTTCTGATGAAGGTGCCAAACTTGTCGTTACATGCTTTGCTGCTCTCTTTATGTTCATTTACGGATGTTTACGCGTCAAGTCCGCGTTGAACCCCGAAGCATTGCAGATTGATACAACGACGACATCCACTGGTTCAATTGCATTAACAACACTTGCTTTCACATGGCTCAATCCACATGTGTATCTTGACACAATTCTTCTCCTTGGTGGGGCATCAACAAGGTATCTTGGCACCGAGCGAAATTTGTTTGCGGTTGGCGCTGCATTTGCATCGTTCTTCTTCTTCTTTTCACTGGGCTATGGTGCCCGTTCACTCTCGAACCATCTTTCTCAACCGAGGATGTGGAAATTCATTGATGGTTCTATTGCCGTCCTCATGTTCGTCCTTTGTAGCATTTTAATTGGTTCAATTTTATGACATTACATGAGATTAAAGAGGTTGTATGAATTGGAAGGCCCATGGAGAACACGAACCAAGACAAAAGTTCTCCTTGGCCAAAACGCCTCGTTTTGGGCGGCGTCATCTTTGCTGTATTGGGGTTTTTCTTGTTGGTTGGCCAAGGCTCATCAATCGATTCCATTTTCAATCCACAAACGAGCAATGTTGTCGAATTTACTGGTGAACAAAGCGAGACACTTGAACTCGAAAGAGGATGTTATCGCCTTGTTCAAATCACCGGTTCAGATACATTGAATGTAACATTAACCGCTGTTGATGGCTCAAACCTTTCGGGTGAACCAATATCTGAGAAAAGCTGCAAACTCGACTGGCAACCTCAATCACCCTCTACAACGTATTCGACCACAGCTTCATGGGACATCCAAGACGGATCGTATTTCCTAGAGGTAACCTGCTCAGAGGATTGCACATCGACCCAATCATGGTTTATCTCAATCGATGACATGCAAAAGGGATTCTTTAGCAATAATCTCCTCGTCATTGGCCTCTCAATGTGTTGTTTAAGCATCCTTGTTCTTCCAATGGGTCTGATATTAACGTACTCAAATTCCAAAAATAAAAATCCAAATGTTGTGTTGATGAATCAACATGGTCACCCCGTCCACCTCGAAAATTTGCCACCTCACATCGCTCAACAAATACAAGAAGAACTTACGAATTTCCCACCACAACAGCAGCAAATCGCCCCACCCTTTGCGAATCAACCACAAACACCACAACAACAGTCCGATGTGCGGGATGGAAGTGTTGAGGTTCAACAAGGTAAACTCATGACGACTGAACAAGTCTATGCTTTGATGAGAGGTGATATTGAATCTGCACAAAACTTCAATCCAGGGCAGCCAATTGATAATGAAAAGGTCATGGATGATGCCGCAAACGCCGTAGCTATTGCAAGTTGGGATGAGGGTGTGCCAACCCAAGCGATCGAATCAATATCTTCAACCCCTTCTCAACAACCCAAATCACGAAAAATTCCAGAGAGCAATGAAAATTCTTCCTCATGGAAAGACTGGGATGAAATGAATTGATTCGATGAGTTCAAAAACATCCTGTTCTCTAGGTAACCTAGAGTTGAGTAGTATGACTGACTTAGATACCGCCCTCAAGCTGTTGCAAAACACCCTTCGTCGTGAGATATTGGAACGACTCGTAAAAGAACCACACTATCCAATGCAATTAGCTGACTTAATAGGAATTAGTCAGCAAGCCACCATGAAACATCTCAAGGAAATGGAGCGCGGTGGACTTGTGGAATCAACTCGCGTTCCCTCTGAGAAGGGGGGCCCTCCAAGAACGATTTATTCTGTTGAAAAATCATTTTCAATCCGAATCGACCTTGCACCAGACATGTTCAAATGCGAGCAAAGAAAACTCCCGCAAGGCAGCCCAATTCGCCTATCCAGCCAATTGCCATCCGATGGACGCCCCCTGGCAGAATTTATTGCAGGTCGTCGAAAAATGAGTGTTGTTGAAGGTCTCGATGTCCTCCATGAGTTGTCAGATTCGCTTGAACGACTTGACCAGCAAAGAGATGCATTGATCTCATTGCATCAACACATTCGCAACAAAGTCTCTCAAGGTGTCTCAGATGAATTTGATACGTATGAAGAGCGAGCAGTGGTTCAAAAAATACTTGACACGCCAAGGGAACCAGTCGATTTCACAACACTTATTCCTCCTGAATTATTGATGCATGGGTCGATGGATGATTTGTTAGATTCGATTCGAGATAAATTGGAACGAGATATTTCCAAACGTGAAGGTCAGTTTATCGGGACACAACTCAACACAGACTTGCGTTGGTATCTCATGCCGAGTAAGCGACGGTTGAATTCAAACGAAGATTAGTTTCTTGAACCAAACAGAAAAGTTCTCGATTTTGACACGATGATATAGAGAATATCTCGAATAGGAAGAGGCACGATCCAAACGAAGGGAAACCACATCTTGTAGTACCACCGAAGATACAGCAAGACCCGAATTGCTGCAGCGGAACGAATGAATGTCACACCATTTCGAATCAGATAGACACTGTCAACGCGTTGATGGGTTTCTGAAAACGTTGAGATTATCTTTTGACCTTCGTCACTTTCGATAGCAAAAATTTCCAAATCAGAAGCGGATGTCAACCGCCTGCGAACAAATTTGGAGAGCCAGTGACATAGATTGCACCACCCATCAACAAGAAGAACATCACCCATACAGCGCCCTCATTGTTCAAGTATTTCAGTCAGTAAAATGAAGATATCATCGCCAATATCTCGTAATGATTGTAAATCTTCGTTTTGAATGACAATTGAAATTTCACTTTCATCTCCATGGTCCAATATCGTGTATGAACATGGCTGCCCATCGAGAGTGTTTGCAAGAGATGATACGATTTCTTTTGCTCCAATCCATCTGATTTCGGCACTATTGGTCTCTGCCATGAAAGCGGTCGGGGGGTGGGCTGATATGAGACTAACCATTCGTGCATCCATGGAAGGCCCAAATGCGAATGGCAGTGTCATCGCAGGAAGCGGGGGAGTCCTATTAGGAGAAGGCCGAACCAATCATGAAGGTAGGAAAGCACTTCTTTTGGTCCGAGGGCATGAAGATACAAGTGAGTATGAACATCTTGTATCAACGATGGGTATTCAAATCGTTGAGAAAATGATCCAGCCCGGTCAAGTCAATCCAGCAAGTTATTTTGGAGGAGGTCGCCTCAAACTCATCCAAGAAACACTGAATATCAAATCCGGAGCTTACAAACAAGTCAGTCTCATTTTATTGCATACAAATGCGACACCACGCCAACTTGTAGCCATCAACCAAATTCTTGGCATCGAGGTGTGGGACAGAGTCCGTCTTTTGCTCGCACTATTCACCTCTCATGCTTCATCTGTTGAGGCGAGAACCCAGGTCAGGATATCAAAATTATTGGCCGACCGCACAATACTCCGTGAGGCCGTAGCCGTCCAGACCACTGGTGAACGTGCAGGTTATGGTGGAGAAGGTGCAACAGCATTACAGACAATCATTGGCTCACTTAACCGCGAACTTGCAACACTCAGGAAACGATTAGGTAAACACGCTCAATCTACAGCACTACGACGAGAGCAGAGGCGAAAGCAGGGCCTGAATACAGTTGGGCTAGTGGGGTACACCAATGCTGGAAAATCGTCTCTTTTTCGAGCATTATCTGGAAAAAAAGTGCTTATTGAAGACAAATTATTCTCTACACTTGAACCGACACTAGGTCAAATGGAAAAAACTCCAAGAATACTTATTGCTGATACAATTGGATTTATTGATAATATTCCTAATGCCGCTTTAGCGTCATTTAAATCAACATTTGCTGAGGCGATAGAAAGCGAAATTCTTCTCCATTTGATCGATGCCTCAGACGAACTCGATGAAGTCAAAAGAAAATGTATGACAACAAAAAACGAACTTAATGAACGACTCACAGAAACAGGCCTTGACCAATCATTCAAAACCATGGTCGTCTTTACCAAAATTGATAGGATATCGCCCCAACATAAAGCATCGCTTCGTCAATGGATTGATGATGAAAAATTGCAAAATGTCCACTTCGTATCTTCAATTTCTCAACAAGGAATCGATGAATTGCGATATGCAATATTTGAAAATCTATTTGGCTCCATACAATCTATCGTCGTTAAGAATTCATCGAGTGATGTGGGTCAAAAAGCAGTTCATGCACTCTATTCAAACGGTTACATCGTACAAAGAAGTGAACATGATGAGATGTTGTTCCTTGACTTGTGGATATCAGAATCAGAATTAGAAAAACTCCTTCACCAATTTCCTCATACGATTGAACACAAATAGA
>CAZWXR010000032.1:14782-16217 GCA_964637985.1 uncultured Candidatus Poseidoniales archaeon
TCAGAATTAGAAAAACTCCTTCACCAATTTCCTCATACGATTGAACACAAATAGAAGGATGATTTGAGCATGACCGTGGAAGAAGAGGTTGTCGAACAAATTCCACCTGTTGATACTTATCTTGATGACATCATCGAAGACCAACCACTTGTGTTCTCCACAAGTGATGTGGAATTGTACATTCCTCAGAAGAAATTGCACCCGATTGGTCGTTCCATAGCCATTTTTGTGCTGTGCATCTCGGTGTTAGGTGCAGCAAACGGAGCAGATTTTATTGACCCAAACGATGGTTTGGTGCGGGCGGATGAATTCGTGTATCGATTGGCATTGACATCACCACCAGAAAGTGCACAATTTGATGGTGTCATTTACGACGATAAGGGGCAGCCTTTCGATGGCATGCTCATTCACGTGTCATGGGAAGAAAAAGATGGAGGAATAAATTCAACCGAAATGGTGACAAATCAATCAGGTGAATTTCATTTTGAAAACCTTACACCAGGCCTCCTTATTGTGGACATGTATGTTGAGCGAGATGGGTACAAAGATTGGTATACAAACCGCATACTCTTATCCCCACCAGCAATTATCGAACCTATTGGATTTACAAATATTGATTTCACGATGCCAAGTCAAGATGAGTTCCAAGCATCTCCTTGCAAAAACGGAGAGTCAAATTGTACCGTTCGAATCATTGACATGACACCGACTCAAATGGAGCATCCCATTATGGATCCAAGTGCAGCAAGTGCATATGTTCTCATCGGATTTGGATTTGTCGGACTTGCTCTCATCGCAGCAGGTTTTGCAATATGGGCTTTGTTTGGTCATTCAGTTGGTGTTTTACGCATGTCAACCTTGTTTGCATTTTTTACAATGGGGCACTATTACTCTGCATGCATCCTTGGCCTTGTAGCATTTCTCTTGACCTTCGCAATTCCAAAGGATGGTCATTCCGTCTACCTTGAACATGGAAGCAGAATGTCAATGGACTTATGATAGAAGAAGAAGGTGAAGGAAACATGGACCTCCTAGGCCATACATGGATGCAACGCCAACTAGGCCAACCAGTATCCTGTGTTTTTTTAACAAAAAACAACGACGTTATCGCAGGAGGCTGGGACGGAGCACTACGTTATTGGGACGCAGAAGGACGTCAATTTTGGGAAGTTACGACCAGCAGTCGCGTAAGTTCAATCCTTGAATACGACGATATGTTTGTCGCCACAAGTGGTCTAGAAGTTGTTGCCGTTTCAAAGAATGATGGTGCAATCATGTGGGTCACAGCCCTCGAAGGAAGTTCAGATGGCTTGCTACAGTTTGACAATTTCATTGTTGCAACATCTTCGACATATGATATTGAACATAACGATTTCATTGAATCAGCAATCTGGAGAATCAGTTTCGAGGGAGAGATTGAATGGGTTCATCGTTT
>CAZWXR010000033.1:0-15654 GCA_964637985.1 uncultured Candidatus Poseidoniales archaeon
CCGTCACATTGATGCACTTCGTTCTATTCGGACGGTTTGAGGACACCCATGTCTCACTTGATTTTACTTCGTCACGGCCAATCGGTTTGGAACAAGAAGGGATTATTCACTGGTTGGGTCGATGTTCCCCTCTCGAAGAAAGGCATTGAAGAGGCGACTGAAGCAGGGGCGAAACTTTCAGAAATTTCAATTGATGAAGTCCATGTTTCTAAGTTGATTCGTGCTCAAATGACAGCCATGCTCGCACTTTCCGAGCATCCGAGCAATGCTTCACCACAACTTTTGACGCCTGAAGGCGATTCTCACAGAGGGTGGTCAGACATTCACGATGTGAACCAAATGACCATCCCTGTTCATGCTTCTTGGAAACTCAACGAGCGAATGTACGGTGAATTGCAAGGAAAAAACAAGCAGGCCCTCATGGAAGAATTTGGTGAAGACCAAATACGAATTTGGCGACGTTCATTTGATGTCCCGCCACCTGGCGGAGAAAGTCTAAAGATGACAGCTGAGCGAACACTTCCATATTTTGAAAGTCACATCGTGCCATCGCTAACGCAAGGAAAAAACGTTCTGGTTGTCGCTCACGGAAATTCACTGCGTAGCATCGTGATGTCGATTGAACAATTATCGAGTGATGAAATTCTGCAGGTTGAAATTCCTACTGGTCAACCAATTGTCTATGATTTCAAGGCAGAGAGCAATACATACTCGAAAGTGTACGTCGATTGAATTCTTGGCTACATCAGTTTTTCAAGAAACATTTACATCATTCCTCCATTTAATTTGATGCATGGCTCAGCCTTGGCGCTTTGATGGCTTCCCCGGTCGGATTCTCTATGTCGACCTCGGTCAAGGCACCTGTGAAGCAAGAGAGATTCCACACGCTTGGTGTTTGGAATCTCTTGGTGGAAAGGCATTAGCAACCAAACTCCTCGTCGAATGGGATACAACAGATTATGCCGATGCAATACAACGGCGTCATCCGGTTGACGGAAGGATTGATTCAGCATCTCATCCCTCCACACCATTACTCATCATGACTGGCCCGTACCAAGCCTCAAAGGTTGGTTCATCGGGAAGGGCGGTCGTTGTGACGCGTTCACCGCTCACGGAGTGTTACATCGATACCTACATCGGTGGTAACTTGGGTCATGAAATTCGTCGTGCGGGTTGGGATGGAATATTCATCACCGGTCGAGCGCCTGTGTGGCAACGTCTCGAAATTTGCGATGATGTCGCCATGCTTCTTCCTGCAGACAACCTGCTTGGTATGACCACTTGGCAGGTCGAAGACCGGCTTAACTGCCTTGGAGAGTGCCTTTCTATAGGTCCAGCCGGAGAGAATGGAATTCGCATCGCCTCCCCACTAACCGCTGGACGACGTGCTGCAGGCCGAGGAGGAACTGGAGCCTCCTTTGGTTTCAAACAACTCAAGTGCATTACTGTGATCGCTACAAAACAGGCCACCTCAGAAGTCAGGTATGCAGAAGAATTTGACCTCAACGAAGCCATCAAAACTCAGCGTACAGAAATGGGCATGCGAAGAAAGGCTGCCGACCCATTTTACTCCTTTGGAACCAGTCGAGGTCCACTCTATGCCTCTGAAAATGGACGAATGCCGACGGGAAATTATTCCTCAACAGATGGTAATATTCCAGTTCTTGAACAACTCAAAGTGGGGGGTGGCTCGGGTGGAGTTACCCAAGATGAGGTTGCAAAAGGAGCTACACCGGTTGAAGTTTCAACACCTCTCGACCCCTTCAAGTTGTCAGGAGAGTATTGGCACCAACAACTTCCCGATGCGAAACAATCGGGTTGCTGCACCCCTTGTCCAATCGCATGTGAGGCTGCTGACCGACCGACCATTGATGGTGAGAAACTGAAAGGTCGACCTCTCCATCATAACCGTGTCGAACGACCTGAATACGAAACACTCGCAATGATGGGTGCGAACCTTGGTCTAACGTCAAGTCTTGAAGTGATGGATGGAAACGATGCATGCAACCGTCTCGGTATCGATACGATTTCTGCTGGGGCTGCACTATCGCTCATGTGTGAAATTTCAATGCGAGGATGGCTTCCCGAATCATGGAGATCGAGTTTCCAAGCACCGTTTGCCTTTGGCCGATTCGACCAAGGTGATGAAGTGCCTTGGGAATTTGGTGTACCTGAACTTCCGCCACTCGCCCTCCACTGCCTTGCCCATGCCACTCCGGGAGATGGCTCATTATTCGGAACCCTCACTGCAGGTGCAGTTGTTGCTTCCAAGGTGATTGAAGAGATGACAGGCCACCCAACCTCACAATTAACCGCTCATTGCAAAGGCCTTGACCTTCCTGCATGGGACCCACGTGGTAAGCGTGGAAATGCGATGGCCTACATGACAGCAAATGTTGGTGCTTCACACATGCGTGCTGGCTACAAGGAACCTACTGGGCTACCCAACGCTTCGGCGCTAGATTTGATGGAGGAACTGATTGAAAGCCAAAATGAAATCGTGATTCGAGATTCAATGATCTTGTGTGCTTTTGCAAAAGGGGCGACACCCGATGCAGTCATGCTTCAGGCATGGCAAGCGATGACAGGAGAAGACTGTACTTGGCAAGATTTGCTCGACAGGGCTGCTATCCAATGGGATTTAGCACGACGGTGGAATGTCGAACATTGGCATAGACTCGCAATGGATGTTAAACAACAAGATTTCCTTTCTTGGCGACTTCGAAAAGAGCCGTTGCCAAGTGGTGTGGCATCGGGCATGGTGTCTTTTGTTGACGATACCGATGAGGATGCTTGTCTTTCGAAATATTATGACCTGCGTGGTTGGAATGGACGAGGTGAACCGATTCAATTGAATCAATAAACGATGAACGGCATGTTGTCGTCGTCGACGAGCACGACATTGACGCCAAATCCATTTTTATGAAATGCAATGAGTTGAATCTCATGAATAGCATGGCCACTTGGAGCAATACCGAGAACAGGTAACCTCTTCCGAGCAAAAAAGCCCTTTTTTCGAGGTGTTTGCGGCTTTGTTCCTAAACTACGTTGCACACCCTCGTAATCATCAAACCAAGGTAACGGGCCTTCAGGGGTAAATCGTAACCCAAGAATCATGTCAACACCTTGAGTTTCTTGTGCAGCATCAGCATCTGCTTCGCTCGGTAGGGCCGGTGCATTTGGGTGGGTGTGTAACCAATGTGTAAACCGACCAGCTCGTGAACCCCTGTCTTGTGAATAGATACCATCAATCCACTCTTCAGGCAAATGATGAACAGAAAACGAATCACCTCTGTTCACGATATGAGCCTCAGTCACCACGTAGCCTTGACCTTGAAACAAATTGTATTGTTCATGTTCACTTTTGAATTGTTCAGCAACGTCTTGGCGAACTGGTTGACTTCCATCAAAGTCGAGACCGACGAGAATTTCATCTGGAAGCGACTGAAGGGCCCACCAAATAATCTCCTGCAGAACAGAACCTCGAAGGTGAACCTGTGCTTTGTATTGGTCGCGCTGAACCCTTGAGTCACGGTTGTAGTCAGCCATTAATGCCTCAAGCCATGGCTCAACCATGTCGGTGTGAGAAGGTCCTTCTTCAAGAGATTTCATGATGTGAGAAACCGTATCTTTGAATAGAGTAAGTTTGCACCCATAACCATGGCGAGAAAGAAGGGCGGTTTTGGACGATTCCTTGGTTCGATTACTGGTACGCCATACGAAAAATTACTCAAACAGGTAGAGAAAGCCGTTGAGGAACTTGAAGATGATGACAAAGCCCTCGGCAAGCGTCTACGACGTCTTGTCGACGAAACCGGTCAAAAATACGAAGATGAGGAAATCGATGAAGAAGAGCATGACCTTGTCATCGAAGCCATCGAAGAAGCCGACCCCAAAGGTCGAACTTTTGGAAAATTTTCTGATGATGACTCATTTTACACAGGCGACATCCCGGATGCTCCAGAACTCAAAGGTGGCAAGAAAATCGACCTCGATGACTTAATGCAGGCGAAAGGTGATGAATTCCTGGGTAGTTTTGGTCGTGATGAATTTGATGAATTCAGAGACAAGATGACTGAAGATTTCTTTGCAGAAGCAGATGCTGCCATCGCACAAGGTGACCACGATGCCGAAATTCGTACGGAACATCGTGTGTTCGGTGGTGCAGAATCAGATGTGGAAGATGTCAAGCGTAGAATTGCACAAGAATCAGATATCCCTTCAGGCGGAAGCAGAGAGCCGGCGCCAGAGCCAGAGCCCGAGTATGAAGATGATGGGGATGATGATGGATACTCCGTCGACGAAGACGGCACAGAATGGTTCGAAGACGAAGAAGGCTACTGGTGGTATCGCCCTGAGGGCGAAAACGATTGGATTGCCTATGAAGAGTAATCGCGAAATACGGAAAGAAACGGAACCTCAAACTTTGAGGTACTGACATCAGCACCTTCTTTGAGCATCAATTCATTTTTCCTTTCATCACTCGACATCGCAACAATGAGCCCTGGTCGGGCAATATCACCTGATTGAATTCCAATATTCAATTCTCGAAGGACCTCGAGACCTGTATATGGTGGCATAAAATGATCGAGCAACAATACATCGGGTTCAAACGAAGCGATAGTTTCAACCGCTGATTGTGAATTCCACTGTTGCTGAAAATCAATGTTTTCCATGTGAATGCCTTGAGATTCCAATATGACAGCGAGGTCATATGTGTCTTCAAAAGCCAGGACTTTCATACAATCACGAAGGTATTGGTTGTTGGTCCCACCAAGGAGGAGAAAGGAACCAACGTTCGTCATCAACATCTCGGTCGATAAGCGGCAAACTGAAGACGGAATCTGCGTTATCGTTCACAGACAAACCGATGGTAGCACAAGGGCTTGGCAAGTAATCTTCTCCGCTTTCGGAGAGAACAATTTGAATTGAATCACCTGCCGAAAGACGGACATCGAGAGGATTAAACTCCATCTTCATGAGGTAAGTTTGTAGTGGTAATGCTGGACTCGCATCGTACCCACCATCGCGATATCGGACATCCATCGTCGCATGACCCAATCGAAGATTTTCTGAATTATACATGGTAGCAAAGATTTGACCACCGTTGCATGCCAAGGTATTAACGCTCAAGTGTAATGTTGGCATGCCTGAAATATGGATGTCGCTTTCAAGTTCTGGAAATGAGACGACGACTTCGTTGTTAAGATTGACAATATTTCCTGTGACATCTGCTTTGTCGAGTGAAACCGGCCACCAATTCATGTCTTCAGGAGGCCATGTGTCCTCAACGTGCCACATTCCATCATTGGTTTGAATTTGCACATGAGGTTCTGGTTCCTCGCCCATGCCCATCAAGTAATAGCCAAACCAAGCGTACAATTCAACGGCCCAATCCATTCGAGTCATATTTGGATAGGCTTCTAGGCCGTAACCACTGGTCAATTCACTGTGGCGGTCTGGTTGGTCAGGGTAATTGTGTGCCCATTGTCCTGCAATTGCCCTTGTATGAATGCCAGCGTCTTTGAGCAACTGGTAGGTGGGAAAAGCATGGTATGGGTCAACATTCCAATCTTGTAAACCCCATACGAGATACACACTGCCCTCATAGTTTGCTAAAACATCAGGGAGGTGGCGTCGCTCATCCCAGTAATCGTTCCATTGTGCTCCACCAATTTCTGCTCCTGCCCATGTTGTCAGCGGGTTGAGCGGACCGATCATATCGTCTGAGCACATTCTCGAATCGTCAAAAGTGGGGTCGGCGGTGCTTGCCTCGTAAAGAGCATCATAGACCATGGCTCTTGACTCAGAGGAACCGTTTCTATAGAACATTTCTTGAACGCCAATTGAACCTGAAATGGGAACGATAGTTTTGAGGTACGGTGATGGATTTTGGGCAGCTTCCCAATTTGTTGTGCCAGCATACGATTTACCCATTAAGCCAACATTACCATTTGACCACGGTTGTTCACCAAGCCAATTGACAACTGCTTGTATGCCAACTTGTTCTCCAAGTCCCTTCACATCTTGGCAGTGCGTTGAATTTCCAGTTCCAAACGTGGATGCTTGGGCTAATGCATAGCCATGGGGCAAGAAGGTATCATACACCCATTTTCCCACGCCTCCATCGGGAACTGTGTTTGGTGATGAATCGGCACCTGCGATACCTTCACCTCCAAAGTCATAGTATGGATGAATGGTCATGATCACCGGAATTTTTGTTCCTTCTGGCACATTAGGGAGCCAAAGTACGACATGCATCAAATCATCTTCAGGCGTCCCGATATCCTCTTCACTTGCAGGTAGGTCAACTTCGACATAATGTTCAGTGTACGGTAATGCAGAGTATGAGCCGTTTTCAGGTAATTGTCCTCTCATCGTATCCATCGGAAGGTCCATCAAATGTCGAAGTTGCAGGGGAGTAGCCCACCATTCCTCATCGTAATTCGTTTCATCCACCATTGAATCAAGAACATCTGTACCCACGGTCATAGCGAGGAAAAGAAAGACAACAGATACAGCAAAAGTCGCACCAGCAGACGCATTCAATTGTCGTTGGCTTGTCTGTTCGTCCCGAGTGTGATGTTGAACTCGGAGGGTTGGAACAGGTGGTAGGTCAATGAGTTCCGCTTCGAGTGCATCATGCTCACCCCCCTCCATGACATAGCGTTGCTCTACCATTTGATGAGGCTAACGCTTTTGTGATTCGTTTAAAGCGGTCAAAGAAGAAGATAGGTTCTTTTACATGCAAGGTTTCCAAGACTTGAGCACATGCCATCGAAAGGAGTCTTAACATTCATCATCATGGGCATACTCGGGCTTCTTCTCATAGGGCTTAGTGTCCCTAAATTCATAGAAATGGACCGTCTCTCAGTTGAATACGCTGATAATTATGATGATTGGGCTGCTGCCGAACAACAAAATGGAACGCTGACCCTCATTGACAAAGACCAATATGGAGAAATAGGGTTCTCCTTCTATGTGAAAGGTACGCTACAAGACCTAAACCAGAACGGAATTTATGATCACTGCGACGCAACGAGTATTGAGATTGTATCCCATCCTGAAATTTCAGAAAAATTGGATTCTCAAAAAGCCTACAATGAGACGAACAGAGGCGGTTTCTATTACATGGTTTCAGAAAGGGATGACTGTAAGGTTGACTATTACGCCGATGAAATGTACGATGGACTTGCAGAAAAACAAGGATTTCTTCGGGTGGGCAGGGCTTGTTACGGATGTTTAGCAGGCGATATGACGTTCACATCAAACCAATCGGTTTGGGTATCGTACGACGACATCGTCGTCGAGGAATTATTCGATGTGATTGATGAGTCCTTGTTTGCATCTTTTGCCTATTTATGTAGCGGTGTTTTCAGTATATGCTGCGGCGTGAGCATTTTTGTCATCAGTTTATTCTTCAGGAAAGAAGACACTCCACCAGTCGTTCTGCAACAATGGGGGACGCATCCTGTGGTCCAGCAACAAATGGTCAACCAAAATTTCGATTCATCAACTTCGACTGCACCGTGGGCATCTCTAGGGTCGGACGACCAAGAAATCGGAAAGTGATTTTTTCGAAATATTTGGAACCATAGCATGTTCTGCTGGATAACCAACTGGCATCAGCAGCATAGCGTGTTCATAGGTAGGGCGTTGGAGAAGTTCGCGAAGGAAGCCCATTGGCGAGGGTGTGTGCGTCAATGTGGCAAGCCCCATGTGTTGCAAAGAAGCAATCAACAATCCCGCAGCGATTCCACAAGATTCGTGAGAGTAATACGTTGGCCCCATTTCACCATTGAGCCTTCGTCGTTGTGAATGCCGAAACATTACGATGATCCAAGGGGCGTCTGTGATGTGTTCTTTGATTTCATCCGTGCCTAGTGGTTCAAGAACTTCTGCCCAGGCCTCAGGCATCCGTTCTGCGTATGTCTTTCTCTCTTCTTCTTCAGCTGCATTTCGAATGGCCAATTTAAGTTCTGAATTTGAAATGAGAACGAATGTCCACGGTTGAAGATTGGCTCCTGAGGGGGCAGTGCCTGCAGTTTGAATGGCAAGTTCAAGCAAATGTTGTGGTACAGGTTCATCTGAAAAGTGTCGGATACTCCTTCGTTTCTTCATGCATTCAAGGAATTCTTTTCCACGCTCTTGCATCTCGTCTGCATTTCTTGGTTTACGAACGAATGGAATCATGTCAGGGGACATAAAATGGCCAATGTTCGTTATCATTCAACACTTTGGTTTGCGTTTGGTGGTACAAGTTGGTACTCTAATCAAGAATCAAAGGTGTTTCCTAAGCACCTTTGGTCATGCATCGGTTGTTTCTTCTGTTGGAAAACTGCGAAGCAAGGCCATAGCATGAAGGAGTATGGCCATTGCGATGACAGCATGTATGTAAGACATTGCCGACATGCCTCCGCTGTACATTTCGCCAAGACCGTATTGTATAAACCAAGCACCAAAGAGACCCCAGGACATCCCCTTCAATTTGCTGTCATCTGTTTTGGACATGACAACAAATACTGCAGTGAGAAGACAAAGGACCAAACCAAGTTGTGCTGTCCACAGATGGCTTTGGTCAGTATCAGATGTCGATTGTGATAATCCAGTTGAGGCTTGTCCAAAGATCATAATAATGGCGCCGATAAGTGAATACTTTGCATATTTGATCATGTTCATGTTTACATTGCTCATGATTGCCACATATTCATTGATGTTTTGAGCATATCGCAGTTTTTTCAAAAATCCGAGCGTTTCAAATCTTATTGGAACTTAGCCATCGCATGGCAGGGCAAAACAACGTGCCCATTCTGCTCATAGTTCTGCTTACCATACCATTCTTGTCATTCTCCGGTGTTGCACCTCAAACAGATGAACCACTATGGCGAAGTGTTGGCCTTGACCCTCAATTGTGGACAGACCGGCCGGTTGCCGAGGATTCACCAATGATGCCATCCTACAGCGGCAATGCAGTCATCGAGATGAAAGTGAGTTATGTCGAGACGCATCTTGCAGACCGTGAAGAAGGCACGATTATCATCGAGTTGTTTGAGCAGTGGGCTCCCATAACTACTGAAAATATGATTCAACATGTTGAATCTGGTTTGTACGATGGTATTTTCTTCCATAGAGTCATTGATGACTTTGTCACACAATCCGGTGACCCAGAGTGTAAAGAAATTGGAATATACCCCGCAACTAGCCTTCAGTGTGGCAGTGGTGGTACTGGGGAAACAATACCGCTTGAGCACGATGAAAACCTCAGTCATGTCGATGGCGCAATTGGGATGGCACGTTCAGCCGACCCCGACTCTGCAGATTCTCAGTGGTACATCGCTGAAACCGAAGCCCACGGCCTTGATCCAGAAAATCGTGAGGATGAGGGGTATGCAACATTTGGTATTGTACGTGATGGCATGTCACACATTCGAGCAATAGCACGCACACCAACCTCAGATGACTTGACAGGTCTTGAAGAAATTCAAAATCCCGCATCGTCGGCTGGACGTCCATTGTATCAAGCAAAAATTCTCTCGATGGAAATGATTGGTGTAGCAGACCCTGATGGGTCGATTCGTTTTGGCGACCAAACCGAACAAACTGATGACGGATTCTTTCAAACCCTTCTTGAAACTACGGTGGGTTTTGGAGTCATCTTGACCGTCATTGTTGTGGGTGTCCTTACTTATTTAGGCCGAATTGACCCTCCTTTGTCTATCGATAAACAATTCATTCTTGATGCTGAGTTAGAAGAGGTTGACGCATGATTCGGAATTTAATGTATTGTTCAGTCGTTTTTATGGTTCTATTAGCAGGCTGTGTCGAGCCGGAATCTGGTGATGGCATGGTTCAAACAGAGCCCTTGCAGTTTTCCTCAGAGATGTTTCCAGACTGGGATGGAATTGACCATACCAATCAAAGTTTGACCGGTTCATCGTGGACAAATCAAACTTCATTCGTGGCTTATTTTTCTGCACCTTGGTGCACACATTGTGAACCAACAATTGACGCATACGACCAAGTCATTCCAGCAGGAAAAATGGTGGTTTTTTCAAGGGAAAGCCGAGAAGAATATTCGAATATGACCGAATGGCATGAACGTACAGAATCAAACCTTAACCGAACTCTAGACCGGCCATTTATTCTCTTGCCTTCATTAGCTCAAACCCTTGAGGTTCAATCTATTCCACATGCAATTTTCATCAATGACCAAGGTCTTGTCTACAATGTACAAATTGGAAAGCGTACAAATTTAACAGCGATTGGGGAGTTGTGGGACTTGACATCAACAGCAAAATTTGATGCGAGTACAGGATGGTCCTACACTGGCGAATCGATGTGAAGGTCGAGAACCACATGTCGTATTCGTGGTGCATACCATTTGACTTTCTCGACATGCATAATTTTGACCTGTGCATCCGGATTTTTTGCAATGGCCAATCGTTCAAAGTAATGTTTAGTTTCTTCAACCCATGAACTAATTTTTTCTTCTTCAACATTCATGTGAATATGGAGTACGCCGCCAGAGGGCTTCAGACAATCAAAGCATACCTCCCAAACCGATTCTGAGGATGGTAGAAGTCCAAGAATGCACCTGTCTGCAGTTTGTTCAAATGTTGGTAAGTGAATTCGATTATCTCCTTCATGTATCTCAATGACCGAACCCACATCATTAGCATGTACGCCCCACTTCAATCCTTCTATAGAATAAGGGTTGATGTCAAATGCATGTATTTTCTTTGGTTGCCCATACTTTGCAATCGGAAGCGTGTAGTATCCAATCCCTGCAAAGGCATCAAGAATGACTTCATCTTTTACATCCAAATCAGCCATTCTTTTTCGCTCAGTGATATTGCCACTTGAGAACATTACTTTCCCAGCATCAAAGCCAAACTTGACATCGTGCTGTTTGAATTCAACCCATGATTCACCAAGAAGCATTTCAATTTGAGCGTCTCGTGTGATTGTGTTGGCGATAGGTTGTTGCCGAGCAATTGATTTAACGCCAAAAATTTCAGCGACGTTGTTCCAAAACTTTTCATCTTGTTTTTCAATGAATTCAACCCACTTTAGCCCTTGAAATGCGTCTTTTGGAAATAATATTAGTTGTCCTAACCGCTCCCATTTCCTTGGAAGAGAAGGTTCAAGATCGTCAAATAATGAATTTGTCGTCGAACATAATGAGCGGACGAATGCGGATAATTCATCATAAGGCGAACTTTTTTCAATTTTCATTGCAAAATCCCATGTTGTAACTTCAAGTCCTGGAAACTCAGATTGTATCGCAAGAAACTCATCGCTATGCTCATGAAATGTGGTTGAAAGCGGTAAGATAATGTCTTCATTGTCTTGGTCGGGTATGAGTTTTGATTCTGCGTAGCCGCAATCTTGTAATTTTTGCTGGCAAGCATGGGCATGAACCCGATTGATGCGAACACCATAGGTTTCGATGCGTTCCAGCACATTTATCCGAGAATGGGAATACATTTGAAGTTCATTGAACTCCCACAGCCATGGCCCCGAAGAAGAGCAATAATAGAATTTCAAAAACCTCAGTTCATTTTCTCTTTGGATTGCTTCTGATTGTTCCTATGTTTGTCCCATTTGCATCTGCAGCGTTTTCAGACCTATGTGCAGGTGTTGCATTGGTGACGAGTACAAATGGTCAGTGTGATGAATATGACCATGCCGATGACGAAACACCTTTCCACCAAGAATGGATTAAGGCTGATTATCGCTTTGAATTGCAATCTACCAATCAATTCAGTTTGCAAATTACTTGGGCTATTCATGAATACAATAGAGAAGCCCTAGGGTTTGGCTCTGGTACTTCGTTCGGAGATGAATTAGAGGCTCAAACAGACCTTGATTCATATGATGGGATTCCTGTTGATTTGATACGTGAGGTTTTTGATTACCAACCCGATGGTTCATCGACGCCAACCGTAGGTCAAATCATTAGTTCTGCAGCATACTCAACCATCAGTACATCACTTTCAAACGGGTTCGGTGAAGTTCTTGATTTGTCAACTTCGTTCGAAGATGAAGCCCAATTTGGAACGGATACAATCCAATGCTCAACAGATTCAAACACTGATTCTTTGGGGGAAGGTGCCTCAGAAGCCAATGTGTTTGAACCTCCGATTTGCCTCACAGCACAAGCGACCATCCGACTTGATTCCTCGACGTTTAATCTCTTTGATAACGAAGATTTGGACATGGAGCGGGCCTATCAAGGACTACTGGTGATGGGTGCTGAGGTTGAAACACCCTTTGCAATTCGGGCCGAACCTGGCATGAATGCCATTTATACAATTGCTCCACCCGCCTATGCACGAATCATAGAAACTGACTCTGCGGGGACAATTTTGCTTCCAGGGACTGCTGGTTCGAAGGGCGAATGGTCGCTCGACCACCGAGATGCAACGATGAGTGACACTGAGGTCACTCAAGACATCACGTTTAGAGTAGCCCATCAACCAGATTCTCAAACGCCTACGGTAGAAGTTCCAGAGGGGGCAAAATCATTGGATCTACGAGTGATTCTAAATTTAGAAGATGAGTCAGCGGTTACCCTTGACTTCATTGCGGGAATTTACTATCTTGAGGAGTCAACGCTAAGTGACTGGGGCATTTCAATTTTTGAACTCACAGATGCCGCATCAATACCTCTCATAACCTCGGATGGGATTCGACTCGCATATCATAATGGAATCATCGACCTACCAACGCTGACTGAACAATTTCCAATTGATAACATTACAGACGGGATAGCCTCGACGGTTTCTGACCTTACGACAATTGAAATGAATCCAGCACAGTGGGTGTCGTCGACTGGTCAAACAAGCATATTTCCTGCTGCTGGAGGATTAAACTACACACATTCAAGCGATTGTAAAGAACCAATCACAGTGGGTGTAGACATCAATTATTGCCTTGAGGGTTCAATGGCAATGGATGGAACATATCCAGTGTATTTGCAAGCATCGAGTGAGCCGTTTTCTATGAGGCTCGTTGATATCATGAAAAAGAATATCGATAATGAAACCATTCAAGATTTGCTCGCCTCAGTTGATGAAGACACACTAGAGCGGCTTTTCAACTCAAACATCTCTGTTGAAACAGTTCTTCAGTCATCGTATTTGGACGCTATCGTACCAGATATTTTGCCAAATACATCTCTAGCGGTAGAAATCATTCTTCCATCATGGATTGAAACCAAGGACGGAGATTCGAAAATAGTCATAGAGAAAGCAGTTGATGGGATGCAGGATACATCACTTTCATTTCAAGGCACATCTCCGTATGATTGGCAACACGAAATCCTCGACGATGATGATAATGTACTTTGTTTGGCTGACCAAAAATCATGTGTGATCTCAGATGTGGAATTTGATTGGTCCGGCTTAGGCATTCATGAGTGGTCCCAAGCCGTGAGTTTTCAATTTGCTTTTAGTGCAGAACTGGATATTTATCGAATAGGCATACCACTAGACCGGATTGAACGTGATGGTGCAACACAAGTGACGTTTCCCGCTATGCCGTCGGATTTACTACGTCTTCTCATCGATATCTCAAGTCGAATGAACCAACCAATTCAGTATAGTGATATCTACTTGTGCGATAGTGATTCGACACCAATTGACGTGTGTAGCCAACCACTTACTTTTGTTGCTACACGAGAAGGTGTGAAAGATTTCTTTGAACAACTAAGCGAAAGAATCACAGATTACATTCACCAATACTCTACCTATTATGTCGAGAAAGAACTTGAAGAAAATCCCGATTCGCCACTGAAAGTTGTTGACTTGTCTGCCTTCCAAATTGAACTGGAAATTTCAGGCATTGACCCACCTGTCGGTGCAGTTTCTGATGAAATACCGCTTGGTTTTAGCATCAATATTCCAGAGGTTGAATTCGAATTTGCAGTTGATGCTGAATTGGCTAAATTACAAGCAGGTGACCCATCGGGCATTTCCATTTCGATTTTAACAGACGCAGCTACTGCACCATTGTATCAATCGATGCACGCTATGCTAAGCGTCTTTCAATCACTCTTGTTTAATTCGTATGTTAGTCTTCAGGGCATAACACTCCCAAGCACAGATGGTGAAGGGATGCAGTATGAGACTGGTCAAATTAATCCTGTTGTGAGCGATGAATTTGATTTAAGTTTTAGCGGCCCTGTGACGATGACATTACCACGTGGATTGCAATTGATTGATGTCACTTCCACCGCTGTTGATGAAAATGGAAACACATTGCTGCAGATAGATGATGATGGAGGTCGCCAAAAGATTACCTATACCATCCCACCATACGAATTTGAAGATGATATTTCGTACAAAATTCATGTGTCATGGTTGTATTTCCTCATCCAATTTTGGTATTACCCTACCATTGTTTTGCTTTTGTTGTTCCTCCTTATTCGACGTCGAAGGCGAAAGAAGCGTTCAAAGAAAGAGCGATTAAATCAACAATATGAGGCAGTTCAAAAATCATCGTTGGACGACTCGTATTTCTCAGCGTATATCAGCCCTTCTATGAACGAAGGATTCGAAGCCGAGACTCTTGATGATTTCAAAGATGAATCCTAAGAATGTAATTGCTCAAATATCCTCTTCGCAAGGGATAGACCAATTCCAGGGACAGTCTTCAGATCGTCAATACTTGCTTCTTCGATGCCTTTCCTTCCGCCAAAATTCCGAAGAAGGGTCTGCATTTTTTTTGCACCTAATCCTTCGACTTGTTCAAGTGGGTCGCTCAATTTCTGTTTTTTGCGTCGATTGCGATGAAATGTATTGACAAATCGATGAGCTTCATCTCTTGCATGAACGAGGACCCTCCCCCTCTTATCGAGAATAATATCATCTTTTGATAATCGATGAAGTGTTTCCTCTCGTTTCGCTAAGGAGGCCAACACAAAACGGTCATGGACGCCAATTTCCTCCAGTGCACGACGAACAAATTCCAAGTGGGTCTCACCGCCATCGATAAGCAACAAATCCGGCCATTCTTCTTGCCGTTTTGCCCATCGTTGAACGACTTCTTGCATCATGTGAACATCATCAGGCACATCTGTTTTTACAATATATTTCTTGTATTCCCGTTTTGAAGGTCGTCCGTTTCTCAAGACAACACTCGCCCCTACCCTTTGTTCACCAAGAAACTGGGCCATATCAAAGCAAACAATATGATCAAGTTGTTCCATATTGAGTAATGTTGCAGCATCATCAGCAGCTCTTTGTTCAATGGAGCCATTTGATTTTGATTTAATTCTTCGAAGGCTCATCTCCGCATTTTGATTTGCTAATTGAATCAGTGTTCTGAAATCTCCACGCTTGGGAACTCGAATTTCGATAGATGCCTCTCTTCTATCCTGAAGCCACATCGTTGTTGGTTCTCCAAGAGGCGTAGGTGAAAGAAGAATTGATGGCGGCTTATGATGTGCGTAATACTCAGACACGAACAACGAGATGCATTCACCAATATCGCCTCTGTACACCATTGGCCAAACATCTTTACCTTTGACAATGCCATCATCAGCATGGAGGACGACAATAGCTGCAAGGTCGCCTTCAATATGAATGCCTAATGCGTCGCATTGATTGTACAGCGTGCTTGCAATATATTGTTGATTTGTAATCGTTCGAA
>CAZWXR010000034.1:0-15633 GCA_964637985.1 uncultured Candidatus Poseidoniales archaeon
TTGCTTCGACTTGTTCTTGATTCAACAATGCGTTGTAAATCTCTTGGGCACGTTCGCCATGGATTGCATCAAGAGTAGCAAATGGGCTCGTTGTCCTCAATGCATCCATATTTTACATTCGTATGTCAAATGGACATAAGCGTTTGTGTATCATTTTCCATCAAAAAACTTCTTCATTCTGTCTTCAATTGTGCCATCTCGAGCATCATCATTGACCTGCTCAATTTCTTGTCGAATAAAATCAAGGCGATGACTTGCATCTTGCTCTGAACTATCCGTATCTTCAGAATGTTCGACAAGCATATCACTCAAGAAATTATCATTTGAATCCGCAAACATGTCGATTTTGTCAGGTTCAATTTGTTCTTCGATGATGACAATTGATACATCGTCAGTTTCTACATTTGTTTTCGTATCATGAGATTCTCTGTTTTGTTGCCGTTGGTCGACTTGGTTTACTATGGTTGATTGGCGACTTGATGTTCTTGGGCCTACAAATCCAATAATCCAAGCGACAACGAAGAGAATACTTGCAGTTGAAAGCACCCAGATTAAGTTTGATGATGTTAGAATATCTTCTTTATTGGATTTGTAAAATGTTGATTTTATGTTATCATCCGGATTATCATCTCGATCGTACGGTGAATCGCAGGATATCGTGGCTGTTATCTTTTCATCATTCTTCAATTCACCTGGGTCACTAATGATAATGATTGGGGCGTAGGCTGAAGATGTGATGTCGATATATTTCGTGAATGACCATCCATTTTCACCCTCGAGTTGAAGAATACAATATTCATTCTCAAGAATTTCATATCCCGGCCGAAGTATGCCAATTTGTAAATTCCCATTTGCCTGAAATGATTGGATGCCAATATTCCATCCGGAAGGACGAACTATGGCTTCGAATGCTTCAGTTTCTATTGTCTTTCCATGCTGGTCAATAATTTTGATTTCAAATTCAAAATTTCCTTTGTAAAAGTCGGACTCTTGGATTGTAATGTTTGTTGCGAGGGAGGTATTTTTTTCAACGGAATACATCGATTCAAGCAGTTTGTACTCATTTCCCATTTGGTCAATAAGCAAGACACTGATTCGTTGATCTGCAATATCATAGTTCACAAATGTGCATGAAGCGATAGTCCCGTTTGTTCGACCAACGTTGAGTGCTGTGAAGAACTCAGTTGCAAATTGACAATCAGCCTCGACCTCGGGGTACGACCATGTATTCACAAACATTGTGAGATTAGAAGTTTGGTTTGCATCTTCAAAATTCAGCGTGATCTGACCATCACTCCCTCCATGTATTACAGAAATTTTGTAAACATCACTCTCTTTCTGAAGATTGATTCCTGCTAAGGATGACAGCAAGACAATTTCTCCTTGGGTGTTGAGAGCAATTTTGGATTCAAGGGTGTCAAAGTTTGATACAATGGGGCTACTCTTCCATGTGATATTCGATTGCTTTACCAGAATTGACCTCGTCTCTGGTTCTAAGTCAGGGTGCTGTATTCGAATTTGTGCTAAAAATTCAAAACCATCCCAATCAGATGGTGGAAAAAGTTCAATTTGTAGGCCTCTCATCTCATTCGGGGATAATGTCATGTGCAAAGGGCCAAGGATATTCCAATCTGATGGCAAGCCTGATATTTCTATTGAGACTTGAGCTATATCATTTCCATTGTTGGTGATCCAAGCTGCCGGATATCCACCTTCTTCAGATACTTTCCAGTGACCTCTGGCATCAAGCGTCACATTTGGTTTGGCTGCTACGCGAAATGGAATTGATTCAATCGTAGAACCCAATCCGTCATTATCTGATATTTGAAGGAGTATTTCTTCAATTTCACCAGCAAATGATTGTCGAGGTGGAGAAACAAAGACTTGAATTTCGATGGAATCAAATGGTTGTACAATGTCAGTGATGTTTTGAATCGAAATATTCCATCCACTACTGAATTTGTAAATGTAAGGAGTTTCAGGACTATTTCCGAGATTATCAACTTGTAATGTAACATTTGATCCATCTGGTTCAACTTCTAAATCCATACCAGTAAGATTAAATTTCCACCCTGATTTTTGTAATACCACATAATGAATGCTCGTGGTGTGAACCAAAATTTCATTCGATTTGAATTCGATATGAAGGACGACTTCGGTGCCAGCCCGAGCCATTGAATGACTAGTTATGTTCACAAAAATTGGTGAAGAATCATTCACTTGCACAGTGTTTGTTATGCCATCTTGAACGGTCCATTCATTTGAATCAGCACCCACATACATGTACGATAAACTGGTTGTTGTTGTTAATACATCAAATGCATTTCCAATGTTTTTAGCATCAAAAACGACAGAATCAGTTTCTTTAGGTAGAATGCTCCTATTCTGAGCCCCATTCAATTCTATTACCCATTCTCTGTTAGGGGCAGGTTGTAAGAATAATGTTGAAACTGCGGTTTGAGTCGAATCACCAAGACTTTTTGAGCTAAATGTAAGGGAAATTGTATCGAGTGCAGGGAGTTCATTCCCAATCAAAATATCGACAGATGCAACCCCACTACTTCTTGCGTCAATAGTTTTCATTGGCGTAAGGAAATCAATTTGGACAAATTCATCGATATTTTCTCCATTTGCATTTTCTACAACAGCATTCAATTCATAGGTGTCCTCACCATTTCCGGGATTCTCTATGCCAAGTAGAATTCTATGTGATTCAGAGACTGTATAGATGAATGGGTTTGAAATCGAAGTGTCTGATGGCGATAAAATCTGAATTTCACTTCTAAATTGTTGCAAAACCTGCAATGAAAAATTGAGCGGAGTTCCGTTTGCATTCCCATCAAAGTAATGCCGCATTGGTGGCGTGTATTCGGGTAAGTTCAACGTCAATTGTCCAGCAACAACCTCTCCAATGTTTCCTGAGAACTGAATTGTTGAGGGCGATGTCGTAAGATCGCCACTTGACGACCATTGCCAACCAGAATTCAGCATTGATGCAGATGCCATGTTCCACACGACGTCCTCATTCGAGGGCATTGTACCAGCAATGTTCCATTGAATTGTGGTATTCGGTAATGTCCTTTTGTGATTTGGTGTCACAATAAATTGTTTTACTTCGAATGTGATTGCTATCGTTGCACATGTGAGGTCTTCACCACTCCCGATACATATCGTAAGTTCAGTCGATGTGCTATCTCCAACCGATGCAGATAATGGTACATCAACTTCAGCAAACAATTCTTGACGTTCGCCTGGTTCCAATTCAACATTGAATATTTCAGTACCTTCATCGTTCCTCAGTGTAGGTGTTTCTCCCCAACTTGTTGTTGTCCAATCAAGCGTCGTGGTTGTTTCTTGAGCATTACCAATATTTTCAATCAACATCCAGGCTTGTGCAGAACCGCCAATCAAACCTTGACCTGTGGATGTTTGAATACCACTGGGTCCAAGCAGTGAAAGGCCTCTGGTACGAAAAACCTCGATTTGTAAGTTGTACTCCTCAGTGATGTTTTGATTTGAATCAAGTGTCAAGGTAAATTGAACAATACCTTGTTCATCCCCGAGTGCTGATTCAGGAATTGAAACTTGAAATTCAACAAATGTTGGGCTCATGTAGTCCAACAGGAAAGTGGGTGTAGAAGACGAAACAGGTACAAAGGACCAACCTTCAGGTAAATTTGTCGAGTCCCATGACAGACTCCAATCTTCAACTTGTGAACCCGTTGACATTATTCCAATCTCAACATTCTCGGATTGTCCGGGAATGATACGAGGAGGGTCATCTGGTCCGAGAAACTCAGCAACAAATGGTTCAACGACATTTAGGGTTCGAATTGCGTGATTATTATCCTCTCTCGCCTCGCTTACATTGTTGTAGATATCAAGTACTAATTCGACTGTATGGATGCCTAATTCGGCGGTGATTGTAGCAGTAATTGTGAGGGGGCCTCCGTTACCTGTGGGTGCACCGGGAGCGGCCTCGGAGAATCGCTCTCGAGAGACTTCAACGCCATTGACAAGCAGCATCACATCGACGTTCGTTTCGGGGTCGTCTGTACCAACATTTGAAAATTGACCTGTGATTGTTACGGTATCGCCGGGATTGGGTTGGTTTGGATTGAATGAAATCCCCCTGCCATCACTGGTTGGTTCCAAGTCAACAATCGCCTCTGAAACGAGTGTATCTCCGATGAGAATATCTAACGAACCATCACCGTCTACGTCTGCAATCGCAGGTGCAGCCCATGTTCGATGTGGCATTCCAAGGGGTGTTGACCAGCCATCGGATACATCTGCAGAGGCGCCGGTGTCACCATCAAATGCGTAGATTCTTTTTCCAAATCCCACCAAAATTTCGGGATATTCATCTCCATTGATATCCATCCAAAATGGAGGAGATACTGCAATTTCGTCATTTCCATTTCCACCACCTCGCTGAAGATTCCGAGTCCATTCCTGCGATGGGTTTTCGTTACTGATGTCGTGGCACCCCAACAAACCTTCTCGATTGGATGGGTCGACGCCTTCTCGATACCATGTTACCCAACACAATCTGTCATGTATGCCGTCTTCATCAATATCGATAGCAACAGGTTGTACATCACCATAGCCGTTTGGTGCACGGAACGAAAATATTTCGTCGGTTGATGTGATTTCCATTCCGATGTATTTTGCACCGGTTCCTGAGGTTTGTCCAGTGGGGTCAGTTGGGACAGTGAGAACCATTTCAGGAGCATTGTCTCCATCGAGTTGAACGATTACAGGTCCGGGTAGCCTCAAACGTGGTGCTTCGTCATCACCTGTATCCGTTCCTTGAACAGCGACTCGTTCCCATAGGATGCTTCCTGTGGGGCCATCAACTTTCCAAATCCACATATTTCCAGAATTTGAATCGATTGTGGTGAGCAAGACTACACTATTTGTGGAATCAAGTTGTGCATAGGCGGGGTCTGAAGGATGAGTGCCACGGTCTAAACTCACAGACCATTTTGGGGTCGTTGGAACATTCATTGTGAGGTCAAAAGCAGTCAATTCTGGAACAGGGTTGTTGTCGGGGTCATCGACTAATGCAAGGATAAGATTGGGGGTGCCGTCTAAATCCAAGTCCGCTAGAAGTGGTTGAGTTACGGCAAAATGACCTGTGTTTCTTGTTGGAAAGTGTGGTAAACGGGATGAAATTCTTACGTCAGAATTCGAATAAGACCAAACCAATTCATTTGAGTGCCCCGTTTCTTCCCATGCTGAATTTGTGCATGTCAATTCAGGCGACCATACATCGATATGAAATGACGAATCAGTGTCATAGGCCACAATAATTTCCTGCTTTGAGTCACCGTCAATATCGTAAATCATTGGTGTAGCTCGTATTTCTCTTGTTTGTCCAATTTCCACTTCCCATGCAATCCTTGCATCGTCTCCGGATAGAATCGAAAGCGTACTGATAATGTTACCACTTGAATCGTCGCTAGAGACGATGACAGGGAAAAGAGAATTATTTCCACATCGCTCTTTTGCTTCTTCTGGGGCTGTAATGCTTGCTGAAAAATCTCCGATAACTGATCCATACGAATCTGCTTCATTTGATTCAAAAGCCTGCCAATTGACAACAGGGCTTGCAATCGATTTGAAAGTTTCAACATCTTCAACAGAACCTTCTCCAGGTCCGCCATCTGGGCTGTGGAGAGGAATGGGGCCGTTGTGTGATGGTATCCCTCCAAATTGAGGCCATGGTTGTTCATAGATGTCCCAAGCATCGATATGGTTTGATGATTGAATTTGAATTTCTCCAACCGCTTTTTCCTCCCGATGGATGTCACCAGCCATAGAGTATTGGAACGATATTGATATGAACATAAAGGCAACAAAAATTGAAACGAGAGGCTTTCTTTGAAATGCTACGCCTCTCATCAATTTTATGTGCCTCCATTGAGTAATTATGGCTTCTGCTACTGTCATAGTAAAAAAGGTCTATTTTCCTGTGCTTCATAGTTTTCAGTGCGTGTTTTTATCCGCTTTGGTTAAATATAAGCCGTCGGTGGCCAAACTGACTACGGTCAGTTCTCTCCTGAGGCGGAAGCCGGTGAAGGACGGAATCTTGTATTCCTTCTTTGCCCCAACTCAGGAAAGGTGGTGGAAAAATGTACAAAATTGTATCAAAAGAAGACACGATTCGAATCCCAGCAGAATACATGCGAAGAGGACATTCCCTTGACCAATACATCGACAGGCTATCTATGACTGCTTTTGAAGGTCGATTTGATGAGGAAAATAGGTTTATTCTCGTAACCACAAATCACGAACCTATTGGCCGAGGAAGAATCATTCACGGTGACGGAGCGATATACCAACGAGTCCGATTTGATGCAGTTTTGTTCTGCATGGATGATTATGAAGTCGTCGAAGGTGCTGTTTCGGAAATTAACGAATTCGGTGCGTTCGTCCGTATTGGTCCAATGGAAGCACTTCTTCACAAATCCCAAATCATGGAAGACCAGGTAGATGTGAATCCGGGAGCTGGACACATCGAAGGAAAACAATCTGGTCGAAAAATTTCTATTGGAGATTCAGTTCGAGGACGAATTGTATCACTTTCATTTGATACAACCGACCCACGACGTTCAAAGATCGGTTTGACAAGCAAACAAGTTGGACTTGGATGTCATTCATGGATTGATGATGACAACAGCAAGGGTGAGTGATTATGGTCAAAAATCCGTTTGCTTGTGGCGAGTGCCGCCTCATTCTTTCAGATGGTGTGGACCAATGTCCTCGCCACCCTTCTGCAAAAGTTTCTACAGATTGGCAAGGGTATGTGATTATTCGTAACCCTGAGCGCTCTGAAGTTGCAAAGCGCTTAGCAATTGATGTTCCTGGCACATATGCACTAAAAGTCATTATTGGAGGATGAAAATATGGAAATTGAACGATATGAAAACAAATTACTTGACAGAGTTGAATTAAACTTCACTCTTCGACATCAAGGCAAATCAACACCATCAAGAAATGATATCATGGATGCAATTTTGACCCAAGAAAAAGTCTCAAATCCAGACCTTGTCATCATCAAAAATTGCAATACTCGATTTGGACAGGCACTTACAACAGGAGTTGCTTACATCTATGACTCCGAAGAAGCGATGAAAGTAGAACCAAGTTACATTCACAAACGCCATGAAGTATTTCGTGCTTCCGAGCCGGAACCCGAAGCAGAAGTTGAACAGACCCCTGCAGAAAGCGGAGAGAATGAAGAAGAATCGGAAGGTGATGCATGATGGGTGATGGACCAAATTCTAATGCCAAGCATTCAAAATATTCAATCCAAGATGGCCAACTTGTAAGAGCTGAACATTGCCCTTACTGTGGACCTGGAATTTTCCTCGCTGTTCACAGTGACAGAATGTCCTGTGGTCGATGTGGTTACTCCAATCTTGAGAAAGAAGAAGAATGATTATTCAATCGTTGAGATTGAACCATCGTTCACGATGACGTAGTCTTCAACATCATTTCGCCAGACGAAAGTGCAAATGTCTTGCATGCGCAGTGATTTCACATGCTTTGAAGTCAACTCAAGAACTTCTCTCCATCCCGCAATATCCCACCCTTTGATTTCATTATTCCATTGAGCATTTTGGACGGGTCCAGACAGTTGATGAGAATTAACGAGTTTACCTAGTTTATCAGTCCAAAGAACTTCGTTGTTCGAGGTAATGCTCAAATGTTGGCCAAGATGATAGTAATGCTGTGAAATCGAAACATTCTCAATCAATGTGTTCACTTGTAATACAGAACCATCATCCTTCGAAATTTTTGCAAATCCTCCGCCCTTCGAAACGACGAGAAGAGCATCATGTGTCTCGTGCATCGAGACTAATTGGTCCCCTTGAGGGATTTTCGCTAACGATGGCCATGTTGGGAGGGCTGCCCTCCATTCTTCAACAGCATCGGCCCTCAATTTGTAAAGACCCCGTTTCCACAGTGCAAAAACAATGGAATCATCAATTCGAGCCATGCCGAGGACATCTGCATTAAGAGGGTGCGACCAGGAGTTACCTCTTGGATGAAGGTCTGTTGCTGTAATTGTCGTTGATTTACGAACTTCGCTTTTCACAGGACCATCGGCCAATTGTTGATTCAATGGAATTGATGCCATTCGTCCAATGAGGATATCGTAATCAAGCCAGGTGGCAATAAGTTGGTCATCCACAATGCACGCATGTGTAATTTTACATGGGAACGGCGTTACTTTTGGTTGAATGAACTCAAGATTTGAATCGAGAATTGCGATTTCTCCATCCACGCCGAGAACGACAATATTTTCTTTCCAATTCAAAACTTTTGAAGGGGCGAATCCAAGATGTGTTTTCTTCACGCCTTCCATGAACAGCCGAGGTATTCTATGTTGTCAAACCTTGTTATCGATGTTGCTAAATGAAACCAACTGAAGCAGAGTGTGTGACGGGAACTGAAACGACGCTCATCGTCATTAGTCAAGGCGACATTGCATCAAAAAACCAAGGCGATGCTCTTCTTGATAAAGTGACATGGGAAGAAATTCAACCTGTAGAAGGTCACCGATCCTTCAAACGCAAACATGTCCGAATGTGGTGGTTACCGGATGGAGTGCTGTGGGAGGATGATATCGATTTGCGATGGAATAAGGCAACAGGTGAGCAACTCTCCGAAGTGATTTTTCCCTCACGCCATTCAGCGTCGAGTGGTCGACCTTCTCTGACCATGCATCCTATTGGTGTTCCACAATACAAGACCTCTGCTGAAGTTCAGTACGGTGGTCGTGCAGGAACAACAGTGCCACCAAACCAGAGAATCAGTGATTGGTGGAAATTGTTTCATAAGAACAAACTGAATAATACTTCAATATCTGCATTTGAATTGACGTTGGAAGTAACGCACCATGGCCCATTTCTTCAAACGCCATCGATGTTTATCGAAATTGGCTCGACCTCTGAAACTTGGGGGGACCTCGATGCAGCCTCCTTCTTAGCAGATGTGATGATTGAAGGGCTTGGTTTGGATCGTGGTTTGGGACTAGGGTCTTGGAACAAAGGATGTGCTGAACTTGAACTGGTTGTCATCACATTAGGCGGTGGCCATTATGCACCACGAGCAAATTACATCGCGTTGCTTCCACATATACGGCTTGGCCATATGCTGGCTTCGTACGCACTTCCGTTCGGCGAACAAGACTTGCCGAATGACCAATGGAAAAATTCAGTCCAATCTGCACTATCATCGACAAAAATTTCGTATCCCGGCGGAAGAATTGTGTGTATGATTGAAAAGAAAGCATTCAAAGGATGGCAGAGAACTCTTTTGAAAGAGTATTGTGCAGAATTGGGCCTTGAGATTCTACAACGAAAAGAAATTGAACAATTTTCAAAATCAAAATTAGAAGAAGAAAGGGTCAAGGATTGAATTCACTTCCAGCAATCATGGTGGGGTGGTTTTCGAAACTTGTCGTTTCCATGACCATCCGAATGCCTCGATGGTTCGTGAGATGGGTGAGCCGAAGATATGTCGCAGGGCCATCGCTTGAGGATGCGGTATTTGTGATGAAGCGCCTTGAAAAGGAAGGTGCGTGTTTCACAATAGACGTATTGGGTGAGGAAATTCACTCGATTGATGAAGCAATGGAATTTTATAACGAGTACGAGAACGTCATCCGAGCGATTACCTCCAATTCACTTGATGCAAATATTAGTATCAAACCAACTGCATTTGGGATACACATTGATTATGAAAAAGGTGCAGACCTCATAGAGAAACTCATCCGATTTGCAGGCGAGTTCGATATGTTTGTTCGCTTGGATATGGAAGACCATCGTGTCACTGATGATACCATCAAGATTGTAACGGAACTACATGGCAAAGGGGTGACGAATGTTGGAACCGTGCTTCAAGGTCGATTGCATAGAACAGTGGATGACATTAAAAATTTGCAACAAATCCTCGGGCCTGCTGCAGATTATCGAATTTGTAAAGGCATATATCTTGAACCTGAAGAAATTGCATTTACTAGTTACAAAGATATTGTAGAATCGACGAATGCCGCAATCAAAGAAATGCTCAACGCCGGAGCATATATTGGCATTGCATCTCATGACAAACCCGTCATTGATTATTCGATTCAACAACTTGAACAGCATGGAATGGGGCCACATCGAACTGATGCTCGACCCAATGCAGGAATAGTTGAACGAAAAGGAAAGGGTCCAGGATATGAATTCCAAATGCTGCTCGGCGTCCGTGGCCCAATGCGAAGAAAATTACTAAATGGTGGGCATCGAGTTCGAGTGTACATACCTTATGGAGAAAAATGGTATGAGTACAGCATCCGCAGATTGAAAGAAAATCCCACGATAGGAACTCATGTGGCAAAGGCATTCTTGATGCCATGGACCAACCGCCCATAATCAATTTCTACGTTTTTTGTGCCTTCTTCCAGAGCGATGAGTCTGTGGTGACCTTTGTTCAGTTGGTTTGATTGGATTTGGATTGTAACCCAAACGACCTTCCTTCCAAGCTTGCCGTCGCTCTCTTGGTGTTTTGGGTTCAAATTCTTCTTTGTCGATTGGTTCATGAAGGTAAATCCGTTTGATATCTTGACATGCAACACTTCCTCTCATCGTTCTTCCAGCACCAGTATGTATGGCTCGAATTAACCATTCTCTATTTTGATGATGGTACATTGTTCCTGCCTTGAAATGAGTGTCGTATGGAACAAAGATGACATCTGGATAAGACCGTTCGCCGACTGTACATGTTAGTTTTACACGAATCATATCCACTCGGAGTGCATTAATCGTTTCGACGAGAGGTGCCCCCAATCGCTTGTGAAATGTCTTGTCTTTTGCTTGTATCTGATGAATGCGCCAAACCTTTTGGTCATGCTCAAATATATCTTCAAGAAAAAATTCTTCGTCGTTGTCAACATCGATTTTGTGATGATGAGATTGGGCACCATCGGATAAGATAAATGATACTTGAATTTCGGGTGGTCGCCTAAATTCAAAGGTATACACATGAGAACATGTGGTGCATTTCACCAGCATATCAATGCCAGAACCTCGTTCCTTTTCGTTCAAAATTTCGTGCTCGAACAATTCCTCACATTGTGGACAGTGAAGTGCATTTTCGACGATTTCCTCATCATACTCTTCGTCGTCCATGCTATGTGGCTGAGCATTCTCCGTTTGAATTCATCGGCGAATCCAAGGTAAAAGCCTTCATAGATGCTGAGTTTTTCGCTACTATATGGAAGAAGAGCATTTCTCTGCCGAGGTTGAGTCTCTCGATGAGATTGTTTCTATGCATTCAGGCCAGCCAAGAGAACAACCTCTAATTTCTGAAAACATCCACGAACAACTCAAGCACATGGAATTATCTTCATGGTCCATTTCTGTACATCGACGTTTACGGGATGCGATATCTAGAATACGACCTGAACATGTTTTGGAACTCGGAGGCCAAATCGGGCATAGAACCTCATGGCTCTTTGATTTAATCGAACGTCGTCAATGGTCTCCAAAGCAATATTACATCGTTGAGGAGGGTCCAAAATTCGGTGTGATTCTCAAACGTTTAATCCAACGATATCAGCATAATGATTTCACACGTGTTGTGATTCAAAATCCTATGAAATACATTGAAGAATATCGCTTATGGAACCGAACACATCTCATTAATAATCAGGTCGAAGATCATCAATTTATGTCAAAAGTTGATTGTATTCTTGTCGATTCAAACTTAGAACAGCATGTGGAAATTGTAGAACAATCATTGAAACTTTTGTCCCAATCGGGATATTTGTTCACCGTTGAGCCAGACATTCCAACCGATGATTTAGATACGAATTTACCAGAAGTACAAGATAGAATTTCTATGTTCAACCTTTGGATAAAACTCATTCGTGAAGCAAGTGATGCGTTTGAAATCGGTTTTACTCCACTTCATGAAGGGACCCTTGTCATCTTTAGGAAGAAGCCTCAATAAGGTCGTTTATTTTGAGGAGTCCATACCCATATTTGTCATCGTGTCCGTTTTGCTCAGGGAGCGGTGAACTTGTTTCCATCATCCAAGTTTTCACATCTTCAATTGTTGAACTTCCTTCATTTGATTCGTGTTGAAGTTGAGGATTTGCCTCAAGAAGTAAAGCAAGGGCTCCACTCACATATGCTGTTGAGGCACTTGTACCATCAACAAGTGCCCATTTGTCACCAATGCTAATCACTGGAACACTCTGACCAGGTGCTACAACCTCAGGTTTTTGATTTGGGTCGCTTCTCGGTAGGAGAATAGGCCAAACTCTTCCATTATTGTCACCAATTGATGACCCACTCCATGCTGTGCCTGTTGGGGTTACACCTCCTACGCTGATGACCAATTCTTCGCTTGAAGGATGTGCTACATCGCCGTCATCATTTTCTCCGCCATCGTTTCCTGCTGCTGCAACGACAAAGATTCCCTGTTCGATTGCATCGTTGGCTGCATCACCTGAAGTTCTATCTCCGCCGATTGTGAATGGTAAAATTCCTGGTGCACCTCCAAGCGATAATGAAATGATGTCCGCACCTTTGAGGACACACCAATCAATCGCTTCAGCAACGATTTCATCAGAACCTTCACCATTTTTCGATAATGCTTTAGCCACATAGAGATTGACACTTGGTGCAACGCCTTTCATCCAACCATCAGCGATGATGATGCCTGCCATTGAAGTTCCATGCCCATTATCATCGTATGGATTCACGATACCCTCAATGAAATCAAACCATCCACGTAATTCAAAATCTTCGATGTCCGGATGACTCAAGTCAATGCCAGAATCAACAATGCACACATCGACACCTTGACCTGTGAATGAAACTTTGTTTTGCTGAATCATGTTGTGATACAATGTTTGTCGCTCCAGAGCAAATTCAGTTGGCTTGAGAAGAATTGAACCTCCGGAGATATACAAGATTACAAAATATGTTATGGCAGAAATAAAAGCTATACTGAGGCCAACTGAAACCAAGCGTTTGACAAAGATGATGTCAGGGTCTTCACTCAAGTCGATGTCTTCTTCAAACTCTGATTGATGATTGAGCAAAAGAAAATCTGGAGGTGGTGGCAGCCTGTCCTCCATAGGATCACCCCAAAATGGTTAGAATTTCTTCTAAGGTCTCAGAAAATAATTTCACTTCATCGACGGTGTTGTACAAATAAGCCGATGCTCTTAATGAACCTTGAATGCCTTTTGCATGGAACCAAGAATGGACACAATGCTGGCCGCTTCGAACCATCACATTAGCAGATTCATCAAGCAACATTGCAATTTCATGTGCTTCATGGTTTTCTAGATGAAGTGACAGAATCCCGCCACGAAGTTCCGGATTTTCTGGGCCAATAATCGAAATTCCGTCGATATCTTTTAGGTGGTTTGTCATCACTCGATTTAGGTTGATTTCATGTGCTTGAACATCATTCATGTCAAATTGTGCGAGGTAATCGACAGCGTCAGCGGTCGCCTTCATTCCTGCGAAATGACCCAGTCCACCTTCAAAGCGGGCAGGGGGCTCTGCCCATTCAAAACCGTCGTATCGTGTTGTCTTAACGGTCTGGCCACCAGCCTGTATTGACCGCAGTTGTTCCAAATGTTCTTTCCTTGCCCAAAACCCGCCCATGCCTGATGGGCCACACATTTTGTGAATTGAAAAAGCAAAGAAGTCGATATCCAAATCCTGAACATCAACGGGCTTGTGGGGTAGTGATTGTGCACCATCAACACAAACCATTGCACCGTGGTCTTTTGCCACTTTGGTAATTTCTTTCACTGGAGTGGAAACACCATCAAGATTGCCAACATGCCCCACAGACACCATTTTCAACTTCCCACTAGCCTGTGCACACATTTCTTCAAATGTTTCTAAATCAAAGGTATTGTCCTCAAAACTAGGTATGACCTCATGAACAACGCCCTGTTCTTGTTCTAATTGTAGCCAAGGAACGAGGTTTGAATTGTGTTCTCTGTCTGTGGTTAAAATTACATCGCCTTTTTCCCATTGGAGTCCCTTTGATATTTGGTTAAGGGATTGAGTTGCGTTCTTTGTATAGACGATCTCGTTTGCTGTATTCGCATTGACCATATTTGCTAGTTTTATTCTCGATTGAATGATGGCCTTGGATACCATTGTGCCATATTTGTGCACTGAGCGACCTCCACAGCCCGGGCTGATTTCATAATAGTCACGAATCGACTGAATAACAGAATGTGGACGTAATGTGACACATGCATTATCGAGATATGCAGGGGCATCATCGCTTTGGAGTGTTGGAAAGTCCTCTCGGATTTTTGCTATGTCCATCTTACCAAGCCTCCGTGTTTGGGAAGTAATCGAGAACTGGCGCATTTACTCCGCAATGCAGACAGTCAATTCTCGATGGCATGTTTGTTTTGCACTTTTTACAATTTGACCCAACTATGACGATTGATGAACAACTTTCTTTTTGGCATGGATGTGCTATCGAGCCATCATCCAATCGTGAAAGCTTGCTTTCGTGGCCACATTCTGGACAAGCGGAAGTCAACATTTTCACATTTGATTCTACGAGTTCATTCGATGCATCAACGCCGCTTTCTAGTAAAAGTTCTTGTTCTGCTGAACGTGCTGCTTTTGTTTGTATAGTTGCCGTTACTCCAAGCATTCGTTGAGGGTACCACAAGACCATCATCAACGCTGGAACACTCAATGACCCAATGAACATATACATCCCAAAAAAGAGGAAGGAGTTTGTACCACGAGTGGAGATATAATGGGTTCCGCTCCATGAACCTATGATAATCAAAAATACCCATATGAAAAACAAGGCACTCCAGCCTCGAAGAGAGTGTTCCCTCATCTCCTGTTCCATGATTCGAACATCTTCATGTACATGGTTTAATTCAATGTGGAGGTCCCTCGTTTCAATCACAGCTTTCCAAAAGAAATATAGAAAAAAAGCGACCACCAGGATGAGCAAGGTGCCTTGCATCATTTCTGCAAGTTTAAATTCAAACGGAAAATTACTATTTTTTGTGTGGAAAAAGACCATGGCACCCATGACAAGATTCCACATAATCATGAGTGAAATGGTGTGTGTTCTCATCGCAGGAAATAAAATCCAGGTGTTGTAGATAAACCAAAACCATAGCATTAACGACAAAATCAATTGAAAATAGTTGACGCCACCAACATCACTGATGCCCTGTAATCCGCTTAATTTTGCATCACCGCCGGAAAAAACCTCACCCGAGATTGCACCCAGTGAAAAGGCTATGATTCCAGCCAAAATTGTCGTGATGTACCCACGATTCCAATCGTTCTTTGCAAGGAGGATGATGAATTTCATTTCTTTTTGGATGAGGTTTAAAGGCGACAAAAATGAAGAATCATTGAATGTGTAGAATGGATTCATGTCGTCGAGTCGGAATGGTTTGGTCGAACGAACTAGGGCAGTTGAACTGTCCTGAGTAGATGCACTCACCTCGCTCATGAAGATGCTACATAGACTCGGTTATGAGAACTTTCGGTATGATTTCATTCTTTTTAATTTACAAGCGTAGCGATTAAACCATTTATCGCTTCGGAGGGGTGC
>CAZWXR010000035.1:0-15470 GCA_964637985.1 uncultured Candidatus Poseidoniales archaeon
TCCTTCATCCCTGCGGAGGATGAGACCCGTGTTCGAATCGCGGACGGGCCGCTCAGTAACTTTCTTCAAAACCACCTATGATTTTGATTTGTTCTTTGAGTTCTTCAAGTTCCTCATAAACGATAGGTGACGGTTCCTCTCCCCATCTGTCAGTATAGTCTGCTTCATAGTACGGATTATTCGTAAATTCTCGACAGATTCTTTTGGCGAGTGGTGGATAGTCCACAGCGATTCGGAATGTAAAGAGGCGATGATACCACGTTGGTTGTGCCTTGAGAACCCTCGGACAATTCGAGAGAAGTTCGACCGCATAGAAGATTTCACAGAATTCATCGGAATGGTCAAAGTCATCCTGAGCGTTTAGAGAAAGATTGTTCCACCACGATTGTCGAGGTTTTTGGTACTCAATTTTGAATCCTTGAACACATGGGTTTTGAAAATCAATTCTCCATTTCCAATTGTTTGTGCCTTGAATCAAAATTTTACTTTGAGTAAATTGAATACTTGCATCGCAGTATTCGGCAAAATATTCCTCAAGAGCATCAGAAATTGGACTTTTTGCATAACCATATGTTCGGATTAAAGCACTTCGAAGCGGCCTTAACTCTTCCAAACCAAAATACGACTCATCGTTGAGCAGCCCCATGATGTAGGAACAAATGGAATCAATACCTGGTTGTTCAGATGAGATACTGACTTGGACACAGGCTTTGCAGGGGTCATTCACAAATCGATGGAGCGGGTGGACCTCTACCGGCTCGAACGATGTATGAGCGAATGGGTTACGCAATGCATTAATCCACGACTGGACATTGATTCGGTAGATTGCCATTTTACCCTTGACGACCATTTTCATATCTTCTTCGAAAAATATTCGCTCTTGATTTCGTTCAACGATATCGGTGAACAACTCAAATGACCTTTGATAGCTTGTCACCACCATTTCAAATTCGTCAAACACATTGTCTTTTGCAGATTTCTTTTTTCTCTGGCTTGATTGGTAGCCAAACAACGCGTTGAGAACCTCAGACATGTTTAAATCCGGTCTCTAGAGTATTTAATTCTCTATTTTCCAATGCAAGATTTCCCAGCCTTGATCGGTTGCATACTTTCGTAATGGTGATTCGGGATTGACTGCGATAGGATGACCACATTCGCGCATGAACCACGAATCGGCCATTGTGTTTCCGTATCCATAACACATCTTGAGGTTTGAATTGGATTGCAAGGCGTCGTCTTTCATAATCGGGACTTTTCCTTTTCGGCGAGGTACGGACCAACCTCTTTCAGAGCCTGATAATTTCCCTTTGCGAACTTGAGGTCCGCATCCATAGACGACATCGATGCCAAGCACTCGACCCATGGCTTCTGCCATTGGGGCTATGGTGGCTGTAAGAAGAACGACTCGATGACCTTGGGATTTGTGCCAATCAATTCGTTCGTGTGATTGTATTGGAATGTATTTTGAAAGTATATTCTTGGCAATTTCGTCTGACATCGTCTCAAGAACATCCCAAGAAGCAAGGCTAAAATGACCTCTGTTTCGTGTTGCATCATACAACGAACGCCCACGTAACACATTTCCAACACACCCCAACGTCCACATCACTGCACCGAGAGGAATTCGCCAAGGTCGCTTTTTTGCTAACTGAGCAGTGAGCGTTTTTTCACTTGATGCGTCGAGGAGGGTCCCGTCGAGGTCAAAGTATGCAGTGATGACCTCGCCCATCAATTTGCCTCACTCAACACAAGTACATGAGTGAAGTGGGTCAATCAAGATGTCATCGCTTGTTTGAAGGGGCGTCTGATTCTTGAGCAACGCCATAGACCCTGCGGCCTGCTCGATGATCTTGCCACCATGTCAACCATTCACCAAGGTTTCGAGTGATGAAAAAACCTACTTTTCTCGGTGTCAAACCGTGATTTCTCATTTGTTGTTCGTGGTTTAGATTCGCTACAATTGCTTGTGCTGTGCATCCAGGATTTGCAGAAACAAATCGAATAATTTCGTCTTTTAATCGTTGGAATCTAGCACGTTTTTGCCCGCCTATGCCGCTTGGTTTTTGCATAAGGTGGAAAACTCAATGAACCATTATCAAAGATTCGGGGGATTCCCTACTCGAAACTGACTGGTTGAGTTGTTTTCCAGTTGGCTGTTGCGAGTTTCTTTGCTTTGCCGTCTGCAATGATGGGGTGGATGTCATTCAGACGCCCGTGCATTCCTTGGACTTGGAATTTCACACGTAATTCAGCAACCCTGTCCCTCATCAATACTTCAACATGTTCCGCTTCTAATTCCACTTCTGCAAGAAGAGTCTCTTTTGTAGAGCAAAGAATTTTGAGATTTTGGTCTTTATACACCATTTTTGGTCGAAAATCCCAATCGTCAGGATGGAGCATCCACACGGATAAATCGAGCGAAAGTGAATCTCGAATGTTAACTCGACTGATTTCGACTGTCTCAACCATACCGCTCACCTTTTGCCAAATGTCTTTGATTGATACACCTTTCTCTTCACATCGATGAGTCGTTGACGGCCACTTCGGTAAGCGATGGGCGTCCAATGAGGACTTTGACAATCAATTCCCAATCATTTCCGGGGTCGGGGTCTGGCACCCCTGGGATGAATGAGTCAGGGTCCGATTGGTCTGCAGATACAACCCAAATCCATTCACCAAGACCGCGTAGTGTTGTATTTCCCGATAGAAGTTGATTGAGGAGTTGGTCCTCCGAATCCGCAGAGTACAATGCATTTTCTGGCTGAATGTTCAAATCCAAAATTTCTATTTCTGCTTTTGCTGACTCTTGATTTGTATAATTACCATCTTCGGTTTGCTCTGATACACGCATACCATCATCAAGAATTCGTAGAACTAAGGTAAAGTTGTCATACGGTGGAGCAACATCTTGATCCAATTCGAGAAGCGCATGAACCTCCATGATTCTCCCTTCATCAGACGGAGTGATGTTGGATTCCCAAGATTCTCCTTGTTCAAGATAATCTTGCCAAGAATATTCGATGGTTTCGTAAATCCAAACAACTTCATACATACGGGGTTGAATTGTAATTTCAAATGTGGCTTGAGAACTTGCACCTTGACCGTCACTCACAACTACGCTTCCCTTGAGAACACCTGACGTCGTTGTTGGTACCATGATTTTCTCCTCCGCAGCATCAACATCGTTTCTAGGGTCTGCATCTCCATCGGCATCAACCGACCAATCAAGGTCCCATGCAAACATCAGTTGGGCCCCTTCAGGGTCATAGGTTGCAGATGCGTCGAGGAGGATGGTGTCTCCAGAGCGAACATCATCAGGATAGGTCAAATTAAGAATTGGGGCACCATTCACTGTGACCAACTGTGTCGATTCATCCGTTCCGCCTTGGTCATTTGTTACTTTGACAGTGACGGTGTATTGGCCATAATTCACATAACTATGTGACGTAAATGCTGAAACAGTTTCTGCGGTTTGTCCATCGCCAAAATCCCACTCATAAGAAACCAATACCCCTTCGACTGCACTTGATTCTCTGGCGTCGAGGGTAACCATCTCGCCGACTTGAATGAGTTGAGGGTACGCAACCAGTTCTGCTCTAGGATTCACTGTTGTATCTAATATTCCTGTGCAACCTGCTGTCAACTGGGTTAACATCAACGCACTGAAAAGAAGAGCATATGTCTTCAATCGAGGGAATATGCGTTGCATGAATTTCCGTATGGCTTCTCCTTTCTAATTGTTCGTCTCTTTCAAGTCGCCGTCGTGTTCATTTCATCAAAGTCAATCGGTTGAGGAAGGTCACCATCGATTGTTGCATGTTCGTATGGGTCGTCTAATTCAGAGACATCATGGATTTCAATTTCATTTGTTTGGGAAAAATCTTCCATCTCCTCGGAAAGTAAAGCCTCCTCAATCCTGACTTCACCAACATCGTATTCCGGAGTAGCCACCTCAATTTCTTCCTCATTCGAAGGTTCATCATCAATTTCAAACAATTCTTCAGCGGATTGTTCAAACATTTCAATTCGCTCGTGGAACTGTTCGACCAGTTCATTGTCTTGTTCTTCTTCGGATTGGTCTTTTTCGATGGTTGGTTGACCAGAAAAGAATTGACGCAACCTGTCTCTCAAGGACATGGTCCCCCCACACTCAAGTTCTGTATGAGATTTTTGTCCATCCCTCAAATCCAAAATGCGAGATGTTCAAATGCTTGCAACCAATCAAGGATTCATGGGTGTCGATTTCTTTGAGGGTGAGCGAGTTCTTGCCTTTGATTTAGAGACGACAGGAATCTCCACCTCGAGAGACCGAATTGTTCAGTACGCATTGATTGGTTCCGATACAGATGGTGCAGCAATTCATCTCGACCATCTCGTTGACCCACAGAGGAACATTCCACCTGACGCCAGCCGAATTCATGGCATTTATGACAACGACATCAAAGGTGCTGATTCATTTATCGGTCACGCTAGCCAGTTGGCTGACATGATGAATGGAGCGATTATCATTGGACATAATGTCCGTCGATTCGACTTAGCAATGCTTGAGCAAGAATTTCTTCGCATTGGGCAACTTCCTCCAAAACCCAAAGCAGTCTTCGACACACTTGAAATCGTGCGAAGGCTCAAACTTCCAAGGCCACACAATCTTGGAAGTTTATGCAGGCGGCACCAGATTGACCTATCCAACGCTCATACTGCAGGAGCAGATGCTGCTGCAACTCTTCTTCTTTTTTGGCAACTATCGCTTGATTACGCACCAATGTTTCGAAAATCCATCGAAGAACTTGAACGCTGGTTTGCCCATGGTGATGCCTCGAATCAAGATGCGTCAGAATTAGGAAGAAGCCTTGAAGATTTGCCGCTTGTTGATACTGGTGGGAAGATTCGGAAAGATGGTGATCAGTTCATTCTTGCATTTGGTCGACACCGAGGTGTCGATGTTCGTGTCGTTGCTACAGAAGACCCGTCCTATTTTCACTGGATGATGTCACCAAAATGCATCGACGAGGATGAGGTGCGAGAGATTTTACGCGACTACATCAGCGAATGACCAGCATCTGAAATCGGTTTCCAAGGTAACACATCGCACCAATGACCAACTTTGATGACGTTGTTTCGAATCATGGCTGACGCTATGAACACTGCACCTTTGTGTTCGTCCCACATTTCCTCAAAAGCCTCCTTCCCACGACCATCGAATTTTGCACTCATTCTGTCACCTGTTGGCAACGGTTGGCCCTCGGTGCTTGACGGGTGACAAAGTTCAACAGATGCTGCACCACTCTCGTTGTCGTATGTGTGTACAAGAACAACCATGTCGCTAAAATCACCAGTGTGCAGCGTGCCTGAATCTTGACGCCAATTCCACCAATGTGGACACCATGCTTTGAAATCACAAAATCCACCACATGTATCTGGACCGGCGATTGCAGGTAGAGGTTCATCAGTAATTTGTGTCGCCTCCCAAGCCGCATAAGCATCCTCTAGCACGCTTGGCCCTGATGCTGGCCACTTTGAGGAGGTCTTCGTGTACCACCCTTCTGTTCGGACTTGAGGTGCGTTTGGATTGTTTGCAAGAAGAATATCGCGATACATACGTAATTGTCGGTTGACTTCTTCCTTCAGTTTCGTTTCTGGGGCGTTGCCAGTTTTCAAATCGGCTACAAGCCATCCGGTCATTTTCCCGCTCTCATCAACATCTGCAAGAAGTAAATCCAAACGACCCATCAGGCGACCGTCACGTGTTTTCAATTCTCCTTCAACAGCAATGACATGTTGCTGTAATTTTTTCCATAATCCATATGAAATTCGCTCAGGGGCTAAACCTTTGACGCCGATATGGTCAAGCAACATGATGACTCCTCCGCGTTGTTGTCGTTTCGCTTCAGAAAATTTCTCCTCTTTCCACATTGGTCGGCGAGGTGTTGCAAGAAAGATTTCTTTCTCCTCGTCCCATCGATTTTGAAGCATCTGCATTGCCGTATCTGGAAACCACCCCATCTCCATATCTTCTTTTCCGGATATATCCATATTGAGTAAGTCTTCAATTGAAGCATGCACCGCGGTTCCTAAAGATGCAGCCATACCAGCTTTACGTGGAAATCCTTGGCGGCTCAGCCAGTACATTCTTGGGCATGTCTCGTATCTATTCCAAGCAGATGGTGAGAGTTGGTGCTGTCGCTCTTTTTTCTGCTCGGTCATGGTCTATGGTTTCCCTCAAGAATCATGAAGGCTTTGATTCCAATTCAAGGAAAGATTTGATACCTAAGGCGAACAAGGAAGAGATATGGAAGGCCCTACAATTCGATTAAGCAAGTCTGTCGAAGAAAAAACACTGGTCATCACGTGTTTCCCAAGCATTGGTATGGTGTCGAGTATTGTTGCACATTACCTCATCGATAATCTTGAACTCGAATTTATCGGCGGTATTGTCGATGACCGGCTCCCTCCGATTGCCATTCTTCAGAAGGGTGAGCCGCTCCCACCTATTCGAGCATACAGCGGCAAGCAAAAATGCTCCATTCGAGGATGCAGTGAAGTCATCCTGCTGATGAGTGAACTTGTGGTTCCAGACCCACTAGTTCACAAAATTGTGTGGACATTGTTCGAGTGGTCCAAAGAAAACAACATTCAAGCTGGCGTTCTCATCGATGCGTTTGCAAAAAATGGAATGTCAGCATCGCTCGACGGTACTGAACCTGTCATCAATTATGACGATACAGATGCGATTGATGTCATTGGCATTGGGGCGAATGAGGCAACGAGAGAACTGCTTACAAGCATGGGTATTCAACTCGCCGAAGGGGGCGTTGTTCGAGGTATGAATGGTGGCTTGCTCGCTGAAGCCATGCGACGAGGTATCGACACCATGTCCCTAATGGTTGAAGCAAATCCAACGTTCCCAGATGCTCGTGCTGCGGCTGCACTCATCGAACAACTCAACCATCTCCTGCCAACCATTGACCTGGATCATGCTCCACTTATCGAAGAAGCCGAAGAAATCGAACAGAGCATCAAAGCGATGATGGAGGGCATGGACATGAATCTTGAACACACCGGTGGACCTAATTCAATGCTCTATGGTTGAACTTCGACGAATATAGAAAATTGTATTTGCTATCCCTATCAGCAAGAGGGCTGCTGAAAACCATCCTGGTGCAAGGAAAAGAGTGTCATATGGCAGATGTGCAAAATCCAGCAACGATTCTCCTCTCGAAAATCGTCCACCTAATGATGCGGTAAGCAACATCATCCCAACGGCCGTCATTCCAAACATTGCATGAGCTACAGATGCAAATGTTTGATTCCAAAGTTCAATGCCTTGTTTCATCCGAACAACCAGAACCCCAAGAGCAAGACCAACGCCGCTCATGGCAAGAAGCATTTTGGTTGCTAAAATCGTTGATTGTATGTCTTCGCCAGGACTTGATTGAATGCCAGATAGAATGGCAAGCGGTGTTGCTAAAAGTCCAAACACTAACGCCCCATGTGCAATTGTGTCAACCTTCTTATGAACCATATGAAATTTCCAAATTCCAAATGAGGCAAGCAAAGCGAGCAAGAAACATGCACCCGACAATGCAAATGAGCCGACCACCATTTCGGTACCCACAACGTGCAATGTTGGAGGTGAAGGGATCACTCATCTTCACCTCCATTGTCTTCTTCTGATTGGTTGAGAGGAACGAATATCTTGTCTTCCTTCATCGGTGTTGAGGGAAGAAGGAGGGTGAGGCCAAGATAAAACCCACATGAAAAGACCAACAAAGCAAACGATTGCAAGTACAACATCGAATTGTCAATGTCAACACTGTCGGATAGACTTGAAATTTGGAGCCAGGGGGAGGTTTGAACAATATCATTGCCTTCGAGCGTCACCCTCCATTCAACAATTCCGGGTGTCAATGTAGCAGGGATTGTCACATCCCATTGTTGTTCACCTGTCTTGGTGGCGTTGAAGACCTGCGTATCTCCATCTTGTAGACGCCATTCAATCAACACCGACTCTGCCTCAAGCGTTGACAAAGTAAAGGTGGTTTGTTCGCCGTTATTTCGTTGACTTGGGAGAACGCTTTGGGGGTCTATACGGGGTAGATTTTCTGGTACTGGTAAAACTTCAATCGTTAATGGTTCATTTGAAATTCCAAAGTATGGCGTACCACTTTGATCTGTAGAACCATGATGAATCGATGCGAAGAAAGTGAATGTACCTGGCTCAGATGGTGGTTTTAACACCCATCCAATACCAAACGACGTGCTCTTCGGTTGTGCTTCAACATAGTTTTCATCGCCTCCTTCCGAATTGCTTACTATCGCCCAACCATCGTCTTCTGGTGTGTCTTCAAACCCTGTCGTATCGGTGAGAAGGAAGACGCCTAAGACATCGATTTGCATCTGGTCGAGATTGGATACTTCGACATTCATCGACATTGGTAATCCTGCGTAAGCAGTTGAGGTTTGTTGAAGTTGGATGGTAAAGGGAGAGGTGGCATTCAAATCAGCATCGCCATGGCATGCACCCCCACACTGCATGTCTTGTGTCGAAGGCCCTACACCACCAGGGTTTGCTTGAGAAAATGAAGAAATACACAACAAACTCACGAAGAGAACGAGTGTTTTGAGCGACGAATTCATTGCATCACCTCCTTGCGGATAACCATCATCATGAGTAGCGTGCCCAAACTCAACATCAGTACTGAAATCCCTAAAGCAAAGAAGGATGAAGGTTCTTGGTCTAATTCGACGTTGCTGAAGTCGACCAATTCAGATTGTGCTTGACCTGCTTGTAATTCTTGACCGTCCACGATAGGTACAATCGAAAACGATTGTTCGACGGCTAGACTACTACGACCTTGGAATGTTAATGCAGTTGTTTCACCAATCGCACGACCATCCTCATAAATTCTAAACACCGTTTCAGGGCCATCCCATTGCCATGTGAGTGTGAATTTTTCTTGTTGCTGCACAAGATTGACTTGTGAAATACTCGGTCCTTGACTTGAGGTGAATGATTCAACAACCTCCGATGTCGCACCAGAACTATCTGTAACAACCAGCATCAAGGCAAAAGAATCTGGGGCCAGAAATGTTACCGTCGTCTCCGTACCGATAAGAATCTGATCACCTTCACCTGAATCAAGATACCACCGATAACCAACAATTGTTCCATCGTTATCCATCGATGTAGAGCCGTCAAATGTAACGAATTCACCGAGCCAAATTGTGTTGGATTCAGGAAGAATCTTTGCTTGCGGAGGCGCATTTTGAATGACGACCGATGCTTCAGCAGTGATGGATGCTCCATCGATGTCCGTTGCTTGAACTATAACTTTCCATTCCTGCGAAGGACCAATTTTCAAAGCAGGTACGCTTGTTTGATTGTCGAGTGACCCATCTCGAAACCCATTCTTGTACCATGCAATCGTCACATCAATCCCATCACCATCTTCATCAAATATATCGATGGCTGGAGTTAATGCTTGTTTTGCAATATGTTCCTCGTCGAATTGAATGTTGACTGATGGTTCACTGTTGACAATGGTAACTGGTGCTGAGGAAATTGAAGGCGCCACATCTACGCCATCGGTGAGTTGAACCATTGCATACCATGATTCTCCCTTCGAAGTGAATTCATACGAGAGCGTTTGTTGTGTGCCTGAATCAACAACCTCCTCACCATTTATCCACCGTATAGAAGAAATCTCAACGGGGTCGCCATCAGCGTCTGTCGCTGTGTAGGTGAATGAAACATTGCTGTCAGATGATACTTCAATTGAATCAAAATCAATTGTTGATATTGTTGGTAACGAATTTTGAATCGTAAACATCTCGGATGTCGACCAGTTCGACCAGCCAAAACCATCGAAAACTCGAACCATGACTTCCCAAGTTTCATCCTTAGATGTTAAGGATGATGGCAAGATTGAGCCTGTTTGGTCATCGATGATTTCGCCGGTTTTGAGCCACGCTATCTCAACATCTTCTTCTTCGTCACCCTCTTCATCATCAATGGACCATACGACTTCAATGTCTTGGGAAGAAGTGGGCGTTGCTGGGATAATAGCCAATGAAGTGATTGTTGGGGCAGAATTGTCGGAGGAAATGAACATACTTGAACTAACAACGAGGTTTGAATCGAAACCATCGTCGAGAAGTACGTGGGCTTCCCATGTATCACCAATTCTAGTAGCGATACTCGGAACGGTAGAGAGATTGTCGAGGCTGCTAACCCTTTGGTTATTGACCTTCCAAACAATCGAAGATGTCACGACATCCTCATCTTCATCGAGCATCGAATAGGTGAGGGTGAGGTCATCATCTGATGAAGGTTGTAGGGGCAAAATCGTGATGTCTGTCGAGTATGGCAGTGAATTTGCGATTGTTGTCAAATTTGATGTCACCTGTTGACCGCTCGCTGTTCCGTCTGATGGTGTAACTGCAACACTCCATTCTTCTCCTCGACTTGTTGCAGAGGATGGAACGACGGAGGATGATAGACTTGATTGAAGAACGCCATTTTTGAACCATTGAATCACGGTTCCAGACTCTATGTCGCCATCATCATCGTTGAATGTATAACTGACTGAAAGGTCATCAGTTGTTGAAGGGTTTGAAGGTAAGATATGAACATCGGTTACTGAAGGCGGTGAATTTGAATCCACAAATTCGGTGATTTGCACCGATAACGTACCCTTGACATCGTTTTTGTTCGAGCCAAGTCCATCCGCATTGACAACCGCCACACTGAGCGTGACAGAACCACTTCCTGCAGCCGGTGCAGTCCAATCAACTTGCCATGAATTGCGTTGAATGTCATTGTGTGTTGCCGAGAGTTTGTTGGAAAAAATGTCGACCATCGTGCCTGGATTGGTCAATTCACCTTTGTTGACTTGAAGCGAAAAACCGCCTGTTGAGTACACAGGATTCAATGAACTAATGTTGATGGTGTAGGTCGAGCCTGGTGTGTATTCAGATGGGTAGCCATCGAGCGTTGGCGTTAACGAGCCTGCTGGATTATGACAAGAACAACCATTGGCACTATTGAAAATCCCATCGTCTCTACTTTGCGTAAGTGGGCTGAAGAGCAGTGAGAGAACCAACAAACTCGTTAATGTGAGTACTCTAACCTTCATGCGTTATATTACGATAGTTTAGTTTTTTATTCTTCGTTTGAATGAGAGGTAAAATCAAACAATGTTGTAGCATTTGTATTTCCATCGGGTTTCTTTTCGGGCTCAACAGGAGGTTTGCTCTCATTGGAAAAAATTGACACGTTGAATTTCTCTTCATTCCAAATTTCAACACCTAAGGATTCGGCTTTTGCACGCTTCGAGCCTGCATTTTCCCCTGCGAGTAAGACAGAAAGTTTGCCTGATACGCTTCCCACAACTTTGCCACCATATTTTCGAATCAATTCTTCAAATTCCTTTCGACCTTGGCTGAGGGTCCCTGTAATGCAAAATGTCATTCCGTCAAATACTGCACCTGTTGTTGATGTGACGACTTCATCCTCGACAACAATATGCTCAATCAATGCGAGAATCATCTCCATGCGGACATGAAGACCGTCACGAATGTGAAGGGCAACAACATCACCTATGCCTTCAATCGACTGCATTTCTCGGAGGGCTTGATTTTCTGTGTGTGGCTTTCCGTGCTCATCGACTTGTGGGCCAAAATGTTCGTCATCGACTTCAGCAAAAGCCAGTTCGACCCATTCTAGTAAAGCCTTGAGCGATGTGAGGTGCTTTGCAACGGCCATGGCAAGTTCAGGTCCGATTCCAGGAAGGCCAAGAGCATGAAGGAATTTTGAAAGGGTCATTCTCTTCGATTTTTCAAGTTCGGAAAGGACATTGAGTGAGGACTTTTCGCCCATTCGTTCAAGACTTTGCAAATCATCACGTGTAAGTGTGTAGAGATCAGCAATCGAGTTGATTTTGCCCTCCTCGAGCAATTGTTCGACTAATTTCTCTCCAACGCCATCCATTTCCAAAGCACGACACCAGTACAAAATTGCACGGCCTGTTCGTGCTGAACAAGCCAAGTTCATGCATTTGAGAAATGCACCTTCCAACTCTACATCACCCGAACATGCGGGGCAAGAAGTGGGAACTTGAATCGGTGAGTGTGCCGGCAAAACCGAGGAAAATAATGTGCCATCAGCATGAAATCGGTTGTGAAGATCGTGGGATACCGCAGGACCAAGACTTGATTCTATTTTTGGAATCACATCCCCTCGTCGTACAATTTTTACTTTATCTCCAATCGCCAAGCCAAGTCTTTCAATCTCACCGACGTTGTGCAAAGTAGTGTTTTCAACTGTTACACCTCCTACACGCTGGGGAGCAATTTTTGCGACGGGTGTGATGTTTCCAGTCCGACCAGTCTGCCAAATGACATCAAGGAGAACAGATGTTGCTTCCTCGGGTGGAAATTTCCATGCGAGAGCCCATCTTGGATGATGTGCTGTTTTCCCCAATTGGTCTCTACGAGATATTGAATCAACTTTCAATACAACTCCATCGATTTCATACGCATATGAAGCCCTTCGTTCAGTCCATGCGATGGTGGATGTTTCCAGTAAACCAACAACATCCCCCACATCTTCAGCGCGATGAATGCTCCACTCTGCTGGCTCGATTGTGGAATGTTTGACGAGCCAATCAAGTACTTCTGAATCAAATTGTGCTGCTGGTGGCTCGTCGCTTGCTGGATGCCTCTCCGCACCGGATGGGAATTTCGCATCGTAGGCATGAAAACGAAGGTCGGCAGCATCTGCTTTCCCAACTTCCAATTTTTGTCGAAGTGCCCCCGCTGCTAAATTGCGAGGATTGGGCGAGATGTCTTTGTATTTTGATTCGAAAATTTCGAGAGGCATCACGACTTCTCCCCGTACATGAACATCAACATTGGCACTCAAACGGGTTGGAATATTGGGGATTTTCATAGCATTACGTGTGACATCTTCACCACGTTCACCACTTCCTCGAGTGGCTGCACGAACAAGTCGTCCTTTTCGGTACTCAATAGAAAGAGCGGAACCATCGAGTTTTGGTTGAGCAAGAAATTGTAATGCACCACCGGTCGTCGTTTGAACAAAATGAGCTATCTCTTCGCTTGACGTTGCTTTGTCCAAACTCTGCATGGGAAACAAGTGGTCTACTTTCTGAGTACCAGGGTCGACATCTGCACCAACTCGGTTGAGTTGTGGATGGGTGGGGGACAATTGTTTCAACTCGTCCCAAAGTTGGTCAAATTCTGCATCTGAAATCTCAGTTTTTGCTTGATTGTAATACAAGTCCGAGTGGTAGGCTATCTGATGAGCAAGCCAAGAAATTCGCTCATGAACAGGAGGCTGAGCGTCATCTTGGGCCATAGTTTTCCACCTCAACAAGAGTTATTGAACTATGTGTTGGGGGTTAAAGAAACTCGACACCGCCAGTCAAAAAGTTGTACATTGCGGCAACGACTTGAAGTTTATCTTCAGCGATAGCCTGCTGAATCATTGATGAGGTTGAGATGATTTGTTGGCATGTTTCTATGGCCGTTTTCTTTGCTGCTTCATCGGCCTCGAGATGTTGATTGTCCAAGCAAGATGAGATGTGCTCAACAAGTGTTTGAAGATGCGGAGATGCGACATCTTGGCCCTGAAGATACCCCAAGGTTGCTGCTATTGCCCCACATCCTGAATGTCCCATGACGACAATGAGCGGACAATTCAATTGTCCAACTGCAAATTCAAGGCTTGACATCTGGGATGAACGTGCTATTGCACCTGCAGTCCGGACAACAAACAATGAGCCAATGCCTTCATCGAAAATAATCTCTGGCGTCACTCTTGAATCCGCGCATGTGAGAATGGTTGCATAGGGTGATTGTCCAGAAATTGTTTGTTCATCGGTTGCATGATGAACTGTTGGTTCAGAAGTTGCTGCGTTTGAAGTAAAACGAAGATTACCTGCTTGTAATCGATTACGTGCATCACTGGCATTCATTGTCATCCTTCCTAACATGCTCTTACCAGCGGTAGTTGAAGATAATTGAGGCTGATTCATTCGTTTTCAACATCAATTTGTACATCCTTGAAGATACGAATTCGTTGCTTAGCAATTTCCAAATCATGATATTGCCCTCCAAGAGGCAACGGGGCAAAAGGACCCCATCCCATCCTCAAGAGCATAATGCGTGACTTTGGTTGCTTCTTCGGCATTTTTAACCGACTCCATTCATAACGTTGACCGTCGGCAAAAAGGTGTGTTGGTGTTACGGCATATCTTTTGGGCACGAGTAAAGAGACCAAATGGAGCCCGAGGAACACATCCCACAGTATCGCATATAGTATAGGTGTATTTGAAGCACTCAACAGTGCCCAAGGCAAAGCCATCATCGCTGCCATGGAGAATAAATTGCCCCACTGTCTGGCAACTTCATGGACGCCTTCACTCGCCCAAGCAAAACTCAAATTCGGTAATTCACCCAATGTAGGTACATCATTTCTCTGTTTTGTTAACCAGAATGCATCCCAAATGACGATGAGTGCTAAAATGAAGACACAGACGAAGGCAACAATCTCCGACGTCAATATCGATATTGGACTCACGTTTTCGCCCCTATAGATTGTCGTCAAATACATCGCGTTTTGCAAGAGATGAAAGGTCGAGATTTTCGACCGAAGAGCCTCCGCCTCGGCGTGACCGAACAAGCAAGAACACAACAAGAACGACCATCAAGACGACGGCGAGGAGTGTCAAATTCAAGTCATCATCATTTGATGTAGCATCTTCTCCTTCAAGCACATCAGGTACGCCATCCCCATCATCATCGTCGTCTTCATTAAGCCATGTCGTTACACCGTCAGGGCAATTGATCGTGTCTGGTTGACCGTCATTATCAGTGTCAAAGGCTGCACAAGCGTCGAGCGGGAACGCGTCTTTCTCATCGGAAACGCCATCATCGTCATCATCGCCATCGTAGACATCTGGGCCACATGAACGACCATTGGATGCATCAAACCATGTCTCTGTATCACAGGTCGACAACCAATCTCCGTCGGTGTCAAGGAGCGTAACTTCGAAATCTACGCTCTTTGATGAAGAACTTCCCAACGTATCGGTGGCTTCGACAAGAAGCAGGTAAAACCCTGCGGATAGGTCGGTAATGTTGTATGATGTATCGCCTGTGTGGCTGTATACTTCATTCCCCTGCGAATCTTGAATCATCCAATGAATCACCACATCATCAATTGAGTCGAGGTCATCTGAAACTGTTATTTCCGAGGTGATGTATTCTGTTTCCATGATTCGTTGACCGGGATAAGGTGAATTAATGCTGAGTGTCGGTGCTTGATTCGGAGTGAGTGAAAGAATAATGACCTCGTCCACAACTTCATCTGGATTGAACTCAATCGATTCGACAGGATATCCTGGTGCATTTGCCGTCATCACGATGGATTGTACATCTTGACTACC
>CAZWXR010000036.1:0-15109 GCA_964637985.1 uncultured Candidatus Poseidoniales archaeon
ATGCGCCGATTGTGGGGTTCGAACCCACGACCTTGGGATTAACAGTCCCACGCTCCACCAGCTAAGCTAAATCGGCAAGACCACCGAAAAAGCACCCCTTTATCATGACTTCGTTTCAATCCAATCCTTATGTTATGGTCACATGTAATCTTGGAAGAGGAGTGATTGGTTCAGGTTGGATTTCAAAACATGTGGCAAAAAATGTCTGCTCCTCGTTTGTCAACGGAGACGAGTGATGAAGTGTAAACACTGGGTCCCCTATCGAAATTTTTGATGCGATGTGGTTTTCGATGATGATGCCGATGGTAGGGTCGATGATGTCTTCAAGATGCAGGCGTCCAGCCCCCATTCGGCGTAATTGCTCTGCAATCTCTCGTGTTAAAAAGTTGGAAATGTACCCAGAATTTTTTGCACAAAACTGTGTTTTGAGTTTTGACATGGGGAGAATAGATGTAGGATTTGAGAGCAGTTGTTTTGCAATGTGTTGAGGCACGCCTTGAGCAATACACATGCTCAAGAAGACGTCTCTAGCCTTACCGTTGTTCAAAACTGAACGAATCATATCTTGGCCTTTTTCTTCAGTATCAGCCATACTTGTGAGGTGAAGAAGTGCCCCTCCTTGAAGGACAACTAAATCAATCGTATCCTGATGTCCACGACCATGAAGGACCTCGATTGATTCGAGAATTTCTAACGAATTTCCTATATGACTACCAATCGGGTCGTCCATTTGTGTTATTTGTGCAATGGTTTTGATGCCAGTACCATTGCCTACTGCAACCATTGAACGAGCAAGAGCAGTAGCATCATCAACTGTTTTCATGAACGCAGCAGATCCATACTTCACATCGAGGACAAGAGCATCCAAACCTTCAGCAGATTTTTTTGACAAAATTGAAGCAGTAATGAGTTGTACGTTGTCGATGGTATGGGTGACATCCCGCAGTGCGTAAAGGCGACCATCAGCAGGTGCAATACTCGGATTTTGTGCAACAATGCAACATCCAATCTCTTCGACGATTCGAATCATATCTTCGGGTGATAGGTCGCAAGAAAAATGTGGTATTGATTCCAATTTGTCAATGGTCCCTCCTGTGTGACCTAGGCTTCGACCGGCAAGCATAGGGACGCGAACTCCACAGGCTGCTAATGCAGGAGCAAGCATGATGGACATTTTATCGCCAACACCTCCTGTGCTATGTTTGTCAACAACTGGTTTACCCTCGTTCCACTCTAGCGTCGCTCCCGACATTCTCATCGCAGTCGTAAGGTGAACAACGTCATCGTCAGAGCACCCAAAACGGTGCATTGTTTTGAGCCATTTGATGATTCGAGGTTCATTGATTGAACCAGTTGTTACTTTTTCGACAAAGTTGAAAATGAGGTCTTTGGATTGATTCTCTCCATTGGCAATGGCATTGATCATGGATTCAAATTCCATTTCCTCCATGGTCTCATCTCACGATGCTAATCCAATTTCCTTTAGACGCTGATACAGAAAATCCCCTGCTGATATGCTTGGATATAGCACCTCCCCACCAGTCATTTCAACAAATTCGGGCATAGGGGAGAGGTCAATTTCATTTCGTGGATGAACAAACATCGGCATTGAATAACGTCGAGTCGAGGCATCACTTGGGTTCACAACACGATGGGTCGTCGAACGGAAAAATCCATTCGTCATGTTTTGAATCATATCGCCAGTATCGACAATGATGAATTCCTCATCTCCTTGAACTTGAATCCACGAGCCATCGTGGTCCATGACTTCCAACCCATCTGCTGTAGCAGTGACAAGGAGCGTGATGAAGTTGATATCTTCGTGAGCAGCAGACCTCACCGCCCCCTGTGGGACATTATCTCCGAGAGGCGGGTAGTGAATCAGCCGCATAATCGTGTTACCAAGATGTGTCATTTCAGGTAGCCATTGTTCATCTTTTCCAAGAGCGAGTGAACATGCTTTGAGTAATTCTACAGAAAGATTCAACATTTTACGGTACAAGCCATCGATAACATTTTTGAAATTTGGAACGACATCATCCGGCCAAATGTTTTCTGGAAAGGATGTATCAATTCCTTCGAAAGTTGGCAAGCCAGTTTGCCAGAATTCTTTCAAATCTGGTGCAATTTGGTCTTTTGCATGTTCGGTTCCGAAAGGTGTGTATCCTCGTTGATGATGAAGGTCTGGTTGAGCATATGGCAATTTATCAGGTTCTGATAGGTCAAAAAACAGATCACACTGGCTGTAAGCGTCACGAATAAGTTGGACAGGTATGCCATGATTTTTGAGCGCAAAAAATCCAATATTTGACAGTGCATTTTTCAGTTCTTGGACGAAGAATTCCTTTTCATCACGGTCACCGAATGCGAAATGATGGAAGTCGAGCTCTGGAATCGTCTCCATGGCATTGCCAAATGGTCGAAGGTATGTGAAGATGTTGATATTCGATGGATTAATCACTTCGAAGTTTCACAATCAATCGAATCATTTCGATGTAAATCCAAACCAGTGTGATCAGGAGGCCAAATGCTGCGTACCATTCATACTTTTTTGGTGCACCATGCTGTACTGAAGATTGAATAAATCCAAAGTCACTTACGAGCATGAATCCACCTACGGCTAGAACAATGACCGAGAATCCGATGCCAATAGGACCATTCGAGTGGATGAAAGGCATTTGAGCACCGAACAATTGCATGATAAAGGAAATCAAGTACAAAAGTACAATTGTTAAGACCATGCTGTATACGATTTTATTGAATGTGGGCGTAGGGCGAATCACTTTGCTTGCAAATAGGCCATACATCACGGCAGATAGAATCGCTGTTCCAAAGACTGCTTGTAGAATCAAGCCGGGAAAAAAGACCTCCATGACGCTTGAGAATCCACCGATAAAAATGCCTTCAACGACAGCATACACGGTCATCAAGGTTTGTGGGTTTTCTGGTTGAGTGAAATAAATAAAAATCACCATCACAAAACCAACAAGTGCTCCTATACCTGCAAGGCTGTAAACCAAGATAAGATTCTCAAGAGATGAGAGTGCAATAGCACTTGTAATGATTGCACTTAACAAAAGGACGCCCGTGAGGTAGCCGATTTTGTTCATCGTACCTTCAAATGTCATTCTGTTTGTATCTTCCATTGTTGACCAAAAGTTCTTGGTCATGACCGGATTGCTGTTTGAGTAAACCATGTGCCTCATATGTTCATTCTTGAGGTTCATCTTTAATGTTATGTTATGTCAGCGTTGTTCTGAACTTGGTTTTCGTAATAATCGACGAGTTGGGCAATTGTCCATCCTTGGTCGAGATATTCTTGAATCATTTCATCACTCCATCCTCGAAGGCGTTGCCGTTCATCCTCTGGGTGTGATGATGTTTCAATTGAAACATCCTCGGTTTCAGATAACGAACCATCCAATACTGGTTGAACCCATGATTTTTGGTCGACCGTTGGTGGAGAATTCTCTAGTTCAGATGAGGTGTCAAATTCGGATTCGATGTATTCCACAATTCCTTCACTGTTCTTCTTTCTTGCTTGATAGGCAAGAAATGCACCAAGGACAAAGACGAGTGATGCCATCATGACATACAGCATCAAATTACTCTCATCTGAGGACCCCTGTCCGGCATCAACACTCAACGCATTCTCTTGGTCGGCCGTACAACCTCGGGAATTAACCAGTTCATCAACAGGAGATGATGGGCAAAAATCGTTCTCATTGGGCACACCGTCCTCATCGTCATCGATCGATAAAGTAGTGTTGGTTGTGTTCTCAAACTGGTTGATTTCTGATAAATCACATCCGAATTCCTCACCATCGTCAATGCCGTTTTCATTGGCATCTGAAGATGTCATGGCAACATGTGGGTCAATCGATGGTGTTGTTGAATCTCGAGTTTGAGCTTGAGCCCATTGCAATTCTAAGCCATCAGGAATGCAATCATTATCAGTATCAGCAGAAAGAGGATTGCTGTTGTACTGATATTCAGCAAGATTGGGCAATCCATCATTATCAGGGTCATCTTCTGATTCGATGAAACTCTCGCCGATAACGCTTCGACGGGTTCGATGGAGACCGTTTTCTTCCTCCCATTTGTCATCCATGCCATCAAGGTCGGAATCGATGTCTGTTGATAGTCGATTCCAATCAAGCAACCATGATGACCTGTAGATGTCGGCAACGGTATCACTTGACAATAAAATTCCCATTTCTCGATTTCGAATTAATGCTGAATCGCCCCAATTGATCGATGAAATAAGAACTTGGCTTCCATCGATAATCGCACCTTTGTTGTGCAATTTCGTAATCAATTCATCTGGTGCCATGACGATAGCGGCAGTATCGTAACCCAACGTCGCATTCCATTCTTCGTTGAAGAGGTCGATTGATGTTTGAATGTCACTATCCAGATACGCACCATTCAGAATCAATCGTATTGAAACTCCTCTTGATGCGGCCTGTTCGAGAGAGGTAATGAGAGGATTTTCACCCCATCCATACGACCAGTCGAGGTCGAGATACTGGAGAGACAGGATGATTTCATTCTCTGCACCTTCGATCATTGACACGAGAGATTGAATGCAATCATCAGGGCAGACAAAAAGTTCTGCAGTTCCATCGACTTGTATCGGACTTGTGATTGCTCCGACCAAATCGACTCCTTGATTGAACGTCCAATCATCTGGCATGTCATCAAGTGATACATCATCAAGGTATATCCTGCCATCTTCTTCATCCGATTCTAAGTATTCCAGGACCGATTGAGCAAAGATATCATTCTCAAGAATCATACCCCATTCCCGATTTCCTGATTCACCCATTGCTGGAAGAGAAGATTGTTTCCAATTCCCTGAGCCTATCCAAACACTTTCGCTGTCTCGAACACCAATTTTGCTGTGTAAGAAGAGATACGGATCTGAACTTGAAGTGCCAAACCACTTCACGTCGATTCCGGCTTGCAAGAGTGTCACTGCTATGCCCTTGTTTTGTTCGAGTTCATAATCAGTCCACCATGAATCTCCAGCATCAATAATCACAGTAATTGCTACGCCTCGTTCATGGGCATTGATGAGGGCTTCAGCAAGAACATCAGAATGGAATTGGTAGATATGAATGTGGAGTGATTCCTCTGCACCGTTAATCCAAGACAATACATCGTGAATTCCACTTTCAGGACCAATGAGCGGGGTAATCGCAAATGTCCCTGTGTGTTCTCTGTCACCACAATGGGCACTTCCTCCAAGGAGTTGCCAACGAATTTGCCAATCGGATGCAGCGTTTGTATCAACAAAGTCTTCACAACCATCACCGCGAACGTAGATGAGGTTCTTCATTCCACTGAGCGGTGTTACAAGGCTAATGCCTTCCCAGCCTGAAGTTGTAACGGGACCGTTCTCATAGACGATGACATCAGCGATATTTCCGTCTTGGTCTTCAAGTTGAATTGCAGCTCCCGAATCTGAAAAAAACATCGTTCGATTGAGAACGTTAGATATGTCGTATATTGTACCGTCTTCATAGACCGCAAGAGACGCTGAATCTGAGGCTAAAACAACTGAACTCTCTGGTGCAATGAGGAGTGATTGAATTGTTGTGTTGTATGGTGTGAGCGATGCTGATGTGTGTCGAAGAGTCCAGCCATCAAGGGAAGCAAATTGCGTTCCTGTGTTTGATATCTCGATAAATTCAAGGTCAGCATCAACACTCGTTGAAGCATCAGGCATAAATCGAGTGATTTTGATATCTTCATACGATGCTAAATTGGTTAAATCTGGCTCAGATTCACCGGGAGTGGTCCATGGCATCGATGTCCAATTTCCGTTGACTCGGGCCAGTGATTTACATTCAGTAACCTCATCCCACTGAATTTCTAAGATGCCAACATGGTCTGGGTTGAGGACTTGAAATGAATCACCCAATCCGGAGATAAACCAAGGCTCAAGTTGGACGACGACTCTTTCATCTGCTCCGACGATGGTCGAATTGGTTGAGTCATTCGACCAAATGTTGTCGGAAGTGATGAACTTGTAAACGCCATCTGAATCCATAACTTGCCATCGAGATAAATTGATCTCTTCAGTTCCAACATTATGGAATTCTATCCAATCTTCCTGAGGAGATGTTGTGCTATCGGGGCAGTACGGATAAATTTCGGTAATTTCCACCGACGTACTTCCAACATAATTCTGCCATTCAGGGTTGACCTGATTCGGCGTTGCCCATGGATTTTTGACAAAATCAAAACTCTCCATGTCCGGCTGAATAATAGAAGACAATCCTGCGTGGCTTGTGTTTGAGCGAACCAATGATTTCCCTTCTTCAGTTTGATTCCACGATGCTGTATCGACCACGGCGCCGCTCGGTTCAACCAGAACGATGGTGTCGGCTGATGTGTGTTTGAGATAGAAGGAACTCGTACCGTTCAATGCGATGAGACCTACATGTCCTGCTGGAATGAGCCCATCCGATTGGTACGGGAAATTGTGTTCATGCAATGTGAAACTTCGCCCTGCTGCTTGAAGTTTCCAATCCGTGATGTCAATATCTACGGAACCAAAATTTTCAATTTCGATCCATTCACCATTTGGAAAATCTTGTGAATCGCTTCCAATACCATCTGGAAGTATTTCAGAGAAACGCAGGTCTGCACTTGAGGGGGTGGAGCCTGGTGCAGGTTGACCTGGTGTTTTCCAAAGTGCAGGTATCCACGGGTTTGCAGCATTTGCATCACGTTCTAAAGCAATATCTTGGCCATAGTCGGTTGTATACCATGCCATGTCAACATCATTGCTCAATGCGTCGCGTAAGACAATGTGGTTGTATTCATCCCACAATCGTGTGTCTGAAGAAAATTGGACAATTCGATATGCTCCTGCTTGAATGATTGTGGCACCTTGAGTTGCGTTAAACACGAGTGTGCCTGGGTCGAGATACGTTGTGTTGCCCATGCCATCAATAATGCTCCAACCCATCAAATCAATATCTGTCGTTCCCTGATTGTGGATTTCAATCCACTCACCGTCAGGAAAGACATCCGGTTCACTTGTAGCGTTTGGTAGAATTTCGTTGATAATGATGTCATTTGAGGGCTGAGCGATGGTCGAAAGAGAAGGTGCATTCGTTGCGTTTGGTGTAGGGTAGGATGAGATTGAAGACCAAAATGTGCTTGTTGGTGCACCATATGTGGAGAAGCCCGCAACTGATGAAGACCATTCCACAAGTTGAGCGTTAGAACCATTTGGCCACTTGAGTGTTATCGATTCGACCCCGTTGTTCAGTACACCATACGCTCCGGTGCTGTTGACAGCGAGGAGCCGGTATTCTCCACCACGTATGGTTGAAGATTCAGGTGTTCCCGTTGAACCGACGAGGTGGTCTTGGTCAAAATCAATCGTGTTTCCTGCTGAATCGACGATGGACCATCCCGTCAAATCCACCGGTGCAGAGCCAGTGTTATACACTTCAATCCATTCACCACCGGGATAGGAAGCATTGTCGAGACTTGGCCATGGATTAGCCATCACTTCTGAGATCACAATGTCAGCCGGAATGTATGTGACTGGGCCACCTGCACTATTTTGCTGACCAGGCGTTGGTTGTGATGTTGGAATCCAATGTGAAGATGGGTTCGTTGAATCTTCTTCGTAACTGACTCCTGAGGAAGCGGAAGAGCCCCACGATGCTTCGTCAACTGTATTGGACGATGCGTCAAGGAGTGAAATGACATCTTGAGTATTGGTTAACCAAAAATTCGAGTTTCCATTTCGAGCAATGACCACATACTCGCCCGGACTTATGGTCCATGTTTGACTGTTTGAACTCGAATAGCCAATGATGCTGGACGAATCAAACAACAAGACTTTACTCGCACTATTTGAGACGCTCCAGCCGGTAAGGTCAACATCACTCGAACCAAAATTGTACAATTCCAACCATTCACCATTTGGATATGTATCGTTATCGTATCCATTAGGATTAGGAATAATTTCATTGATACAAACATCAGATGTGCAGGCCATAGCTCTTCCATTCGCCAAAGGAATTTCATCAGGCCTCTCAAGTATGAACGTAGGTGATATCATAGAAAAAAGAAACAATGCTACGAGAAAGATACTAAGCGATACTTTTTTCCTCATCAGTCTCACGCTTCCTCGGTTTTTTTTGTTGTTCAAGAAACTTCCTCACAAGAATCCAAAGGCATCAAACCTCTGAGCAAATGTGTAAATCATGATTGGAACAAGAATAATGCCCATGCCATGCGACCGACGAATGCCTATTCGAGGTGGTAGCAGGCCAATCAATGTGCCAATAATGAGAACGCCAATCCCCACAAATCCCGTTGTCAACCACACGAGGGCAATAACAAAGAGTATAACGCCCATCACCATTTGTTGTAGTGGAATGGCAGCATGGAGTCGAAGCATTCCCTTTCCAACATATTTCATCATCGGCATAGCCAACAATCCTGCAGCCAGCGTTAGAGCGAGCAAGCGAATGAAATCTGAAGTTGGTTCAAGCGATGACCATGTTTCGATCGGATACATCATTTTGAGGGCCAATGTCGCCCCAGATCTTGACCGTCCGATGATGTAGAGGAAGCCAAGGACCATGACAGTTACAGCAGTGTTCACAGCAGAAAGAATGGCTATGACTTCCAAATCTTGTTTTGTTTGGGGGCCCTCGTATCCGCCTTCTGCTTCTGCCTTTGCAATTTCGAGCAATTCTTCATCGGTCAATTCGGTTAATTTCCGAGTTTCCCAGTCCATGCCATAGCCTTCTTTCCCCTGAAATTTAGCGGCGACGTTCCTACCACCCATGACGAGCACGGTTGCCTGTGAAGCCGTCATACCTGGTAAGACGCCCATGGAAGCACCAGCGACACCAGACCAAAAGCATGGAACAATAAGCGGCCGTATTGGTGGTAATGTCCAGTCCTCTTTTTGCGGTGGGAGGTGAGATGTTGTTGCATAGATGTCGAGCAAATTTGCGATACCAAAGAGACCGGCAAGACTTGGCAAAAGCAGACTCGCATCTGGCATGCCAACTGGTGATTGGGCGGGTAGGGTGAAGACGCCCCATCCGTAAAATCCAGCGAGGAGGAAAAATCCAGTTGCAGACATGAAACCAGCCAACCGTGAATCTTTTCCAAGCCGATTTCCAGTTATCTTTTGCATCCACCTCGGCCAATCAAGGCGTGTTGTTTCTGTTGCTAAGAGGAGTAAACTAATCCCCAAGAGCAAGAATGGCAAGACATCTCGTAACTGGTCATACCAGCCAAGTTCAGGTCCAAATGCAATGCGGGCAACAACGATGAGAGGTAGTGATAAAAATAGACCAAGTTGCGACCCTCTTGCTGACCATGCAACTCCTCTCGCTGCATTCCCTGCAAGCAACATTCTGTGGCCCGGCAACAACGATAGTGCAGTATCCCCATCTGGTGCTCCTATGAGGGCTGAAGGAATATAATTGAGAAATGTATGCACAGTTCCCGTCGAAACGATAATGCCGGCTACGGCAAAGAGAGGGATGCCAATGTCGAGAAGAGCGGGAGAAACTGCGAGTAAAATAAGCGCAACATTGTTGACGTGAAATCCAGGGATGAGACCGGTCATCGACCCCATCAAGACACCGACAAATAGGGCGATGAAAAGCCACCCTAAGTCAACAAAGTAAGCCTCCATCTTCGTCACACCTGCTGTTCGTATGCCGTTCTATCATCCGTGCCATCATCATCGCTGTCTTCAGCAAACGGAGAGGTTCCAAATCCTTCCTCGATAGTATCTGCTAGTCTGTCGCCGTCTGAATCAAGTGCATCAGCATCTGTGAGTTGGAAACCCATACTCACCTCGTCAATTTGAACTTCGACAAGTCGGCCTTCCCACGTCATGGATTGATTCATGTGAAGATCATCCATGCCGATACCACCCGTAACCGGTGAAAGCAGAATTTTGGTTTCTGAACCGTCACGGATGAGGTATGTTTGCCCATCTTCTTCAATGGCTCTTCCGTCGAGGAGGACGCGCTGATTTAGTGTATAACCCCATTGCACTGGTCCATCGTCCCACAACAATGTTCGTGGTGAGGGTGAATTGCCCAGGGTATATTCGTGAATGATGAAGCGAATTCGCATATCCTGGTCATCCCAAAGAATGGAAATATTCGCAGTAATCGCTTGTCCTGCTTCTATCCACGAGGTACGAGGACTCGGGAAGGTTGCTGCAATTGTGGTCCAACCCGGTGTGTACGATGCAGCGTCGACAAGATATCCTCGTTCATCATCAACGGATGGTTCAATGGCATATTTTACGAATGCCGCTACGGTGTATCTTTGGTTTTGGTCACCGATGAGCCCCATTGGGTCGGCGGAAAGCAATCCGAGAATCGAAGGTGCTGACTGTGGGATGGTCATGTCATCCGCTTCACCATTCGTGGCGTCAATGCACCATTGTGATTCACTTGTTGACCAAGTCAGCCGTCCACGAAATGTAACCAACGAATTGTGTTGGCCATCAAGAGACGAACGCTCGCTTGATAGAGGTACAACACAGATGCGAGCGTTGTTCGGTCCAACAAGTGTCCAAGTTTCTTTGCTCGTGTCGAGCAGGCCAGTCATATCGACCAACTGTCCTGACTGATAACTCCAAGTTGCTTCATCTGCCCAGTCGAGTTGTGTAATGAGAATCTCATGGGAAGGGTCAACAAAAATTTCAGAACCTTGAACCATGAGGCTCCAGCGAATGTCGCGTTGTTGATATTGCAAAATGCCTCGAACTTGAATCTTTGAAGATGCTTCAATCCATTCATTTGTTGCGGAACGAACGATGATGTGCATTTGGTGGTCAGAGTTGCCATAGTTTGGATGGTCACCCAAGTATGCAGAAGTAAATGTTGCATCGGGAGTGATGGTTTCCCCAATGAATCCTGATATTTCGATGGTCGTGTTTGCATACAGCCACGGTTCTTTCGCAACATCGGCAATAGCGAGTTTCGTAACGCTCGGAAGGTCGCTTTTTGACCATTCAAACGCCCCTGCACCAAGAGATTGTATCCACATTCGCCCTTCGTACTCGATGACATCGCCCATCACTGTGACCGTCGTTCCGATTGGTGGCATTTCGCCCGGACGGAACCAACGCGCCTCGACAACGCCAGTGTCGTCCTCGATGATTGCATCAATTCTGTCATCTCCGCTGCCGTAGGGGTCTTCAACCCATGAAATGAGCGTACCTTGAACCTTGACAACCTCGTTCTTGTATTCGACAAGGTCATTAATTTCAACAATAGACGGCTCGCGAATATAGGCATACCAATTCATTCCAGCAACAAGGAACAGCGATAATGCAAACATGACCCAAAGTTGTTGGCCACGTACCTCTGGGTCATCACTGGTGATTTTGTCCATCATGCCTTTGAGGGGGTCTGCCATGGTTGGCGATGAGCGAATACAATGTAAATTGATTTTCATAGAAAAATTTCGTTACTCCAATCCCTTTAAAAAATAAAATGGTAGCCCGCAATCATGAGTCAGCAGGATAGGGTCATCCGTGATGAAATCCATCGGGACATCCTTGTGCCGCAATCACATGCCTTAATCATCGACACACCTGAATTCCAGCGTCTGCGCTCAATACAACAATTATCGACCTGTGAATATGTCTTCCCAGCTGCCACACACAATAGATTTGCTCACTCCCTCGGAGCCTATCACTTAGCAGGGAAGTTTTTCCACCATCTCGATGATGTCCATCCTCATCTCATCTCTCAGGAGGACAAGGAACTTGTCCAGTTGGCTGCACTGCTCCATGATGTTGGCCACCCTCCATATTCTCATCTCCTCGAAACACCAGATGTCTTCGCTACCTTTCATTCCCATGAACACTGGGGCAAACTGATCCTCACCAGTGAGGAAACCGATATTGGAAAGGCCTTGCTTCATCACCTTGGCGAAGAGCGACGAAACAGATTGTTCTCTATCATGGATGGTCAGGATATTGATGCACAAGGTGTTGAAATCCCACAATTTCTAAAGGAAATCGTGAGTAGTCAAGTGGATGTCGATCGAATGGATTACATGATTCGAGACCAGGCAAACACCGGTGCACAAATTGGTGGATTCGACAGTGCTCGAGTGATTCGAGCACTAAGGGTGAACCCTGAGGGTCAATTCGTTGTGAAAAATTGGGGGTTGCCTGCAATTGAGGCATATCTCGTCACCAGATACCACATGTATCATCAAGTCTATTTTCACAAGGTGAATATGCTTACTCAATCCTATCTCGTTCGTATGCTTGTCCGAGCAAGGGAGCTTGCGGAGCAAGCCTCGTTGACGTTGAGTGAGGAATTGAGTGATATGTTGCTCAACGATGATTTATCACCAAAGAAATACGCTCAACTCAACGATGCTCATGTCAAAGTCGCATTACCACATTGGGCCTCGCATGAGGATGCTCAACTTTCGAGTCTTGCAAATCGACTGCTTTCGAGAAAGAATTTCCATAAATCGTTGAGAATTGACACACTTACCATAGAAATGAAAGATGTTGTGTTGCCAAAAATACGAGAATTCGTCGAATCAAATGGAGGTGACGGTGAACATGATGTCATTGCAGCAACGATTCGCAAACGAGGTTACCTCCCCTATTCACAAGGTATCATGTTAGAAGATGGTCGTGATGCTTCGGAGCACTCCCCGCTCATCCGGTCTCTGGTGCAACCAAAGGAAAAAGTTCTCATTTTCGTACCAGAGGAAATGCGTCAACAATTGGAACATTCCGTTCGAGAATGGATTTTGCCAACCCAATCTTCGCTCGCTCAGTTTTGAACAAAAATTTGGATAAGATTCATCATGCGAATGTTCCCGACATGGAGCAAGGGCCTGTAGCTTAGTTGGTTAGAGCACCCGGCTCATAACCGGGCGGTCAGGGGTTCAAATCCCCTCGGGCCCACATTTTGACTCAATAAGAAAACAATTTTTTAACCTATGAAGCCCACAATCGTTATGAGGGACTTACTTTTGGACAAGGTGTAGGGTGAGGTTATGGCATCTTTCAAGCGACCAATCTTTCTCATTGCACTGTATTTCTGTTCACTCATGCTCGTGGCAGTTCCGCCAGCATCTGCACAACTCTCCGGTGCTGCTGTTTCGATGACCTGTGCCCCAGGGCAAATCAATGTCGAAGTGAAGCCTGGTGCAACACTCACAGGATACACCACTTGTACAGTTTCAAACCCAACTGCGTATGTTGAGAAAGTCGCCATCCAAGTGACAAGCGACGGACTTGCCACCGCAGCACCCGGTGACATGTATGTGGGAGCAGGAGCAGATGTCGACTTCCAAGTTGTTGTACGAGCTAACCCTTACATGCAAATGCAATCTCGACAACTCACGGTATCTGCGTCAGTTCAAGAGTTGAACAACTTGCCACCGCCCAACACCGCATCATCACAAGTGAATGCACTCATTAATATCATGCAATTCAGTATCGTTCAAGTTGAGGCTGTCGAACCTTTCGTTCAACTCATGCCAAAGACAGATAAGAACTTCGAATTCAAAGTTTACAATTACGGTAACCAAATCGATAGAATGAAAATCGGTGTGACAGATTCGACCCGTGAGAACCTCGAAGAGAGTGGTTTTACAATCAACCTTCCAATTAACGTTGTTCAAATCGAGCCAAACACTGCACCTGAAAAAGCACGTGTCCTTGTACGAACACCAAAAAACCAGGGCTGGACAGATGCGTACCACGTTCTTGATTTCTACGCCGAATCAGACTTCGCTTGTAAGAACGGTGGATGTAACAGAGAATCACAAATGATCACTATCTATGTTCGTGGAGTCTATCTTCCAGGCTTCGAAGTCATACCAGGCATCTCAATGATTGCTCTCGCTGCGGCAGTAGCAGGTCGGCGATTCATTGTTCAAGATGACGAAGAGTCAGAAGACGAATGGAAAGAAGCGGCCCCGGGTCTGTAACAATCCTAAAAAATTGGACCAACATGGTCCAACCATGCGTTTGATTCATAACCATGTTCATTTTTGACTCGTAGTAGAGGGATGAGAATGGGTGGTCTACTCGAGAAAGCAACAAGCAAGTCAGAAGAAAGCAGCGATACAACATTTGAACCAAATACAGTTGAACCTGTCAATGCCACGCCACAGAACCCTTCATCACAATCAGGTGCAGGTTCTGCACCGTCTGCGGTTGATAACGCTCAAAAAATCGGTCTTGCAGGCTGGATCGTCATCATCATTGGAGCAATTCTTTCTCTTCAAGGTGGTGCATTCGGCCTCTTTGTTGTAGCGGGAGTTCTCGTTATTGGTATTGGATGTATTGTTGCCTCGGAAAAGATGAAAGGTACATCAAACAATGTCAAGATGATGAGTTCTGTTATTGTAGCCATTCTCATAGCATCTGGTCCATATGCTGTTTTAATGGCAGTTCCAACAAATGCAAGTATGGCCATTACAGAACTCTCCATTGACGAAACCAACGATGAACTCGATTTTAGAGTTCGAGGTTCTTTTGACTCTGTTGATGTTTCTATTACCGCAGATGGTGTGGAAATGTGGACGAGCAGTAAAGAAAAGAGCAACGAATTTGTCTCCTTTTCAGTAGGTTTGGGTGAAATTTTTGCTGGAAATGGTGAAAACTATGCTGGCTCAAGTGACGTGGACTATGTCATCAAAGCAGAAACAAGCAACGGTCAAACAAAGGAAATTGACATTCCCGGTAAATTCCTCACCCGAGAAGCACAGAATGCCGGTATGCGTATCACTGCTCTTCGTGATAGCAACAACGCAGATGATTATCTCGGTATCACAATGGAAGTTCTTGTCGGTTTAATCAACCCCAGCGAAACCAACGAAAATGGTGGAGGATTTACTGCAGTGGGACTTCGACCGATGGATGGCGACTATACCATTGACGTCACAGTCTCCGGAGGGGCCACCTGGTCTGAAAGTACAATCACTGTTGACGGTGATTTAGCAACCTGGACAAGTCAAACATCAGGCACAGGTACAGGTTCAACAGCAGGATGGTTTGGACTCACTGGGAGTTCGACTGACTCCAACGGTGTGTTCTACCTTAGCAAAGACA
>CAZWXR010000037.1:0-14897 GCA_964637985.1 uncultured Candidatus Poseidoniales archaeon
AAACTTGAACGATGACAAGGTCATCTGATGTGTCGAGTACTTGGCCATTCTTCATTTCACCATTGGACAATCGAATTGACACGATTTCACCAAAAGCAACCGGCTCTGTCTTGTTCAAGAAAACAAGAGGGCCTTTAACATCTGTAATTGTTCTGTATTCTTTTCCACTCATATGATCACCTCTAATTTCCACCTACTGTATTTTCGATTTGTGCCACCATTTCTTTGACCATTCCGTCAATGGTGTCTATGTAACCGCTTTCAAATCGACCTCTCATCAAGTCAGAACGACCTGGGACGTTCACGACATCACCTAGGACAGCACCGCTTGACATTGCCGTTTTAGCAGCGTCTTGGAATGTGAGGATGGCCTTTGCCATCTTGTATTGAAGGCGTATATCACAGAAGGCATCGACATCGTGGAACCCATTTTGTTGAAGGAAGAACTCACGAATCATTCGAGCTACTTCAAGTGTCAATTGCTGGTCAACTGGAAGTGCATCTGAACCAACGAGTTGAACGATTTCTTGCAATTCGGCTTCAACCTGAAGCAAACCACTCACCTGTGTTCGAATTTCAGGGAAGTCTTGTGCAATATTGTCTCTAAACCACTGGTCTAAACTCTGTGGGTAGAGTGAATAGGAATTCAGCCAATTTATCGCTGGGAAGTGTCGTTGACGTGCCAGTCCAGCATCGAGACCCCAAAACACCTTCACAATTCGAAGTGTTCCTTGTGAAACTGGTTCAGAAATGTCACCACCAGGTGGTGAAACAGCACCAATAACGGTGACTGAACCATCGTTTCCGCTCAGCGTTTCAACACGACCTGCTCGCTCGTAAAATTCTGCAATTCTTGATGACAGGTATGCAGGATATCCTTCTTCACCAGGCATTTCTTCAAGACGTGATGAAATTTCACGCATTGCTTCTGCCCAACGTGATGTTGAGTCTGCCATAAGAGCGACATCGTAACCCATGTCTCGGAAATATTCTGCAATGGTAATTCCCGTATACACAGATGCCTCACGTGCTGCTACGGGCATGTTTGATGTGTTTGCAATCATGACCGTTCTGTTCATCAGAGGCTTGCCTGTATTTGGGTCAATAAGGTGGGGGAACTCGTCAAGAACTTCTGTCATTTCGTTTCCACGCTCACCGCATCCGATGTAGACGACAATTTGTGCGTCGGAATACTTTGCAAGGGATTGTTGAGTTACAGTTTTTCCAGACCCGAATGGTCCTGGAATGCCTGCTGCACCGCCTTTTGCGAGTGGGAACAAGAAATCGAGGATTCGCATTCCTGTAACAAGTGGGGTATCTGGTGCATACTTTTGTCGATATGGTCGAGGTGTTCGAACCGGCCACTTTTGCATCATTTGTATCTCTGTACCATCTTCGAGGGTACACACAGTTTGTGTCACATTGAAGTCACCAGACTCAATCGATTTGATTGTTCCAGATGCGGTAGGAGGCACCATGATCTTGTGAACAATCGTTTCAGTTTCTTGAACATGGCCAATGACATCGCCACCAGAGACTTCATCTCCTTTCTTGGCGGTTGGCTCAAAGGTCCATGTTTTCTCCAAGTCGAAAGCATCTGCATCGACACCACGAGTAATGAAGACACCCATGACCTCTTCAAGTGTAGCAAGTGGCCGCTGGATTCCATCATAAATTTGGGTGAGAAGACCAGGTCCAAGGCTAACTGACAGTGTTTCACCTGTGTTTTGAACTGGCTCACCCGGACGGATACCCGATGTATCTTCGTATACTTGGATGATGGCTTTATCACCGTGTAATTCGATAACTTCACCCATCAATCCTTCATGCCCTACACGAACCACGTCGTACATTCCTGCTTTCATTCCTGTAGCGGTTACAACCGGTCCAGATATTCTGTATATTGCTCCTGTTTTGCTCATATTTTTTCCTCCTTTTCTCTATTGCCAGAGATCGACTCCTATTGCCTTACGAATTGTATCTCGCAAGGTTGTGTCCTCTTCAGTTCCGATACCGAGGACGGTTGGTGAGACAGATGCCGAGAGTTGTTCTCTCAATCTGTCTGGAAGTGTGGGGAAAATGGTCGAGTCGAGAACCACGATTCCCACACTTGAATTTGATAACAAGCCACGGAGTGTTGAATATAATTCATCATCGGATTCCGGGTTGTGTAATTCGGACAATCCAGCGAGCTGGAAGCCCAAGGTGAATTCTGGAGAACCAACAACTGCTATTTCCACTTTATTCACCTCATAGTACGTGTTCGTCAATGACTGCTTCTGGTAATCCAGCAAGTAAGCCACGAACAATAATTCTCAAATCATTCACTTCTTCCACTTTCATAGCAATGTAATGGATAATCGGCAGGGCAGAGATGGGATGGAGAAAACTCATCTTTGCCATGAAATCATGTTCTCGTTGCTTGAACCATGTTACCATTGGGTCCAAACTTTGACGCTCATCGCATTGCTTTAATTTTTCTTCGAATTCAGCCAAGTCAAATTGATTATTACCTCTTAAGACATCAAGAAGAGCATCTTTACCACCCATTGAAACTGTCGAAAACGAACGTGTTGGTACGAGTCGTCCTCCGGGGAGAAGAGCACTTGCGAGTGCTTCCCCTTGCATCCCTACGGATGTTGCTTCCAAGATGTTCAAGATGTTCTTGTGGTCAATTTCCAAAGCAAGCAATTTCCTTGCAAACTTTGTCGCTTTATCATTTCCTGATAGAGCACTCAAAGCCTCGTTGAAATAATGACGGTCTAACGCATCTTCGTAGTCATACAGTGATGCGTTTTCAGGCAATTTTGATAATGCTTGACCAAAGGACTTTCTCTTCATTGCAATGGCTGCTGAACGAAGTGTATCTGATTCATCGATAATTGATATCCATGGTGTATTGATTTCATTGATGGCAGGCAGAATCGAGTTTTTGACCTTCTCGATTTCAACCTCATTGAGAACTGAGCGAAGAACGACTTTCGCATTCTGGTATTCAAATCTCAATGTGTAAACTGAAATGACGGGTTTGATTTTGGGATTACACATTCGTAAAATATCCAAAAGTTCGACTTCTAAATTGTGGGTAAGTGCTGCCTCAACCAGATCGCCTCCTGTAAGTTTTCCTGCGTACATGTCAATCTCATTTCTATAACCCATGTCACCAACTGCTATGGTGAGTTGGTCTGGTGATTGACGAATGAGTTGCCTCAACCTTGCCTTATCAGCAAGATTGCTTTTACGAGACTTTGCTCGTGCTGCAACGTACGCTGTGTTTGCCCTCATTTGTATCCCTTCATTCAAATAATGTGTTGTTAATTGATGCTAGGTTGTCCGACCAAGCTCGCTCGAGTAAAGTATCAAATCGCATGTCAAAGGATACCGAACCATCGTTGGATGAGAGGATAAATCCGCCCATGCATTGGATGGTATCACCAACCTCGAAGTCTCCAGATAGTTTCGAAAGAGATGCTTTGTCAATTTCAGCTGGATGAAGGATGAATCCCTTCCCACCAACTTTCTTTGCTTCAGCAATCAATGACTTGAGGAGAGATTCTCTCCCTTTCATTTTGACATCCGAAATTGAATCCTTAGCCATGTCAAACGCCGCATCGAGAGCGGCTCTTTTGGCAATGAGAACTTCTTTTTGATTTGATTGTCGAGCACTTGCAACGACTTCCCGTGCAATCTGTTCTGCTTCACGTTGTGCCTTCGTTTCTGCGTTCAACCGAATTTCATCTGCTTGTTTCTTCGCTTCATCGAGTAATTTTTTCGATTCAGCTTTTGCAGATGCTTCGATTTCTGAGGCTTTCGCCTCCGCTTCCTTGCGCACATCTTCGCTAATTTGTTCAAGTGTCATCTTCAATCCTCCTTACTCATTCAACATGTGTTGAATGAGTTGATTCACTCATAGGAAGAGTGGCAGTGCACCGAGAATCACGATAGATTCTGGCAAAGCTGTAAAGATGAGCGCTGGTCCGAATTTTGATCCGTCTTCAGCAAGCATGCCGACTGCAGCACTACCGATTGCAGCTTGGGAAAAGCCTGCACCAATAGCAGCAAGGCCGAGTGATAGACCCACACCAACATCACCGTACATACCATTGTTCCAGTTTGCTTGTGTGTCTTCACCTGGTTCAGCAGCTACACCTTGTGCAATCATTGTGATTGCAAAAAGTGCGACCAATGCTCGTATTACATTTTTCATTGCTTTTGTTTTCATATTTTTTCCTCCATTATTTTTTTTGTCCTGTGGACTATGATTGACCCTCCACGTGAAGGGTTCTTCCGCCTAGCGGTGTAAAGAGACGACCTGAGCCGTCATGGAACTTGCCCATCCATTCAACAAAGTGAAGACGGGCTGCGTGTATGCTTGGAGATAACAATCCAAGTGCGAGTGCAAACGCCTGAATGAGGACAAAGAGGACCAAACCAACAAGAATCATCGCAGGGTTGCTTGGATGAATCATCATGTCCCAACCGATTGTGATTGAGATTTCAGCAATTTTCACACCTGCAACACCAACCGCCATGACTCGGAGGTAGGAGAGAGTGTTCGCTAGGAGACCGAATGTTTCGATAGGTCCCATGATAACGCCGCCCGCCCATCCAAATTTCTCGTAAATAGCAAGACCGATGATGAGTGAAAAGACTCCTGCTATTACCATTCCAGTCCATGCGGACAAAATGAACATTTCACCTCCATAGCCAACCACTTGTCTGGCATGAAGAAAACCTCCAATGAGAATAAGGATGAATGAACCCTTTTCGAAGAATGCCGCTCCAATGCCGTGGGCGTTGAATGCATTGATGAATCCAATAATGAATCCAAAGAGAAGGTGACCAACACCGAGGTAAATTGAGATGAGAACATAGTTGGATATGACCTTCTCATCTGCCCTGTGGAAAGGAACATGCAGTTTCAAGTTTAGGAGCGAATCCATGAAGTGTGGGAAATGAATGTGCGCATAAGTCCAATCGTAGATTGGTACGAGAATAGGGATTGTTTTGTGAGAGGTTGAATTATCCCAAACAAACCCAAATCCTTCGGCGAAAATAAGCCCCCAAATGATGCACCAAACACCCATCCACTTCAGGATAGTCACACCGTTCTTTGCAACTGGGTCGACTGCAAATGGTTGCTTTCCTAGCCACAAACCGAGCAAGAAGATAATGAGACCATAACCGAAATCTCCCAAGATTAAGCCATAGATGAACGGGAATGTCATCATAATGAAAAATGTCGGGTCGATTGTGCCATATTTTGGTCGTCCGACCAAATCAACCATGAGTTCGAATGGTTTCGAAACACTTCCGTTTTCGTAAGCAACTGGTGGTGTTGGTTCATGATGGTCATGGTCATGGTGGCCGTGGTGATCGTCAACGTGCTTTTCGATTTCGATGTGTGAAGCGAGTGGTGCTAGAACGCTTTGAATACTCTTAGCTTCTTGGTGCGGGACCCATGCATCAAGCACAAATGCCATGTCTGAAACTGCAAGCATTGTTGGAGCTGTATTAATCGAATCTATTCGAGTAAGATATTCCTCCAAAGCAACCAAGGTTCTACCGTGCTTCTTTGCCCAGCCCGTTCCTTTCATTTCAGCATTTTTCATCTCGGATTCAAGTTCAACCATTTTGGTTCGAAGTTGTGAAATGAGGTCAGTGGGTTTACCTTCACCCGATGGAATTTGGATAGGGCGAGCACCAAGCCCTCCGAGAATGGTTTGAACTTCTGTTGCTTTGCTGGGAGAACAAGCAACAACGACGATTCCTGGACCAGTTTCATATCGAACTTCGTTTCCAATACCAGCAAAAGCCTGTCCAACTTTGCTCGCCTTTGCCACCTCTGCAACGAACATATCGATATGGGATGTGCTTGACAACAACTCAATTTCTATGCCTAAGGGTTCAAGTTTTGTGAGCAATTTTATTTGTTCTGAAATTGAATTTCGTTCAGCCTCACACTCTCGAATTGTTGAGGCATATGCCAAAGCTTGGTCAATCTGATTAAGAAATTCGCCTTCAGTAAGTGATTTCAATTCCTTTGCTGAAATTGGACCATCTGTATTCACAGTCTTGTAATGTGCATTTGCGGCCCTCACTTTAGCGAGCATTGAACTCACTTTGTTTGCGGAGTCGTTTGATTTTGCTTTTCCAACCCCTATGCCGTCTTCGAAATTCACATAATCTTCAATGTGAACATTACCGAGTTGGGCACACGTGGATAAGATTTCGTCCATGTTATCAACTGTTGCAGCCAGCGTCATTCTGGCCATATCAACAGTGCCGAACATCTCTATACCTCAGGAGTTCAAAACTGCATCCAATACCGATTGAACGGCCTTATCTTTGTTTTTCTCATAGGATGCTTGGATGGACTCAATAGCCTTGAGCCCTTCCTTCTTCACTTTGTCAGCATCTTTTTGTGCGTTCGAGCGTGCTTCCTCTATCATAGATTTAGAGGATGTGTTTGCGTCATCATGTGCTTGTGAAATCAAATCTGACGCTTTTTTTCTAGAATCAGCGATTTTTTTCTCTGCTGATTTGTTTGCGTCTTCTAATTGCTTCTCTGCTTGTGCAGCGGCTTCGGAGACACTTTTTCTCACTTCTCGAATACCCAAAAAAGACCACCTATGTCCAAACGAGACAAGTGGGGTTTATGACTATAACGCAATGATTTCGTGGGATATTACTTCGCAGTATTGCCTTTTGGTTTTGTAGCACGGAATCGACTTGCCATGCCGAAAGGAAGGAGGAGGCGCCCTTGAACGCGATTGAACCCGACTTCCCTAAGCATCCGCCTGTAATACCCGTTCGTACCATAGTGAGTGTACGATTTAGCAAGGCCTTTCCAAGCATGATCTTTTTCCTTCGTTACGAGGCGAGCAATAACTTGAACCGCTGTATTCATCCATAGATACCCAAACAATCCGTGCAGCCAATTTGCTTTACCAGCGTCACATATAACAAGTTGCCCACCGGGTTTGAGGACTCTGAGAATTTCAGTTAGACCTTGTTTTTTATCTTTGAAATCACGGAATGAGAAGAGGCAGCAAACAAAATCGAATGAGTTGTCTTCAAATGGCATATCTTCGGAAACTGCTTGGACGAATTTTGCCTCTGGCTCACCCCGCTGTTTTCTTGCTGCTCCCACCCTTCGCTCTGCGACTTTTAGCATCTCATTGGATGGGTCGAGGCACGTCAAATCGACATTCGTAATATCCACAGCAAACGAACCAGGGCCACATCCCACTTCAAGGACGCTCATTCCACTCGAGGCATGATTGCGGACATTTCTCCTCCACCTTTTGTCTTGACCAAATGTCATCCAAGCATTCACTTTATCGTAATGTGGGATGGTTTGTTCGAGTTGGCGTTCTAGAATTTCCCACTCATCATCATCAATGCCGGAGGGGTCGTAACCTCCGGTGGATGAGCGTTCCGCCATGATCTTCCCAATTGCAGGTCTTTAATGACCTGTCGTATTGGTGAAGTATACAATCAAGCGATACGTTCCACGGTTTCTGGTGTAATACCTTCTTCAGGAGTTACACGGAACACAAGCATTTTCAGATTTTCAGGAGCGTTTCTGAACTTTGAAACAATCATTGAAGTCTCGAAATCTGAACCTATTGTTCGAACTCTGAATGAGAGGGTCATATCGGAAATTGAAGATAATTCCTGCTTTACTGATTTGTCTAATCCTTCAGTTGAAACACAAATGAACAGAAGACCACGAACCATTTGGGCATGTGCTTGAAGCATTCTTATCATTGAAATGACGCGAGTTGGATCTTCTCTTTGAAGGAAGAAATCCATGTTATCGATAACTGCCCTAAAATAAGGACCAAGAGCCATGACCTCATTTGTCACTTCAGTAAGGAAATCCTGTGTTGATTCTTGAACAAATCTCGTTTGTGCGAGTCGTTGAATATCGCTTAATTGAAATCCTTCAAGCCTGTAACGACTTGCGAGTAATTGTTTCTCGAGAACGTTACTATTGTACTCCTCACCAATCGTTCGAACTTTGATATCAAGGGGCCATTTGTACTTTTGAAAAATTCGAACAATATCTTGTTGACCTTCGTCGGTTGCTATGTAAAGTGAATTTTCTGGTTCTTCAGCAGGTGAAACAAATTGTTTTGCAAACAAATCACTTCCGCTACCTGTTTCTGTAAATGCAACGATAGTGAAGCCTCGAGGTACGCCGCCACGCATGGCAGCGTCAAATTTTGGAATTCCGAAGGAACCCATCGTTCCGAAGAACTCCTCGTCTTCTTTTGAGAATTCTATTTTTTTTGCCATATTTTCACCTCACATAATGACAACATTTCCTCTGTCGATGAGGTCAGTGCAATACAAATCCAAATTGGATAAAACGAGTGGAGGGGTTTGGTCTGGAACATTGATGATCACAGAAAGAATCTCTCGTTGGCGGAATGTGTTGATAAATGTGTGAAGATATTCAGCTAACATTCTATCCTCGTTGTAAATTGCCAATGCGTTTACACTGTCCATGAACACAAAGTTGCGAGGACTTCCAGAAGCCTGTAAAATATACAATGTGCGGAGCAAGATACTTTCGAGCATAATTGGACTATCGACGAAGTGGATATTGTTGTATGGAACATCTGTTCCACCAAGGATACCTGACGACACCAAGTCAACAAACTGTATGTGCGATACGTCCACGCCTATGGCTTCGAATGCTTGAATAATTTCGACTGCCCCTCTGCTGGCTGAAATGTAAACACCACCCATTTCAAACATCTGCATAAGCGGAATGATTGTGCTCGCAGTCACGCTAAATGCGTTTGAATTTCCAACTCGAACTTGAACCGAACTGTTGAGTGAAACTTCAGAGAGTTGCTGAGCTATATTTTGGTCAAACTCAAACATGATTATTGCCCCCATCTCGATGTTGTATCAATTTGTGCACCCCACTTTAACATCGGCGTTAACATCACACCAACCGGAGTCAATTCAATAGCATGTTTCGCACGGCTGTGATACGTTCCTCGCATTTTTACAACTTGTAAAAATCGTAAAAGGTGACCCATTCGCTCATTATCTCCCATGACAATGATACCATCTGCAATGGCTTCCTCAACACCGAATGAAGACCAGTGTGCATTCTCAGTGGCGGATGTGATTTCAGAAATCAAAATTGTTGTGCAACCCAAGGTTGCAAGTTTCTTTCCAAGTGTAAAGAGAAAATCTCGTATCAGTTGTTCAGATTTAATTTTGTAACAGAGTGTTGTCACTGAGTCAATCACAAGGCGAGTTACACCGATCGTATTGACAATGTCAACAATTGCTTTGATGAGGGCGTGAACGTCGTCCAATTCAAATGATGCTTTGTCGAGACCTAACCATGAGTACAACACGTCCATATCAAACACATTGATGAGACCCGAGTCAACCATGTTCATATCAAAAAATTGGTATTGTCGGATATTTTCCAGTAATTTGACTGATGGTTCCGTTGCCGTGAAATGGGCACAAGCCTCCCCTGCAAGAGCACCTCGGACGAGAAATTCCATGCCAAGTGTTGTTTTTCCCGAACCGCAGGTGCCTGCTGCGAGGACAGTTGAACCATATGGAATACCTCCTCGAAGAATTTCATCCAAACCGTGGATACCGGTGACACATCTATCTCTCTGATACGTGGAAGGCGATTGCATGGGAACAATCTATCGAAGTCGTCATGGTTGATGAAATAACCGCCTCATAGAGTTGATTTAACCACTTTGAACGTACTCTCCTGGAGTTGGGTTTTCTTGAACCGCCCAAGAAGATTGACTGAAACGTGAGGAATCCTGCCGTTCGATACTTTGACCTAAATTTACAATGAGGCCTGTGTTTCCACCCCATGTGACCGAATCGATTTCGCCAGGAGTGGATTCATCGAGTTGGGTGTATCGAAGTCGAAGAGTTCCAGAACCGTCTGAAATTGCATTGACTTGCCCAACGCCAAGGAACCCTACGCTCCCCAAATCGATGACTGCGGTAGCATTACCAACGACTTGTGTCGTAGGGTCGCCACTAAACAGTGTTGTAGCATTGCCTGGTACGACACCCCCTTGGAAGAGATAATTTGTCGATGAAATACCCGATGTATGATTCAGTGACCAACCTCTTAACGACACAGCAAACTGATTCGGATTGTAAACTTCAATCCATTCAGGACCCGCACTCGATGGACGAGTCATTACTTCGGTGAGTGTCATTTTTGTAGACACTTGAGCGTTGGTGTGAACTTCCAAAATAACCCTAATCTGTTCTCCATCTTGATAGAACGTTCTAAATGCTGTTGATGATGCAGTTGCTGTTGACCTTGAGGTACCTCCTTCAAAGACGAGTTGCCCGATTCGAGTTTCAACATCGCTTTGTTCAACCCTGATCGTCAAGTGAACACTCATCCTTTCTCCGAGCCCAAGTCCTGCAGCGAACGAATCCTCTGTGATGTTGGAAAGGGCTGAAATTCTTTGCAGGTCCAATTTATTTCCCGAAACCAATCCGGCTTGTAATCGACCATTGTCAAGATCATTCATTGAGACTAAATGCCAATCTGAGGTTGCATTTGCATAGTCGGATACGCCATTTACGACCGGCACAAACCAACCTTCAGATGATGTTAGGCGGTCGACGCCAAGTATTGCAGAGCGATCTAAGCGGTCGAGTGAGGGGTCATTTGAACCCATTTGCAACTGTGCTAGGGATAAAAATGCTGTGAGTATCATCAAAAAAAGCGTGAATGCCGACAAAAATTCGATGACTGCTGTCAAACCTTGTTCATCGTCTTTGAACGATTGAACATCCGCCATGCATCGACCATAACCAATGATTTGAAGATATTACCGCTACATCTCGATTTATTGTTCCGAATTCTTTGAGAACCCAATTTTTGATGCATTCTGGCTTCAAACAGGCGATGAGTCTTTGAATTCGTTTGACGAGCGTATATCATGAGCGGTGCGGAGCCTATGCAAAAAGTACGAAAGCACAGTGCCATTGGCATTGTTGCACTCTTCCTCCTTTCTTCGTTTTCATTGCTTCTATTATCTCCCTCTGCTACAGCAACTTCTGGAACTGATTTAGCCATTGTTGGCTCTGTTGAACCCGTTGATGACCGTTGGTACACATTCTCTGAGTCGATTGGCTTTACCGTGACTGTAGAAAATATGAGAAGCGTCACGACTGGTTCGAACCGACAGGCAAATTGGTACGTTTGTTCAGGAGATGTAGGGGTCGTAGATTGCACATCGAGCCCAACGGACCAAGGGACATTCCTGCTAAGCAACATTCCAGGCGATTCAATGGATAATTTTACATCAACCGATTTTTGGTATCCAGGTGAATCTGCAGACGGAATCTATACTATTGTATATCAATTCGCTATTCTTGATGATGTAGCAGCAAACGATCTCATCAAATTTAACATCTTCGTAAGCCAAACTTTCAGCGATGTCTCGGCCAATCAAAATTACAATCCTTTTGAAAACATTGAACATCTTGCGGAGTATAACGGTCAAAGAATTCTCAACACAAACACGGATTACAGCGTACAATCGAGAGGAACCGTCATATCGTGTTTGACATGTAATCTCGAATCCGAGTTCGGTTGGCAACTTTGGGATAGCACTGAGACACAGATGCTGAAAACTCAATTCAAAAATGTAACCAACTTGCCAAATTGGGGCGGACTCGATACCTACACTGTGCAATTGCCATCATTCAATTATTCAATTGAAGGGGCGTACATTCTCAAATTTGGAATGATTTCAAGCACAGGAACGCCTTATGGAGACCAAAATTCATACAATGACCTTGTAACCATCCCTATCGTCATTAACGATACGATTGATGTAGGTATCATTGATTGGCACCCAAGCCACGACCCTGATGATACGCTCTACTATTATGGTTCAGAACGTGTTCATTCTGACGTTGGTAACTTTGGAAACAAAACAATTGAAAATCTGGTCATGAATTTTGACATTTTCAATGGAAATAATTTCCAAATCGAGCAATCATCATCGTGCACGATTCCTACCTTGTACCCAGGTGAAAGCGAAACATGTGTATACAACATTAACACCACAGGCGCAAACAAATTGTTCCGATTCTCCATTCAGAGCGATAGCATAGGAGGGCAAGATGTGAATTTGGCGAACAATAATCGTCAATCGCTACCCGACATTAATATCGAAGCAGGAAGCATTAACGCTTTCATTTTCCTATCAAATTCAAATGGTGAGTATAAGTCGTCAGAAACTGTTGTGTTTGAGGCAAGAACCAGTAGTGTAGCTTCACAACCTCTAAATTATACATGGAGGGAGGGTTTCTTCCTTCTTGGTTACGGCCAATACCTCAATATCTCTGGAGACGAACTTGGCATCGGCTCTCACAATATTACGCTAGAAGTACGAGACCCCTTCGGTACAACCGATTACACCTACAGGAACATGCAGATTCTTGAGGCGATCAACTTTAGCGATTTACCCCGATTTGAAGGTGAGATCGTTTCTAGAGAATCAATCGCCTACTCATTTACTGAGCAATTGCCTGCAATAGGTAAAGGTTACCTGCTCGGGAACGGGTTGTCACCACTTCACCTCATGATTCTCGAAGTCGAATCGGTGGAGAATCCGGGGATTGAACCCGATATAAAGGAGATTACACTTCATTTGGATATGTCGCTTATTGCACCATCAACTGTGGATTTGTCAACTGTTCAGCTAAGATACCTCGACAGCGTTGATGATGAAGGCTGGCAGCCATTTATAGGTGATAGAGAATATGTCGTGAACGAAGATGGAACATTTTCTGTAAAGATGTACTCCAGTGGGATCATTCTCATCGCAGGAGAATTACCTCCTCCCTCTGTCCACGCAAACAATTTATCATGGTCATTGATGAAGAATGGCGGCATTGAACTTCATTGGGATTCTCTCGGGGACATCGAAAATCCATATTTCGGTGGGTGGAATGTGTATCGATATCGAGGCATTGAAGGCACAACCTACTTCCCAGACCCTGAAGGAGGCATCAACGCTTTCCAATGGGAGCAATTAACCAATGGTTCACTCGTTACAATGTTGCCATCAACAAGTCAACATTACGTTGACCCTGATGTAATGGAGACCGGTATATGCTCTTCATACGCATTAATTCCAGCAGACCGTTCTGGACAATCAAATATTGACATGGTCAATATCACGAGGAATTCAGAAGGCCTTGCTGGCCTCCTCTGTGGAGATGCAATTCCGCCAGTAACGAATATTATCGACTTCAGGCATACGTGGCGGTTCACAAATTCCACTGATTGTTTCTCCCTCACAAAAGACTGGTCAAGATGCTACGAGGTGAATTTAACATGGACCTGGCCTCAAAATGAATTGAATGGTGAATTATCATGGAATATGTACAGGATCGAAGCAAAGCCTGAGAATGTTAACCTTCGATTTATCACGCCTTTGGCCACCAACTTGAAAGGCACGCCTGGTGAAAAGGGGACATTCAATCAAAGTGGTATAGAATTCAATGGAATTCGGCCAGACCGAACGTATTACTATATCCTTGCTCCCATTGATGCAGTTGGAAATCAACAATTCATCGCCACATACCCTTCAGATAACGTTGAACGGGTCCATATTGATGATGACTGGTGGACTTACAATCAACATATCATTCCTGAACCTGAACCTGAACCAGAACCACCACTTGGATTTGAGTGGCTTGGAGATTTAGAGGATGCTATGGAAACTGAAGAGTTTCAAGCCACCGGTGCTACGATGATTGGCTTAATCGTGCTCAATTTTATCCTGTTACCTCTTATCTTGAAAAAGCGGAAGCGGTTAAAGAGAGTCTTGGATGCTAGAAAGCGAAATCAAAGTATGTATTCGGGTGATTTTGACGACTTCTTTGAGTGATTACGTTCGAATCACTTGGCTGAAATCATCTACGCCGTCCCATGCCATCGCTTTTTCATCAATTATTGAGAGTTCTAACATCTCTTGCATGGTGTGCCCATCGAGTTCAACCAACTGATTTCTATCCAATAGACTTGGACTGAGTCCTGGTAGTAATATTGCAAAGGATTTAGGAATTCTTCCAGGATAAACTTCATTCACATGCTTTGCAATGTTCGTTGTGCATGTATTTGATATCGAATTGTACCATTCTGGATGGGCAGCAAGTTGATTTGTCCGATTGAGATATGACTGAAGAAGCAGTTGCTTACTCTCTTCTCGGAACAATTTTGCTCGAAACAAATGTGTCGTGGATTTTGGCCGACACCTCGTTCGAACCCCAATCAAATCTCGTTCTGTACCCCAAACATAGATCAATTCAAATTGTCGGAACATTCCTGTGACTGGATGATATCGTTCACCCTCTTCTCTTCTTGCTTCTATAGAACATGAAAGAAAAGACCCATCTTCAAATTCAAAGGAAAGAATCGTGTGGGCTAAACCCTTTCGCTCAGGGTCAAAATATTCTAGAACAAACCAAATATCTTTGACATTTCTTGTATCGAAATCCATGCTGACCCAATGCTCTTCATAATCTCTAGTTGTGGTCCAGGAAAAATCTCTTACATTTTGAAGATTAACATTTGTATCCTCAATTTCTGCAATCGCTATTTCTTTGTTGTCATTGACCCATGGCCTGTCATTCGATGGCCGCAAATGAAGATATTTCCAAATCAATTTGTAAGAAAAAAGCACAAAAATGAGAGCGTTTCGAACTCTCGGAATCAATAGGAGAACGATAAATACAACACTGAACAACAACGGCATACTTAGTTCTACCATGGCTGTGCATGAAGTTCGTCCTATATTGATGGCGCGGCAGGGGAGATTCGAACTCCCGAGGTGAGACACCACCGGATTAGC
>CAZWXR010000038.1:0-14835 GCA_964637985.1 uncultured Candidatus Poseidoniales archaeon
CCCTGCCACTTTTGGTCGTGACCACAACACTTGAGGAAATCTCGACCTAAGTAAGACACATCGACATTCATCTCATCGAAGAGTGTGAATGCGGATGTTGTTGAGTCTCCAAGGTCCATAGTCCCTTCATTCACATGAGAAAAGACGAGGTCTTGGTCGAGGTAGTCAACGCAGCCAGGATAATATCCAATATTTGAGGGGAGAGGGTAATCCTCGGTTGCGATGAAGTCTGCATCAGCTTCTTCCTCTGCTTCTGCTGCAAGGACAGCCTGCAGAACCGTGTGCGGGATTTCTGCTTGTGGGCCGCCGACGATGAGACTACGACGAATGTCGACGTAAGAGTCGTAATCGACAAGTTGAGGGCAAGCATTCGTACAAGCGGTACATGTCAAACATGAATAGAGCGGAACACCATCATCCTCATTGTTCCATGAATTGTAGATGATGTTGAGTTTGTCACCACCGTTGAACAAACGGACAGGACATGCGTCGTCACAAAGGTCACAACCGTAACATTTGTTCATTTCAAATTCATAGCCACGGGCCATGTATCGAAGCAAGACAAAGACAAGTGCTCCAAAGGTAAGACAAGGAATGAACATAGCATAGATGAGTTTAGCATCAAGAGCTTTTGGATTCTGATGATATGCAGGATTCTCGATACTTGTGTACATCGTCCCACCAAGTCCCATCTGCGTCATGTTGTTCAGGTCGACAGTGTAACCTGCAAGTTCATCAGGTGCATCCTCGCTCCATACGAGGAGAGGTTGGAATGCTGCGATGTTGAACTGAGTTTCTGTATAGACGCTGTCGTTCACAGCAAGTGCTCCTTTGGCTTCGACATCAAATGTGTAGAAATACTCGCCAACTGTTAATTCAACAGTATCGCCGGTACAACCACTAAATGAAGTCACAACAGCACCTTGATCATCTTTGATTGTCAGTGTTGCATCAATCATTAATTGTGTGTTCACATCGTTGATTTTTCGCTCCGAGGAACGGTATTCGCAAGCAACATCTGTTGTGATGTACTCAATGCTTTCTGGATGCCCTTCAGGGAACAATACTGGATCTTCAGTCACGAGGAACGAACCTGTTACCGATACAGTTTCAGTCCCACTGATGTTCCATGCACCGTTGGCTGCATTGGTTCCAGTCGCTGGGTCTTGATGACCATTTGCGTTTGCAAAGTCGATAATTACTTCACGTTCAGGTTGATAGATGTTCCAATTGAGCCATGCTGTTGTAGGAACAGTGAGCGATTCAGACCAACCTCTATCATCACTGAACTGGTTGGCATCATGCAGATGAACATCAGAAGGCTGAGTCCTCATTTCTTCGAGTTCAGCATAATCTTTGATGGTGAGAAGGCCTTTCATTTCGTAGAATCCGTTGTCGTAGACATCCCATGTCGATACGGTTGCTGCAGACGAAATGATGAGAGCTCCGACGATAAGTTGTCGGCTGCGTTGAACGGTAAATCCTGCACCCCATGCTTTGATGAGGATAATTCTCCCAATGAAATAGATACATATCCAGAGCAAAACACCGGTCATCACCCAAGGTATCGAATTGAACACATCGGCTATCCATGGATCTCGAACACCACAAAGGAGGTCCCCATGAGAATCAAGTTTACAAAAATCAGACCGATTCTTTCCATAGAGTTCGAGGAAAATATTGATTGAAAACACAGAAATGAACCATATGTGAGCAAGATAGACTGCTCCTGCGGCGGCGAACCAGGGATCTTCGACAGGACGCTTTTCTCGACCGCCCAAAAACGGAGGTAGTGCGAGAATACCTACTGGGATTCCAGTGAGTGCTGCACCCCACCACGCTGCGTTCCATGGGAACACAGGTTGACCGACGATGTCCCCGATAAATCCTGTTGGAACTGTGAACTGTGGAAGGTATTCACCCCAACGCAAGTAACCATACGAGAACAATACATACCAGTCAGGGAATACGAACCCTGCTTGTGCATATGGGTCTGCCGCTCCGTGAAGTGGAGGAGGTATAAGCCAAGCATAGAAAAGGAGAACTGCAATCATAAACGAGAAGAGAATCATGTCTCGAAGAACCTCATGCGGCCAAAAGCCGTGCCCGGTTCGGGTGCGCTTTCGCTTTACTTGAGCCTCCTGCATGTGCTGCTTTTCTTCCATGTAAAGAGAAGCTACTCGGCCAAAATTATCGATTAATCCCATATCATATCACCTCAATGCGGCTCCGCAATTCCTTGTACCCACACAATAAACAAGTGAACAATAATCAAACCAGTCACAATCACTGGGAGGATGAAAACGTGTATGAAGTACATTCTTGTAACAGTCCTTGGGGTAAGTTCAGAGCCTGAAAACAGGAGTGTTGCAATGTATTTTCCAACGAGAGGGCTCGAATTAGCCAAGTTGATGCCGATGATTGCAGCACCGTAAGCGAGGCTGTCCCAAGGGAGCAGATAACCAGAGTAACCGAAAACGATGGTCAGAGCCATCAATGCTACACCAATCAACCAGTTCAATTCTCGTGGGTTTCGGTATGCTCCTGTGAAATAAACACGACACATGTGAAGGAAAACACTCGCTACCATGAAGTGCGTGGTCCAGTGGTGGACTGCACGGAGAATATATCCAAATGGCAATTCAAGCATAATGTATTGCATGCTTGCATACGCTGGCGAGGGGTCTCCTTCTCCTCCTGGCACATAGTAGATGCCGAGGACAGTTCCGGTAATAACGAGAATGATGAACGATAGGAACGAGATACCACCCAAACAATACAGCGGGTACCAATACCAAATGATACGAAGTTTGTACTTTTCAGCGTGCGTAAGTGGCATTTGCCTATGCATGTTGTAGTATGCACCTTTCGACATATTCCAATAATCTTGAATTCGGAATCTCGTATCGAGCCAAGAAAACACCCAAAGGAACGATCGTTCAGCAACACCCATTTTACCAGTGGATTCAACTGCTCTCAAAATTTCTCTTCGAGGCATTTCTTCGCTTTCTTTACGAAGCGTGAATGCGATGAGAACGACGAGGAAGGCAATGAAAAACCACAAAATCCAGAACATTGTTGTCATTTTTTCACCTCAATCACAAAATGTGTACCAATCGATATAATCTGGTATACCTTCGATGACATCCCCATTCAGTACGATAGGAATGATCGGCAAACCAACGGGTGCTGGCCCCCCTGCTCTTTGTATACCTGCATAGTTGAATGTTGCACCGTTAGAGCGGTTTCGGTTTGAATTCATCTCGAGTACCGTTGGGTCAAATCGAGACGAATGGCAGATACAGAAGAGTTTGGTTCCCCCGTCATCTCCACCACCTGCTGTCCAAGAGTCATCAGTGTACGAATTTGATACGAGTTGCCATCCAGGAATGCAACACAAGTGTGTGCATCGTCCGAAAACCATGATTAAGTCGTCACTTGGCAAAAGCCTTGGGTCAAGGTCTGCGAGGTCTTCGAAGTGCCCCACATACTTACCTGTCTCGTCGTAACCTTCTGTGAATTGAAATCGAGCCTTGCCGTTTGTGACTGGTGAGTTAGCGTATTTTGAATGTTCGACATACATCACGACAACAGGAACCCCGTTCCAAATTCCAGATGCACCAGCGGTGCCGGTGTTTGATTTTGCTGCCTCTTCGACGAAATCGGCCTTCGTCATGGTTTGAAGATGCTTAGGGCCGTACCAAGCACTGTCCTCTCGACCTTTTGCCCAGAACTGAACGGCGAGGTCACCACCGCCTCCACCGCCTGGTGGAAGAAGAATCGATGCAAAACCGAGAACACCAAGTGATGCTGTCAAGACACCTGCAGCGGTATTGAACCCGTAACGGAGGAATTGACGTCGATTGACGAGTGTTCCAGTGACATCAGCATCTCCAGTATCTTGGGATGGTAGCGGACGAAATGTGTATTCTTTTGCCATTCAAATCACCATTTGTATTCTCGCCAATCTTTTTGATGCTCTGGCACAAATTTGTTTTGTGCATGTTTGACCACAATTGTGTCTGGAAGAATAAACTTGAGATAGACGATGCCCATGAGGATGAGGGTCGTAAATGTCATAGCGAGGTGGAATGAAAGTTGTTGCTGGTCCCATTTGTTAGCAAGACCATACATCATTGAGAATGACCAGTAGCAAACCCAAAAGATACCCCAAACGAGGAAGAATATGGCAAGATAGGATGCACCAGATGGAGCAAGGGATGCACTTACAATTGTTCCAGGTTCAACAGGATTGAACACGCCGTGGTCAATAGCATTGTTCATTTGTTCTTCAGTGAGTGAAGCACCTTCCAACGCTGTACGAGCGTCTTCAATCGAAACGGAGCCGTCAGCGACCCCTCGTAGAAGCTTTGTAATTGTGTCATCCATCACTGGTCACCTCGGCGCATGAGTTTGTATCGAAGGCGAAGTTGATTGCTTCGACCTTTATACGAAGTTGAAAAACCGTACCTGAGAAGAAGTCCTGCAAACAAAACAACTGCAAGAACTGCTCCGAACCCAAGCAAACCTAACCAGTGTGCTCGCAGTTTCGCCCCCATGTGATGGAGGTCAACACCGTGGTCGTCTGGCTCAGGGGGACTTACGTTGCCATCACCAGCGAAGAGCATCCTTTTGCCGTACGATGTTGTTGCCGCAGAGCCTTCCTGTAGGCTGAATTGAAGTTGATTCCACTTGTCTTCAACACCGGGGACGAGGTCACCGTTCACGGAGTTTCCAGTGATCCAAAAACTCACGACACCACTGTCTTCAGCGGGGGCTGTCCAATCGAATACCCATTCTCTGTTCGCCTCATCCGCAGAGCCTTCCGTGTGCGTTAATGATGTCAGGTCATCGTTCCAATTTTGCAAACCATCACCAGAGAGTTCACCAAGCGTCACTCGCATCGAGAACCCAGCGGTGTATGTGCCTGTTGCTGGTGGGCCTCCAATGATTTGTAGTCGCATGGTGTATGTTTCACCTGCGATGTAAGCATATGGGACATCATCGAGGATGATTTGAACGCTGTTATCTGCAACTGCATTGTGGCAAAGACATCCGGATTTAGCAACGTCGTCAAATGGAACATCGCCGTCCGGTCCAGCATAAACTTGGGCTCCACCAATGCCGCCATGAAGGGAAGAGCCAAGCGGCAAAGCGAAGAGACAAACGATGAGTAAGGGAATCGCAGCACGTGGAAATTGTGATAGTCGTGGCATTGCCTCACCCTACAATTATACCGACTTGTGTGGACTCCTTAAACATTGTTAGTTAAACCCTACAAAAAATGCTTTGCAGTGTAGCGATTTTTGCTCAAAAATTTACATTGTTCAAAAATTTCAAAAAAAGCCAACATTCATGACTATTCGGTTTTTGGCAAGATTCATGTCAAACCATGCCTTTGAAAACACATATGGCCTCACTCAACAACAACTCAATGACCTCGAAGAAGCTGAAGATTTGATGTTAGCTGGCAATTTAGGAAAGGCTGAAGATATTCTTCTCCGTATGCTCGGTGAAGAAGAAGATTGTATACCCGTACTCTCGAATTTGGGCCACCTTTACGGCAGATACTTTTCCGAATTTGAGAAAGCCGTTTCGTATTACGATAAAGTCCTCGAAATTGAACCAGATAATGCTTGGGCAAGGGATGCCAGGCGCCGGTATCTGCGTTACATTGAGTAAAACTTTCAAACCCAATATTCATTGAGGGTCATCGACCAAATGGTATCATGGAAACATCCAATTTGCTCATAGCGGGCGTTGGAGGACTTGGGTGTTCATGGGCGAAACAAGCGTTTCATCGATGTGGTAAAGGGGCTATGCTCGCCCTTGTTGATGCAGACCCTTCGAGTTTTGAGCAAGATGAACAAACTCACATCCTCAGATTGGGTCACACGCTCGATAAAGTTGGATGTGCCGCATTACCCCCCCTTGCTGAACAACGCATGCGAAGTTTGAACGAAATGACTCGTCGACTGTTTGAAGATGTCGAACTTGTTGTCCTCCTTTCAGCACTTGGAGGTGGTGTGGGAACTGGTGCATCGGTGGAGTTTGCCCGTCAAGCGAGACAATCTGGGGCAATCGTGTTAGCCATCTCCGCCTTGCCTTTCGATTCCCAACAAACACGATTAGAGATAGCAAAAGGAGGTTTTCAGCGGCTACAATCTACAGCGCATGTCACCGTGCAATTATCGCTGGAGCGACTTGCAAGGCAGGCAAGAGAACAAGGTCAAAGTTGGCAAATGGGTTCAGAGTGGATCGAAGACCTCGTCGATGGACTCGTTCGAACACTGCTGCGAATGGGCCTCATCAATCTGGATTTAATGGACCTACGAGCTATAGTCAATCAAACAGGCGATGCAACAATGCTGGTTGGTGTTGGCAGACCTGACGACCCGAAAGGAATTCTAAAATCGGCTTTGGTGGCCCCGCTCGCAGAACTTGATGTCACTGGAGCAAAAGGTTGCCTTGTGCAAGTCGAGGGAGGACCAGGTATGACGATTGGCCAAGTCGATGCTGTTGCGTCGCTATTCACATCAGCCTTAGACGATGATGCACAAGTAATTCTCGGTGCTCGGGTAAGTGACGATTTGATAGATACAATCCGCGTTGTAACCATATTATCTGGAATCAAATCCGAATCAAACTAATTCAACATCGTCATCATCGTCATCCTGAGTAGTTTCAACAAGGTGCTCAGATTCAGAATTACTCGATTCTATGTCATCAATTTGTGTTGCGAGTTTGTTGGATGTATCCAAGTTTTCATTTTGGATTGCGGATGGGAGTGAATGAACGATGTCTTGAATTTCTTGCTGGTCATAGAAATTTGAATATATTCTAGAGAGTTGCCTTCGAAGGCCAAGAACAATAGTAACGGCAACTATTCCATGGCCAGCAATGAGTACATTTTGAACATCTCCGAACAAATCAGATAGAACTGCTATTGACCCTGCGTAAGCAAAGCCAAATGCTATACCAATCGGTAGAGCATTTTTTTCGTTTAGAAGTTGTAATTGTGATTTGAATGATTTGGATGTCAATGCCCAAATTGACATGATAACAGTAAAGATCATGAGAAATAATTCTTCGAAATACATTAGGGTCGACCCCGAAGAATCCTTTACTTGTCTTTGAATAGTAAAGAAATGCCAAGTCACAAATAGCATAGCAAGAAAAATCGAGCGTTTGTATGCGTTCTTCAAGTCGCTTATATCTGCATGAAGATTTTCTTTTTTTGTCAAGTGCAAAAGAAGACCGAACGATAAACCAATCAGGACAAACATGAGAGCATATGATGGAAGCGAAACACTCGATTCATTGAGGACGAATGTTTCGTACCCAAACACGACTGAATAGACGAGAACGAGGAAGATGCCAATTTGAAGTATCGGATTCGTGGGTATCAATCTCAATTGATGCCCGGATAAACGCAGCCAATTGAGAAGAGCACGCCCTTGTAATACCGACCATACGACAAAAAGGGATGCTAAAAGCGTTGGAAGGTATTCGCCCACACCATGTTCATCGAGTGTGACGAGCATGATCAAGATAAGGAGCACACTAAGCCCTATTGGTGGGATGAGGGAGAGAATAATTCCCTTGCCAATGGACTGGTTCTCTTTGGATTTCATGCCTAGAGTCTTCTCAAATTTCTCACCAAGAAAGATACCTAGCAGGAGGTATGAGACGCTCAAACCAATGAATATGACTGACTGTAGGTACTGATCTCCTGAAAAAAACGTGAACAGTAGAGCACTAGAAACAATCATGAAGCCAATGTGAGGCAATGTTTTGGGCTTCGTCATCGATTTCAATAACGAAAAGAGGGTCAAGACATCTTCTTTTGGAAGTGGTTCTTCCTCAAAGTGGTCGCCTCCAACTTCATCGGACACAAGTATACCGATACTCAATTTCCTTTTGATGATATTCGCTTTCACCCTCCTAACTCTTCTATTTTGAATTCATCGCCTAAACCATGGGGCCCAGACTTTCTAAAGCAAAACGAGGGAAGCGGCGTTGGATTGGTCTGCAACTCGACCAAAGATATGAGAAGCGAGACCACATTGAAGAGGCCCTACAGGGCATCAGAAACATTGTTGGTGAAGGTTCAAAACTTCGCTTGTTTGACTTTGACAAAGGAATCGGTGAAAATGCACATAGGAAATGCATCATTGTCGTATCTCTTGATTATTCAACTCAAGTCAAAGACTACATCTCCAAGAATCCTCACCTCGGAATCGAAACACTGACGACGAGTGGAAAGATTCGTCTTGTCAGGCAACGTTTGGGCTTACAAAAACCAGTTCGTAGAAAAAAGTAATCAAAATTCCAATCCTGAGACAATGGTTTGTCTTATCTATCGGTTTCAGTAGGAGGGCTCATGGCAGGAGGTGGGAATGCGCCCGCTCTGAAAATTTCAGACGTGTTCATATTCTCTGGTATTTCCATCCTCCTCGCATCATTGGTCATGCATGCATGGGAGCCGCAACTCAAAATCGATGAAGGTGGAGATGTTATGTCGAGCGGTGTTTCGATGATGAAAGATGACCGGCTCGAAATTATTGTCCAGACAAACAATGAGAGCACAGTGAGAATATCGGTCCAGGACGAGACAGGCTCAACAATTCAATCCGACATCAAGACGATTGCAAATGGAGCTTCGCTTGGATTTTCATTTGAGGCTGAGGAAAGCGGTTTTTACACCTACAAAATCGATACGAGAGGCAATGAAGCTGACGTCGAGGTTGAGATTCAACGAAAATGGATGATCGACTTTGTACCAATTCCAATCGGTGGCATCTTACTTGCCGTTGGGCTTGCACAGCGAAAAGCTAGTTCCGAAGACTGACTTGAATATCCTCGTAAGCAACCTCAAGATGTTGCCCCTCATTCGTCATAATGACGATGCTTCCATTCCTGTTCACATGTTCAATAGTAACGAGTTCATTCTGGAAAGTGATATCGTAGAGATTGCGAAATGTTTCGACAAACTCAGCCTCAATTTCAGCGAAATTCTCGAGTTCTATAGACTCATATGTTGCATGAGCGTTTGAGAACATTGAAGCAACGCTAGCATGCACCATCCAATGAGAAAATCGGACGTCGTCATCAAATACCGAACCATTATGCTCTGATGATGCTCGTAAATTGATGCCTATGCCCAATACCACCCGGTTACTTTGACCTTGACTGGATGATTCAATGAGAATACCACAACATTTTTTCCAACGCCCCCCCTTATGTCGAACAAGAATATCATTTGGATATTTGAGTCTGAATTCAGATGTTGGATTCAAGGTGCGAAACAGTCGTAATAAATGATAACCAACGTGAAACTGAAAGGAGACTTGGGGGTGCTTTTTCCCATGAGATACGACCCACGACATTGCTCTGCTATCGACTTCGGAATCCCAAGTATTCGTTCCACGACCCCTGCCATGTGTTTGGCGGTGGGCTAAAACAAAACTTCCAACCGGTGTTTCTGCGTCCAAACAGTGACGATTAGTGCTGTCAATGATTTGATGCTCTTCAAATTCCCCCTCGCTGAAAAAGGGGTGCCACACACCAACCACTGCAATCGACTCTTCTTCGAAATCCAAACGTTGTAGTATTCGAGCACATAGTCCTTTTTTCCACGCCTGTTCAACACAATCGTTGAGGTCAAGATGTGACGAAACCACGAAGTAAGCAACCCCTTGCTTAGACAATAACGTTGATGTTTTCAAACGATGGAGCATCATCTTGTACAAACTGAAATTCTGCTCTGCAACAGTTCCAATTTCCTCAATTGGCCCCAATTTCTCACCGAGGGTTGATGGTTCAGGCAAATATGGCAGATTCCAAAGAACACGGTCATACGTGCCAAGGCCACCCCATTGAGCATCGTTGGAATCATCTTGAGGGCCTGGCCCTCCCTCATAACATTGGATTTCGAGGTTGTTCTCTTGAGCCAATCGACGAGTTGATACAACGGCGTATGGATTCATGTCACAACAGGAGACTCGATGGGAAAGTTTAGCCGCAAGACAAGATAATACTCCGCTGCCACAACCGATTTCGAGAATATTTAGCGGTGTATTCTTCGACCATTCTTCGATTATCTGAGCAAGCAGATTTGTGTCTTGTCTCGGAGGATAGACTGAAAATGGCAACATTCCACTGAACTCTATGCCACTATTCGATCGCCATTTGAATTCTCTAAATTCAGAACCACTACGAACGGATTCCCTTTCGATGCGCGAATCATCGTATGGAATACCCTCCATTGACCTCTTCCAACCCTCTCAAAACTATGAGGATATTGCCCGGTTTAACTCAAGAGCAGGCCGAAATCGCCTAAATTTAATGAAAATTTGATATAATTCAATTTGCCATGATTCAAACAAAGGCTCAACGCAGTTGCATAAAATATAAAAACACCATGTCGGTCGGACAAAAAGCCCAGTTGCTACATTGGGCCTGTAGCTCAGTCAGGTAGAGCGCCGGACTTTTAATCCGGTGGTCGCGGGTTCGAACCCCGTCGGGCCCGCCTGCTGACCTACAGGTTCGCTGTATGGGTTCGAGGAGAGTGTTTGGGGATGGTAGTAAAAAGTGCGACAAAAAAGAGACTAATCGAATTGGGTGTTCCTGAGGATTATGCTCACAAGTTAGCAACGAACAGAAACATGAGTGACATCAAGTCGCTCTCGCACGAAGATATCGCAACCATTCTCGGCATCTCGAAAGACTCCGAAGAATTCACCAATACCATGATGACCATCGCTGAACAAGGCAGTCGAAGGCGAAAGAACAAACAAAGCAAGAAGATCACAATCCGAGCCAAAGCACTTGACGAAATTGACAAGCCAGAAATCACTCGTCGATTTAACGCAATGAACCACGAACTTGTTCCTCACCAAGAACTCGTAGGTCCTGCAAATGTTACACCTGAAGAATTGTTCGAAATTGAGATGGCAGAACTCGCTCCTTGGCAACTTCTCGAAGCAGATGAAGAAACTGGAGAACCTCGCTTAGCAAAAGAACTCCTCCCCAAAATTCTCATTTCAGACCCTGTGGTCCAGGTGATTAAAGAAGTCGCTGAAGCACAAGACACAGACGCTCACGCAAACAATGAAGATTACAAACCCTTGGCTGCGGGGTGGATTGCAGACCGCGTACTCAAAGTGATTCGAACATCACCATCAGCAGGGCAGTCGGTGGCATACCGACTCATCGTCGAGGGAAATTAAGGAGAGGAAAACATGGAAGAAATTATTCACTCATTTTTTAGAGAAAGAAGCTTAGTCAACCACCAATTAGCATCGTACAACGACTGTGTACCAAGTCCTGAAAACCTACGTTCTCGGATGGAGCGAATCATCCGAAACATCCGTGTAGGGACCGATGACGAGTTAGACGATGATGAGGGAGGCTACATCAAACTCGATGTCGCTGACCAAGACATTGTCATCCGAATCAAAAATGTCACTCTCGGAGAACCATCCATCAAAGAAGCCAATGGTTCTGAACATCCATCCACCCCGATGGAATGTCGAATTCGTAAACTCACTTACACTTCTCCGGTTTCAATGGATTTCACCATCTACAAAGGTGGCCGACCTCAACCAACTGAAGAAGGCGTCCAAGTTGGGCAAATGCCAATCATGGTTCATTCAAGAGTGTGTAATCTGCACCCAAGCCACATCACAAAGGACAGAGTGCTTCACACAACTACCTCAAAAGAGGATAAGGAAGTTTGGCACACCCTCTTGCGTCAAAAAGGTGAAGACCCACTCGACCCTGGTGGTTATTTTATCATCAACGGAACTGAACGTGTTCTCATTTCCATGGAAGACCTCGCTCCAAATCGAGTTACGATTGAAATTAATAAGCGATACTCCAAACACACAGAGGTTGCAAAGATTTTCTCTCAGAAAGACGGTATGCGAAAACCATTGACTGTGGAAAAGCGACGAGATGGAATGCTCATGGTCAAGATCAGTTCAGCCGGTGGTACTGCAATTCCTGTCGTCCTGCTCATGCGAGCCCTTGGAATCGAAGTTGACCAAGAAATTTTCTCGGCCATTGGAGGCTCGACCGACGCATTCAAGTTCATTGTTGCAAACATTGACGAAGTGAAGGCAAATGAGGAATACGAAGTTGAGCGTGAAGAAGAGGCACATGAGTGGCTCCAGAAAAAATTCGCTGCTGGCCAACAAAGAGAATACAGAGAAGCACGTGTAAACCAATTGCTCGACAGAGAACTTCTCCCTCACCTCGGTGACCAAAAGACTGACCGAAAGAAGAAAGCCGTTTATCTCGGCCGTATCGTACGTCAGGTTCTCGAGATGGCTATCGAAGGCCGAGACCCCAACGACAAGGACCACTACGCTAACAAGCGTGTACGACTTGCTGGGGACCTTATCGAAGACCTCTTCCGTGTTTCAGCAAATCAACTTGCTCGTGACTTGAAATATCAACTTGAGCGACACCACAACAGAAAGAGAGAACTCAAGATTACTGCTTGCCTCCGCCCTGATGTCCTCACCTCCAAAATCATGCACGCACTCGCTACAGGGAACTGGGTTGGTGGAAGGACCGGTGTGAGTCAACTACTCGACCGTACTACCTATCTTGCAGCACTTTCGCACATGCGTCGAGTGACCAGCCCTCTTGTTCGAAGCCAACCTCACTTCGAAGCTCGTGACCTTCACCCAACTCAATGGGGTCGGCTCTGTCCAAACGAAACACCAGAAGGACAAAACTGCGGTCTGGTGAAGAATGCTGCACAAATGGTTGACATTTCTGAGGACATCGACGAGAAGATGATTCAGCAACAACTTACAGAAATGGATGTCATTGAACCTGATGACTGGTCCGAAGGGGCTCGAATTCACGTCAATGGCGACATCTATGGTACGCACAAAAACGGCGGTCGCCTCGTCGAACAATTCAAGCAATCTCGACGAAGGGGCCGAATTCCATACGAAGTATCGATTCGACATGACAAAGAGAACAAAGATATCTTCATCAATACAGACAAAGGCAGAATTCTTCGCCCATTGATGATATTGTACGATGGAACACCTCGACTTAAGCCAGAACATTTGGATGCTCTACACAATGGTAAGATGGTGTTTAGAGACCTCATTAACGAGGGTGTTATTGAGTGGGTCGATGCTGAAGAAGAAGAAGACCTATACATCGCTCCGAAACCATTCCAACTTCCTGAAGTTATTCCTGAAGGAGATAAGGCTGGCTTAGCTGGTCGAACCTTCATGTTTGAAGATACCACTTGGATGAACCTCGGTGAACAAGGTGCAACAGAAGCCCAAATCAAGGCAACTGTTCGTATGCCAAACAATGAAATTCAAGAAACTGAATTCACCGTGCCGTTGCTCTACACACCAGAGCACACACACTGTGAAATCGATCCACAACTGGTGTTGGGTGTTTGTGCTTCACTCATTCCATATCCAGAACACAATTCAACACCACGTGTTACCGGTGGTACCGCAATGGTCAAGCAATCCTTAGGACTACCCAGTGCAAATTACCGAATCCGACCAGATACTCGTGCACACATCTTGCACTACCCTCAACGCTCAATCACACGCACTCGAGCGATGGAGACAACAAATTTCGATGAACGACCAGGTGGCCAAAACTTCATCGTTGCCATTATGTCGCTCCACGGTTACAACATGCAAGACGCAGTCATCATGAACAGAGGTTCCGTTGACAGAGCACTCGGACGCTCAACATTCAACCGAACATACAACGCTGAGCGACGACGATTCCCAGGTGGCCAAGTTGAAGAAATCGAAAAGCCAGGTACGTCTCGACAAGAAGTTAAAGGTTTGAAACCAGAAACTGAATACCGCCATCTCGAAATGGATGGACTTCCAGTTCCTGAAACATACCTCGAAGGTGGAAATGTCCTCGTTGGTAAAACAAGCCCACCGCGATTCCTTGAGGAAGCACAAGGTGGTGCTTTCCTCATGGCTCAAGAGCGAAGAGAATCTTCAATGCTCGTACGACATGGTGAAAAGGGTCACGTAGACAATGTCTTTGTGACAGAATCTCTCGATTCAGGGCGTCTCGTTCGTGTCATGGTGCGAAGCCACAAAGTGCCAGAAGTTGGCGATAAGTTTGCATCAAGGCACGGACAAAAAGGTGTCATCGGTCGTTTAGTCAACCCAGAAGACATGCCATTTACAGCCGACGGTGTGGTTCCCGACCTTATTATCAACCCTCACGCAATTCCTTCGAGAATGACCGTTGCACACGTTCTCGAAATGATCGGTGGAAAAGTTGGCTCAATGGAAGGACGACGAATCGACGGTACTGCATTCCGAGGTGAAAAAGAGTCAAGCCTTCGTGACGGATTGATTCGAAACGGACTATCTCACACCGGACGAGAAGTCATGTACAACGGTGAAACCGGAGAAGCATACCCAGCTGAAATCTTCGTCGGTTGTATCTTCTACCAACGATTGCACCACCTCGTGTCATCGAAGATTCACGCTCGTTCTCGAGGCCGTGTTCAAATTCTAACACGACAACCAACTGAAGGTCGTGCCCGACAAGGCGGTCTCCGATTCGGTGAGATGGAACGTGACTGTTTGATTGCTCACGGAGCATCCATGGTCATCAAAGACCGTCTTCTTGATGAGTCTGATGGTATCGACATGTATGTTTGTGCACAATCAGGACACATTGCTTGGTATGACCCGAAGCGAGCCACATACGTGAGCCCTATCCATGGTGATGGAGCTGAAGTCTACAAAGTTCAGACTTCATATGCATTCAAACTCCTGCTCGACGAAATGAAGAGTTTAGGGGTTGCCATGC
>CAZWXR010000039.1:0-14806 GCA_964637985.1 uncultured Candidatus Poseidoniales archaeon
GGACGATGCGTCATCGTCCATGAAGCACCAAAGACGAGTGGATTTGGTGCCGAAATGAGTGCATCAATTCAAGAAAGGTGTTTCTATCATCTTGAAGCACCCATTGAGCGTGTCACGGGTTGGGACACTCCCTTCCCTCACACGACCGAATGGGACTATATACCGAGTCCAGCACGAATCGCTGAGGCAATTCGTCGAACACAGGAGGCATAAACATGGGAAGTTTTGAATTTAAATTACCAGATATCGGAGAAGGCGTCGTTGAAGGGGAAATTGTTGAGTGGATGGTCGCTGTTGGCGACACTGTCAAGGAAGACGACCCCATTCTTTCAGTGATGACGGACAAGGCCACTGTAGAGATACCTTCGCCTTGCGACGGTGTCGTTTCGAGCATGGTTGGAGATGCAGGAGACATCCTCCCTGTGGGTGCAGTTTGTATCGTCTTTGAAGTCGAAGGCGAAGGAAATTCGAGTTCATCCCAATCAACCGAACAAGTTGTTGATGCTCCAGCAATTGTCGAAAAAGAAGAATCACCAGTCGAACCTGCGGTTGAACCTGAAGTTGCTGCTCCACCACCCGCTCCCGCTCCAGTTGCTGTAGCACCTGTAACTCCTCGAGCCGAAGGCACCAAAGCCCTTGCTTCACCAGCAGTCCGAAAGCGAGCACGTGAAGCACATGTGAACCTCGACCTCGTTGCTGGAAGTGGGCCTGCTGGACGAATCACTCATGCCGACTTGGACACCCATATTGCTGGCGGTGCGAGTTCTGCAACAGCGTATGCACCTGTTGGTTCATCGGCGAAGGTTGCATTGAACGGTACAGAGGACATCAAAGTCATTGGACTTCGAAGAAAGATTGCGGATGGTATGATGTCATCATACAGCACCATTCCTCACTTCTCCTATTTTGAAGAGGTTGATGTGACCAATCTTGAAGAATTACGACAACACTTGAATGCAACAAGGCCCGAGGGGGCTCCAAAGTTGACCTATCTTCCATTCATTATGCAAGCACTCGTCAAAGCTCTTGGGCAGCGACCTGAATGCAATGCGCTCTATGATGACGAAGCCGGGGTTGTCACAAGGCATCAAGCCATCAACTTAGGTATCGCAACCCAAACAGATAGAGGACTGTATGTTCCTGTTGTCAAGCACGTTGAAGCAATGGACATTTGGCAAAGTGCGGTTGAGATGACAAGGGTCACACAAGCAACACGGGATGGAAAAGCCGGTGTTGATGACTTAACGGGTTCCACTTTCACCATCACGAGCCTCGGAAGGCTCGGTGGATTGGGTGCGACCCCAATCATCAACAAACCAGAAGTTGGCATCCTCGGAGTTCACAATGCAACCGAACGTGCTGTCGTTCGAGACGGTCATGTTGTCGTTCGAAGAATGATGAATCTCTCATCTTCATGGGACCATCGTGTTGTCGATGGCCATGATGGTGCAAGCCTCGTCCAACTCGTTAAGTCCTATCTCGAACATCCAGCAACCATCTTCATGTGAGGTGATGAACAATGCAAACAAAACAATGTCAAGTTCTCGTTGTTGGTGCAGGTCCCGGAGGCTATGTCGCTGCAATTCGTGCATCACAACTCGGCCTCAAAACAATCATTGTCGAGGGTGAGCGAGCCGGTGGAACATGCCTCATTCGAGGGTGTATTCCATCAAAGGCACTCATTCACGCTGCACACACATTCCACAATCTCGCCCGACATGCCTCCGATGCAGGTCACATGGGCATCACCATTCCCGGCCCTGCAGAGTTGAAGATGGCAGGACTTGTGGAATGGAAAGAAGATATCGTCACACGGCTCAACAAAGGCGTAGAAGCACTCCTCAAGAATGCTGGAGCAGAACTTGTGCAAGGATGGGCTGAATTCCAAGATGCAAAAACCGTCAAGATTGGAAGCGGAAAAGATGCAACGATCATCCAAGCCGACAATGTCATTCTAGCCAACGGCTCGGTTCCAATCGAACTTCCATTCATGCCATTTTCTGAAGATGTACTCTCTTCAAGGGAAGCCCTGAGCCTCGAGGAATTGCCAAAGCGTGTCGCAGTTATCGGCGGAGGATATATTGGACTTGAACTGGGAATTACCTACCACATGCTCGGGAGTGAAGTCACCATCATCGAAGCAATGGACACCGTCCTTCCTATCTTTGATAAAGAACTTCGTCGCCCACTTGAACTCTTTCTCAAGAAGAATAAAATCGCAGTTCACACGGGTGTTTTTGCAAAAGGTGCAACATCAGGTAAAGGCGGCGTCAAGGTTTCGTTCATTGATAAGAATGAAAAAGACGAGAAAAAGATGCAATCGATTGATGTCGACAAAGTCCTTGTCACCGTTGGCCGCAAACCAATGTCCAAGGGACTTGAAGCAACTGGAGTCGCCATCGACGAACGTGGTTTTGTAAAGGTCAATTCCAAATGTCAAACCAATATGAAAGGTGTTTACGCCATTGGCGACGTATGCGACCTTGGTGAAATGTTGGCTCATGTCGCAAGCCATCAAGGTGAGATGGTCGCTGAAATTATCGCAGGTCACGAACGCATCTATGACCCACAAGGCGTACCTGCCATCGTGTTTACCGAGCCTGAAATCGTGTCAGTTGGACTTTCTCCTGATGAAGCAAAACAAGCAGGACATCCTACGATCGTGGGTAAATTCCCACTCGCAGCCAATGGTCGTGCCCTCACACAAGAAGCGGAAAAGACTGGCGGATTCATTCGAGTGGTTGCCCGTGAAGATGACCATCGTATTCTCGGCATCCAAGGCGTTGGAACACATATCAGCGAATTGGTTGGTGAATGGACGTTGGCTCTTGAAATGGGTGCGGTGCTTGAAGATATTGCACTGACCATTCATGCACATCCAACCATGACAGAAATGACGCATGAAGCAATTCTTGACACGCTAGGTCACGCCATCCACAAGATGTGAGTGGTGAACAGATGGGTGCACACCTCCATTCAATCCAAGTGAATCCCGAGGGCGGGGTACCAAAATACAGTGTCAATTCGGCGTTTATTTCAACTCTTGGCGTTGAGGGTGACAAGCAAAACAATGTCAAAAATCATGGTGGCGTTCTCAAGGCCGTTTGCATGTATTCGCTCGAAGTCATTACATCCTTACAAGTCCAAGGCCACCCTATTGAGTGCGGCACGACCGGAGAAAATCTCACCATTGCTGGACTTGAATGGAGTCAAGTGCAAGCGGGCACAATCCTCAACATTGGCGATGTTCAACTCGAAATAACAATGCCGGCCTCACCGTGTTACAAGATTGCTGATTCCTTTCTCGAAGGTGATTTTTCTTGCATTTCCCATGACGTTGACCAAGCAATGTCACGAATGTATGCAAAGGTCATCACAGAAGGTACGCTCAAGCCCGGAGATGTTGTCAGACTTCAAGAATCAGCGTAATCCGTTTGCTTGAAGCGCTTTGAGCAAGACTGCTCCTAACTCTGAAGGGTCTTTTGCACACGCAATGCCAGCCGCTTCAAAGGCAGCAAACTTTTCTTCTGCTGTTCCTTTCCCACCAGAAATGATTGCTCCAGCGTGGCCCATTCGCTTCCCTGGAGGTGCAGTCGAACCAGCGACGAAGCCAACAATTGGTTTGGACATGTTCTCTTTAGCCCATGCAGCAGCTTCCTCCTCAGCAGTGCCTCCAATTTCGCCAATCATAACCACGGCTTCTGTTTGAGGGTCATTTTCAAATGCAGCCAAACAATCAATGAATCCTGTACCGTTCACAGGGTCGCCTCCAATACCAATACAAGTGGACTGCCCCTCGCCGATACTCATTGTTTGAGCAACTGCTTCATAGGTGAGCGTCCCTGATTTCGAAACAATTCCAATGCGCCCCTTCGCATGAATGTGGCCGGGCATAATGCCTATTTTCGCTCCACCTTGTTCACCTGGCGTGATAATACCTGGACAATTCGGACCGATGAGTCGAACACCCGGTCGGTTAGCAACAAATGCTACTGCCTTGACCATATCGAGGGTGGGGATGCCTTCTGTGATACAGACGACAACACCTTCGCCTTTGATTGTATCAAAAGCGTCTGCGGCCTCCATAATCGCTTCACCAGCAAATGGTGGAGGCACATAGATGACGGTAGCATCTGCATCTGTTTCTTTAATCGCATCAAACATTGAATCCCATACAGGAAATGATTTTCCTTGCAGTTCAACAGATTGGCCACCTTTTCCGGGCGTGCAACCACCAACGATGTTTGTACCATATTCAACCATCTTATCAGCATGGAACATACCTTGCTTTCCGGTGATTCCTTGAACGAGGACTTTTGCATTTTCTTCAATCCATATTGCCATCACGCCTCACCTCCGATGAGTGCAACAATTTTTTGGGCTCCGTCAGCGAGGTCATCTGCTGGGTGGATATTGAGTGTCGAGGCCGCGAGGATGGCTTTACCCTCGTCAACATTTGTACCAGCCAATCGGACCACGAGAGGCACATCGAGGCCAAGAGATTCAGTGGCTCCAATCACGCCTCTTGCGATGATATCGCACCGCATAATACCTCCAAAGATATTGACGAGGATGCCCTTGACGTTCGGGTCTTCGAGGATGATCGAAAAAGCGGTTTTGACTTGTTCTTCATTGGCTCCACCGCCGACATCAAGGAAATTTGCGGGTTCGCCGCCGTACAATTTGATGACATCCATGGTGGCCATGGCAAGTCCTGCACCATTGACCAAACACCCAATGTTTCCGTCGAGTTTCACATAGGACAAACCCGTTTCTTTCGCACGGATTTCAACTTCTTCTTCCTCGCTAAGGTCACGGAGGTCGTCCCAGTTTTTATGTCGGAATTCTGCATTTTCATCAAAGGAAACCTTTGCATCAAGTGCAAGGATTTGGTCATTTGATGTCCGAACCAAAGGATTGATTTCGAGCATTGTACAATCGTTCGCAACGAACATCGTGTACATCTTTCCGATTGCTTGAACAAAAGATTTGTGAGCAACACCTGTAAGTCCAAGTTGAAGAGCAAGGTCTCTTTTTTGATAGCCGAGCAATCCTGCATTTGGGTCGACGAGTATTCTATGGATTTTTTCAGGTGTTTCTTCAGCAACTTCTTCAATGTTGACCCCGCCTTCTGTTGATGCCATAATGAGAACCGATTTGTTCTCTCGGTCAACGAGAATCGCAAGATAATATTCATGAGCAATGTCACATCCAGATTCAACGTATAGATGACGTACAATCTTCCCCTCGTCACCTGTTTGAATGGTAACAAGGAGATTTCCAAGGATATTGGTAGCATAGGATTCTACTTCCTCCCTTGAGAATGCAACCTTCACACCTCCATCCATGATGTGCTCTCGTGTTTCGGGATGATACAATGTACCTTTTCCACGGCCCCCAGCGTGAATTTGAGACTTGACTGCTACAACCTTACTACCTAGAGTATCATATGCTGATAACGCTTGTTCAACGGTTGTGCAGTGGACGCCTTCGAGAACGGGCACACCTGATTGACGGAGCAATGCTTTTCCTTGATATTCATGTATATTCATATGACCAACAAGGAAGTGGAAAAAAAACCCGTCTTTGAATACTTTGCACGAAATCTTTGATGCTTCAACCGTCCCTTTTGATAATGTCCACCTGTTCGGAGGGTTTGTGCAAGTGGTTGTCTTAGCAGGAGGGTTCGGCACCCGTCTCTCTCCTTGGACGCAGCATATTGCAAAGCCAATGCTGCCAATGCTCGATAAAACGCTCATGGAAAGGGTTGTTGAAAACGTTCCACATCACTTGGTGGACGAGGTCGTCATTGCGGCAGGTTACAAAGTCAAAGAACTTGAAGAGTATTTCCGTCATCAAGACCTCGATTTTGATGTTCGTATCGTTGAAGAAGATGGCCCCCTTGGCACTGGAGGAGCACTTGGTAATTGTCGTGATATCCTTTCTGGTACGTTTGCCTGTTTCAACGGAGATATTGTTTCATCCCTTGATGCTGGCCAACTCCTTGACCTCCATGAAAAGAAATCAGCCACAGCAACACTAGGTCTCTGGACAGTTGAAGACCCTACACGATTTGGTATCGTCGGTCTCGATGATGACCAGTTCATCACGCAATTCAAAGAAAAACCAAAACCTGAGGAGGTCTTCTCCAATTACATCAACGCAGGTTCCTACATCATGACGGATGACATTTTTGATTACATGCCGATTGGGAAGCATTCTCTTGAACGGGATGTCTTTCCAAGGCTTGCGGAAGAACGAAAATTGTGTGGCTTACCATTCGATGGTTACTTCATTGATGCAGGCACGCCAGAGTCTTGGATTGATGCTGTTGATGCCTGTATCGCTTACCAGCGATATTCAACTGGCCGTGTTCAGGCATCAACTTGGTACGAGAACGAAGTCGTTGAGGGCGAAATAATCGGAGGAATGGTTGGCCTAAATTGTTCTATAGAACAAGGTGTGACAATAAAAAATTCGACCCTATTACAGGGTGTTACCGTCGAAAGAAGCACCACATTAAGCGGCTGTCTTGTTGGGAAAAATGCTCATATTGGCGAAGGCTCAAATTTACAAAATGTTGTGATTGATTTCAACGCCAATGTACCAAAAAACACCGTACAAACAGGAGGGACCTTCCCAAACAGAACTGAGGAAGGCCAATGATTGCCAAACATCTAAAACAACGCCCTCATGCTTGAATCATGGCCAAACCTCTCATCGTTGTGAACTTCAAAACCTACGCATCAGCTTCAGGAAATCGTGCAATGGAATTAGCAAAGGCTATGCAAGAAGCAGACCAAACAAAAGCAACATTTGTGGCCGTTGTATCAGCATTCGACCTTTCAAATGTCTCAAGATTGGACGGATTAGAAGTTTGGAGTCAACACCTCGACCCTGTTGGTCAAGGAGGCCATACTGGCTGGCTTGAACCCAAAACAGCCATCGAACGAGGTGCTCAAGGTTCGATCATCAACCATGCCGAGCACAAAGTGGAATTGACCCATGTCGAGAACCTCCTCAACATGCTCCCCGACGGTTTTCCCGTTTGTGCCTGTGCTGCAGATGTTGAAGAGGCAAAAGCACTTGCAAAACTTGAACCTGATTTTATCGCTGTCGAACCACCCGAACTCATTGGTGGCGATATTTCAGTAACAACCGCTGACCCTCAAATCGTTACAGACACGGTCAATGCTGTGAAGTCGGTCAATCCTCATGTTCGCATTTTATGCGGTGCAGGGGTGAAGAACGGTGAAGATGTTGCTAAGGCGATTGAACTCGGCTCCGAAGGCGTTCTTCTTGCGAGCGGTGTGACAAAGTCTGACAACCCTGCCGCAGTTCTCGCAGATCTCGTTTCAAAACTTTAAGTTGCGAAGCCGATTCAAAGAGAGCAACTTTTGCTCAAGTTTCGCCTCTGCAAGTCCTTTCGACGCGGGGCAGTTCGTTAAGTGCGGGCATGATTTACAAATTCGTGGATGTCGTGCTAATGGCAGAACATCAAGTGAACGTGTACGCATGACGGTGTTACGAACCTCTCGCATCGCCTCAAGGTCGTGCTCAATCAATCGCTGTGCATTCTCCAATGTTTCATTTTCACATTCAAATTCAATACCTTTCCAATTCGAGTTGTGATGAAGTGAGAGATTGCGGATTCGAATATTACCACAAACCTCTGTCATGTAAGGGCGTTCAAGCGCCCAAATACCCATACTGATGCACTCAAGTTGTGATGTATCGTTGTTTCGAAATCGACTAAATTGAATCCGCAAACATGTCCAGACACCGTGTTCATACAACAGAACATCTGGTGCACAGTACATGATGTTGCCATTCTTTTCCATCGACTCTGTGCGAGGAAAAAATAACCAAGACGTTGAATTGAGTCGTATTTTCGAAAACCATGGATGTTGGAACAATGCGTTCATCCAGCCATGAACTCTATTGATCATCGATGTCATTCGGAGTTCGGTACATTCCATCTTCATTGCATTGTACATGAACTCAATAATGTCGCGAATTTGTTGCCTATGAAACCCATCCGACCAAAATGAGCCGTTCTTGTGGTCTTCAAGCCATTCATACAACACACGTCGAGCCACACGAACGCAAACATCGTTCTCACTCATTCTCGATGAATGATGTTGAATATCGTGATTTTTCTTTGGGCGTCCGTATCTCAAGAACCACTGGCGAGGACATTGAGAAAAAAGTTCGATGTTCGATTTGCTCCAAGCGTGATGTTTTACCATGCCTTGAACGAATATCGTCTATGGTCTTGAAAGTTTAGAACACACCAATATTTGAAAGGGAGAAGATAGTGTTCGCAAGTGCCCATAGTGCAATAGGAATCAGAGCCCATCCTACGAACTGTGCAAACACCTCACTACCAAATTTTCCGAACAAGCGTGAAAACGGTCCACCCCATGATGCGACAAATCGCAAACAGAGGATTGCAACACCAGCGAGCAGGAGATAAATGAAAAAGAGGAACAAGCCCATGGCAATTGAGCCACCCCCCATGAGAATGGTTGCACCGACACCTTGCTGGAACCACATCGGATAGACAAACCATGTCATCCATCCTGCCCAAACACCCAACAACACATCTCGTTGCATGTCGACAACATCACGCCACTCACGGAATACTTTGGGGAAGAGGGCGTGGGAAAATTTCCCAATATAGTCCGCTTCGTATGGTGCACCTCTTTTCGCTGTGACCAACGCCATTTCGAGGAACCACAGCATCATTAAGATTTGACCAAAGTACCCAAAAGATAACGGCAATGGAAGGAGCACCACGAGAAGCATTGGTAAATTGACAAGAAGCACACCAAGTGCACCTGCACTCACGATTGAAGCCCAAAGCAAACCAGGTGGAAGGGGTTCCTCGGGTGCATGCCAACCTTCACGAGGCAAAGCCAAAAACAACAAAAATAGTGCTGAGCCGAAAATAACGCCAAACAATGGTGCAATTGGTTGACTTCCGCCTGAACCTACGGCTTCGATTGCGTCAACGATGTCTTTTGACCCTGCAGTTGGCGCTGAGGAATACGAGACAATTCCTGCTGCATCAACGAGCAGGACGATATCCGAAATACCTCCCGGTGAAAGTGTTGCAAATGCATTTTCTGTATCGAGATAGACATTCCACGACACATTGATGCTTTCTTCAAGCAATTGAACATCGTAAGAGGTTGCATCCTCACCCATGACAACATGAATCACTTCAATCTCTTCGTCATAGGTATCAAGGGTGGTGTTGAATTCATCAGCATGATCAAAAATATTCTCAGAGCCCGGCAGGACGATAGCAAGAAGAATGAGGTCTTTGCCATTGTAAATGTCTGAAAGTGATACAGTGCTGCCGTTTCCATCTTTCAACTCCACATCTGTCAATTGTGGGGTGTGCTGAGCCGGTGGAATCCCATCGAGGTTGTATTGAGCGAGTACGGGACCCATGATAATGGACAGCAGAAGAACCACCAAAGCACCGAGAATTGGTAAAGGGAGAAGCAAATGTTGCCTGTAAGAATTATACACAAAGCCGAAGAGACTCAAGGTTGTTGCAATTGAGAGAAGAAGGGTTGCATGGGCAAAACCATCGTAGCGTTCTTCCACTTCAAATCGCAGAATGCCAAATGCATGACAGTCACTGTTGAGGTCACCTGCTATCGTCCGAATGCATATTTGTAAATTCAAATCACCAATCGGTAATTTCTCAGCTCCGGACCATGTGTTGACCGTTGTATTATTCCCTAAATTTCGAATCATTTTGATGCGGTTTGCACTGGTTTCAACCAAAAGGTCCCCGTCGTTGGTGAATTTCTCGTCTTTGTCTAAAGGACCCCAAATCTCCCATTTCTCGTCGCGAAGGTCATCTGGTCCAAATGGCAAATTCTGTTCGATTTGTATGTGGGCTCGTCTTGCCTCATCGATGTAAATTGACGCATCGGGCTTGTACATGACCCCTTCCATGATGATGCCTCCGCTATTGAATTCAAACCCACCCCACTGTACTCGTGCGGTCGTCCCAACGCATCGATGATGAACTGAAACCTCCAATGAAAGAACATCACCAGGTTCCATGATGACACTCACATTTTGATACGCTCCTGAGAAATTCATAGCATCGTTTTGAGCAACCTTGTTGATGGTCTGTGTCACCTCATCTTGGTACACTTCTTGACCACCAATTCGAACAGTGTAAAACAATGTGGTCGAACTATCCGTAAATGTTTGACGTGTGCATGATGTTGGGCCTGAATTCGCCTGTAGAATCATCGAAAAAAACACCGACATCTGAACATCAGCCTCGATTGATTCGAACACGGGGGGGCTGTCGAGCGTGAAGACTGGTACAGGTCCTCCCGTAACACCAACCACAAATCCTCCAACCGCAGAATCGGTTTGGCCTCGTTGAAGCATGGCTGTATCAACATCATCACCTTCGACAAACAATCGTTCGATTGGAGCAATGTCCCACTCTTCAAACCCAGCGTCGTAGGTTACATCGCCTTCGGCCCCAATGACGGAGAAACTTAGCAAAACCGAGGAGATGAGCACAAATAACAGGAAGATGCTCACTTTCCTCCGCATGTTTGAACCACATCGTACGAGTTCAATAAAACAATGGCTTCATGAGAAGAGAGGCATGCCAAGATAAGCCCACATGATGAGAATACCACCAAGAATTGAGAGAGCATTCACCGTTCCTTTTGTGAGAAGACCTCTATTTTCCAATGTCGCACCGAGCACGCTGTCGATTTGGCAGCCCAACCAACCAGTGGCAACAAGCACCATTGTGATCATCATACCATCATCGATGTTGACAACTCCAGTGAGGTATGCACTGATGAACGTACACAGGGAAACGATGAGCGAGCCAAGGAAAGCGGCGAGTTGCCCATTGGGTGAAAAACCACCGTTTTCACCTTGTTCGCATGGTTTCATTGTCGTTATCATTCGAACTCTGGGGTCGAGGCATCCGATTTCAGATGCGAAGGTGTCTGAAGCAGCAACCGCAACCGATGCTCCAAAAATCCAAATTCCCGCTTCATAATCCTCAAAATAAAATGCGATTAAACACATGAGACCGGGGAAGAAACCGTTTGCGACAACATTTTTCCATCCTCGGTGTCCATCCTCAGATTCGCAAAGACCTAGCGTTTTCTTTTCTTCAAATCGCCATTTCGTTGCTTTATGGCTTGATAACAAAAATCCAAGCAAGATGATGAGCCATGTCCAGTGACCTAGGCCACCGACGACAAAACCAAGTATTGATGCAGCAATAATTCCTTGCTTGTCAAGCATTTTTGCTCGAGTTGACATAGAAATCAAGAACAGGAGAATGACGACTGTAACAGTCAAATTCGTAGCATTCAATCCACTTGAAAAAAAATTCATAGTACTCCCTCCGGGTAAAGTACCTTGCACGCATTAAAGCCGGTCGCCTATGTTCTTCTCGAATGGTGTAGTTTATGAATTAAGTGGCACACTTGGTGGTGGTTCTTCAACTTGGAAGATGGGAGGGACTATTCGAACGATTGCAAGCCATAAAAGGAAAACAAGTATGACGATCCATCCCAAATTGAGCAGGGCAAAGAGAATGATGTTATCCAATTCGATGAGACCGATTCCCCAAGAGGTCCCATTCCAAAATGCATGACCTCCGATGGCGAGCAATATCCCTTTTTTCCAGTCAGTTGGCAGCGTCCATGCATGGTTTCTATGTTTCAACACCCACCTTGATAACCACTCAGATGGTTTTGCTGCGAGGCTCGAGGTTGATACGACCTGACCTGTTGACTTGTCGTAAAGCACCCATTCTGTTTTTGGCCCTGTCGTTCGGAAATCATAGACCGAATGAGAAGTTCTTGCACGCCATTGAATGCTCGATGCAATAGCGTATCCAGAAATGCCAGTCCAGAGTGCATGGCCGGGAATCGAGCCAATGCCTCGGAGGACCGATGTGAAAAGGAATGAGATACCACCGTCGCCTACAGCAAGAGAGCCGAGAATATATTGGGCATTTTCCACCAAAGCGAACCCTAAGCCTACTGTTGAACCAACATAAAATCCATGCCGTGGTGTCTCGAGATATCGATAGAGCATGAGGACCACAAGAGCCTTCGATAGTTCTTCACCAATTGGGGCAGAAAGGAAGAGAATCATACCATAGCCCAAATCAGTCATCGTTTCCATCGGGATGCCAAGGCTTGTGATGAGAATAGGGGAAACAAGTGAGTTGATGATAATAGCAGGAACTCCTGCAAGCATGCCCGCCATCAACATAAGTTCTCCATCTTTCGCCCCAATCTGAAAACCCATATGCTTGCTTGTAATTGACCACCAACCAAAGACTGGGGTTGAAAATCCAATCAACCAAGCAGGAAGGAAAATGAAGATTGCGAGCAAAATTGTTCCTACATTGATGATACCCAATGCCAAGGGAAATAAGCAGGCCGTTGAAATGACAACACCACCGATAAACAATGCCCAAAGATGGCGAGTTTGTGGCATATCAAGCGGTGTGTTTGAGCGAACCAGGTGGTGCCTAACGTACGTGGGCACAGGTGTAGCGACAACCATATTTCCGCCGATGTTATGATGCTGCGCCCCATTTGGAGAGGGGGTAGCAACGACGCTATGCGTTAATTGCGGCTTTCTCGAAAGCAACAAAAGTGCGATAAGAGGCAACGAACAAAGCCCACCAAAGAAGACGACAAATGCATCCATTGGCCCAAGGATGTAATTAAAATTAGAATCCAAGAACCCTGCGGCGATGAGAATCGCTACATTCGATAAGAGAAAACAAAGAAACACAATGCCCAACATTGAACGGACAATTTTCCAAGGTTTTGCTTCCTGCCAAACCACATGGTCATGCGGCAATGGCGTCAAACCAACCACGGTGTTGCTTGGCTGAATCATCGAATCACCCTGTGTCCCGCTCAGTTCGCCCGTCAATCAACGAAAGTTCGTTGCGGTAAGCAATCATCATCGCGGGATTTAGGCGTAGGAGCCAAAACACATGAATTCATCGCCAGATTTTGTCGAACCTTGGCTTGATTGAGCATCAATCGAGGAAGCCATATCGCCAATCGTGGGGTGGGGCAAATGTTTCTTTGATGGACCTGGGACTAATCCACCGAAGGAGATTGAGTGGACTACCTGCTTTGTCATTTGTTCCACTTCCTCGCGCCCCGCCAAATGGTTGTTGACCGACGACTGCACCCGTAGGTTTGTCGTTGATGTAGAAGTTACCAGCACTAAACCGAAGAGCGTTGAGAGCTGTTTCTATGTGGCGACGATCGGTAGCGAAAATTGAGCCTGTCAATGCATATTCTGAGGTTTGGTCGCAAGTAGCCAATATGTCCTCAAATTGATTGTCAGGATACACGTGAATCGAAAGGACTGGACCAAAGATTTCCTCGCTCATGGACTCGTACTTAGGGTCCTCACAGAGAATGGTCGTTGGTCGTATGAAGTAACCTGTGGAATCATCGTAGGTCCCTCCAGTCACAATTTGACATCCTGCATCGGCCTTTGCTCTGTCGATGTACCCAGTGATGGAATCGAAGGCCTTTCTATCAATGACGGCAGAAACGAAGTTTGAGAAATCTCGCACATCACCTTGTTTGATGCTCTCAACTTCACGGATATATGCATCTTTAATGCCGTCCCAGACCGATTGTGGAATGTATGCACGACTTGCTGCACTGCATTTTTGTCCTTGGAATTCAAATGCACCTCGCAACAAAGCGACAAGCAATGCTTGTCGGTCACAATCTGGATGTGCAACAATGAAGTCTTTTCCACCAGTTTCTCCAACGATTCGAGGATAGGAACGAAGGTTCTCAAGATTGTTGGCGATATCTCGCCACATTTTACGGAATACAGCAGTTGAGCCGGTAAAATGGATGCCAGCGAGCATTGGATGAGATAAACAAATATCGCCGACTTCTGAAGCCCTTCCCGGCACGAAATTGATAACGCCGGGAGGCAAACCCGCATCCATCATCAATCGCATCAAACGATAATTTGAGACATAGGAATTTCGGCTTGGTTTCCATAATGACACATTGCCCATCATTGCTACACAAGATGGAAGATTTGCAGCGATGGAGGAAAAATTGAATGGCGTAACGGAAAAGACGAATCCTTCCAACGGTCGAACTTCGCTTGAATTCCACATGCTCGATGGCGAAACAGGAGGTTGCAAATCTTCGTAGATTTGACGCATATAATCAGAATTGAATCTCCAAAAATCGATGAGTTCACATGCCGAATCAATTTCTGCTTGATGGCAGGTTTTCGATTGATTGAGCATCGTTGACGCATTGATTTCGGCTCGTCGAGGGCCTGCGAGTAATTCTGATGCTTTGAGAAAAATTGCCGCACGACTTTGCCATGACATGACCGACCACGTTTTGTGGGCTTCAAGGTTTGATTCGATTGCCGCTTTGATTTCATCTGGCCCTGCAAGATGAACTCGTGCGAGAACATGGTTATGGTTGTGCGGTACGACCTGTTCAACGATATTGTTCGTCCACACTTCTTCTCCGTTGATGATGCATGGAATCTCAAGCACTTCATTCGATTGACGGTCGAGTTCGTGTTCCAGCGAAGACCGTTCTGGACTCCCAGGTAGATAACCGAGCACCGGTTCGTTGATTGGCGTAGGAGGCATTGGTATTGAATTGACCATAAAACTCGCAAGAATTGGCCGTCTTTGAATATGACTCCTCCAATCAATGAACTAGCCACTTCAAAGGTGGAGTGGTCGAATTGGATGACTCAACCAACT
>CAZWXR010000040.1:0-14467 GCA_964637985.1 uncultured Candidatus Poseidoniales archaeon
AATTCAAAGGTGATTTAGAGTCTATTCAAACCACTGCAAGGTATATGGAAGATACTTTTCGAGCATTGCTTCATCATCCACCAGAAGGCGACGGACCCGGGCAACTTCAATTTGTTTGGGCATCCAAGATCATGGATTCAATGGATTATTGGGCGAAGGTCTTACGATGTTCGAAAGGTGCAACTTTAGCCATGGTTCGAAAGACATTCACCATCATGGGCAGGGATGAGGCCTCTTCAGACCACGACCTGTCGAGATTTTATTATCCAGCCATGCAGGCAGCCGATATTTTTGAGATGAACATCGATGTTGCTATCGGTGGAATGGACCAACGCAAAGCACACATGTATATGCGAGATGTAGCCTCAAAATATGGTTGGAAGAAAGCAACCTGCTTTCATACTCATATTATTTCGTCTCTAAAATCAACAGGTGTTCGAATGGAATCTTTTGACCATAAAATGTCCAAGTCAGAACCCAATTCTGCACTAATTTTACATGATACTCCTGAACAAATCCGTAAAAAGATGAGGAAAGCATATCTTGACCCAAGCGATGAAAATTCGCCTGTCTACGAGCTTGTTGAACATGTAGTGTTGCCTGAATTTGGTGTTGTTGAAGTTCGACCGGACCCTAAATTTGGAACCCCGAGCGATTGGACAAACCTTGCAGATTTCAAACAAGCCGTTATGTCGGGAGAACTCCATCCTCTCGATGCGAAGTTTGGGGTAGCGGACGGCCTCGCAAAAGGACTTGAAAGCGTGGCGGACTACTTCACAAAGCATCCAGAATTATTGAACAAAGTCACCTCGTTTGTTGAAAAGTGAATTTTCATACTCGTCGAGCGTTCAAAATTTCTAACAACAACACTCGCCTTGTATCTTCTTCAAAATTACGTTTTGCTATATGGTCAAGACGCACGAGGACAAGGACATCTAACTCTTCACCATCGGTGAATTCGCCAACAAATTCATCCCTAACAAAAGCAGTTAGTCGACAATCATTTTGGTCTGTTGATTGAACATCCAAATATTGTATGTCCTCGTAGTTGCATTTTTCAACATCAAATCCAAACTCGGGGTTGAATCGAATGATTTCACCTATTTCTGGAGGTGGGTCTCGAGTCATAAATTTTTCAAAACAGGGGGTGCAATGATATGGGCGTTTTCTGTTACGGCCCAATCGCTGGGGGATTTCTTGCTCAGTACCGCACTCAAGGCAGTAATAGGTGGCTGCTTTCAACCACCCCATGTATTCTCTAGCCTTTTTCACCCGTATCGTTGTCGAAATAATTCTACCACGATCTCGCATTCGCAAGGATTCCAGAGGTGAGAATGTTTGATTGTGAAAATTTGCGATTCGTAGAACTGGGCGAGAATGGATGCCAAATTTTTGAAAATGCTCAAAAAGCACACGATTCCCAAGTTTCAGACATTGTTCAGTCCAATTAATTAGTGATGTATGCAATCGTGAATTATCTTTGATGTCGTTGTATTGTATTTCGAAACCAACAACATGTTCTTCAGATTGTTTGAATGATGAAATTTCTTTTTTATATCCTTGCAATAAGATTCGCCAATCGTGTAGCATGTCCATGTCATTGTCTTGCAGGTCTATCTTGCGGCTTCGAACCATAGTCTAAACGATGGGTTGGAGTTAATGAATGTCATGTTGCACAATTCTAGAATTTTTGTCGCAATTTGAAAGAACAAGGTTCATCAATCGGTTGACTTTGGGAAAAATAACACAAAGGTGAATTTCATGGTGAATATTGCAGTTCTTGTTAAACAAGTCCCAGATACAAACGCAAAAATCGTCGTTCAATCAGGTGATCGAGTCGACCTGTCTGGCGTGAAGATGGTTATCAGCCCATATGATGAATTTGCCATTGAAAGTGCACTGCAGCATAAAGAAGCACATGGTGGAACGGTCACAGCAATTACCGTCGGGGATTCCTCTGCGGACAAAATTCTAAAGGATGCAAAAGCGATTGGTGTTGATGACTTGGTTCGTGTCGACGTTGATGGCGAGTTAGATTCGAATGCATTACAGCAAGTACTTGTTGAGGCCATTCAAGGCTTGGGTGCAGAGGTTGTATACTGTGGTAAATCTGCTGCAGATACAGGGGCAGGTTCAACAGGTCCAGGAATTGCTCAACGCTTAGGTTGGCCATCGGTTTCAAATGTGGTTGGAATTGAATACAGTTCTCCACTTTGCGTCATTGCCCCCATGGGTGGTTCGAGTGCAAAAATCGAGGTTTCGGTTCCTGCGGTTCTTTCTTGCGACAAAGGCGATGTCAAAGTACGAAAAGCGAACGTCAAAGGAATCATGGCTGCAAAAAAGGCTACTGTTCAAGTTTTACCTTCAACTCCTCCACCTTCAACTGTTCAACTCGTACGACACTCAATGCCCCCATCCAAGCCAGCAGGTAAAACATTCCAAGGTGGAGATTCAGCGAGTGAAGTTGCAAAACTTTTGAGAGAGGAAGCAAACATTCTATGAGGTGATATGATGGTAGTGATTGTAATAGCAGAAATTAACAACAAAAAGATCCACGATTCAACAAAAGAACTTATCACCGCAGCACATTCTATAGAGGGGCAACCTATTCTCATCATCCCCTGTTCAGATGCTTCGTGCGCCGATGAGGCATCTTCATTTGACGGCGTAAGTCAAGTCATTGCTGCTAAATCATCTGTCTTTTCGTCCTATGATGCATCAGCATGGGCAAGTGCCCTCGATGCAGTCATGCCTCAAGGTACAATCATCGCTGCAGCAACCCAGCAATCCAAGGATTTGGCAGCAAGATTAGCTGCTCTTCGAAACCTTTCAGTCGTCCAAGATGTCGTTGCGGTCGATAATGGTGAACTTACAAGCCCAATCTACTCAGGAAAAGCAATGCAAACCGTTCGATGCAATGATGACGCAGTCATCACCGTTCGAGCAAATGTGTTTGCCCAAGTTTCGAACGGAGCCTCAAATTCAGTTCAAGTGGTTGATACATCAGGTCAAATTACAACCGCCGTCAAGGAAATGATCGCTCGTGCATCTCAACGACTTGATGTTGCAGAAGCAAACATCATTATCTCGGGTGGACGAGGCATGGGTAATCCATCAAACTTTTCACATCTTGAGGAAATTGCCGACGTCATCGGTGCTGCAGTTGGTGCATCTCGGGCAGCCGTCGACACATGGGATGAAATACCACATTCCATGCAAGTTGGTCAAACTGGAAAAACAGTGAATCCGAATTTGTACATTGCAGTAGGCATCTCCGGAGCGATTCAACATCTTGCAGGAATGCGTTCATCAAAGTATATTGTTGCGATTAACAAAGATGCTGATGCTCCAATTTTCCAACATGCTGATTACGGTATTGTTGCAACATGGGAAGAAGCGCTTCCAGTGTTAAAATCAGCCCTTCAAAGTATGATGAATTAGGCGTATTTTCCAAATCCATAGGTGCCAAATTCACCTGCGTTTTTTCCAACATATGGATTTGTTTCGAATTCTTTTCCGACAGTCGTTAAAGGTCCATGACCTGGGTGGATGATTGTATCATGAGGAAGTGGCCAAATTTTCTTCCGAATTGATGTTGAAAGTAGTTCAAAATCTCCACCTGAATGTGGCAAATCGGTTCGACCGACTGAACCAGCAAAAATTGTGTCCCCAACGAACAAATGGCGTGCACCTTCAGCATTCTCAAATTCTAAGCAGCACCCTCCCAAAGTATGACCTGGTGTGTGGTGAACAGTAAATTTTAGAGAACCAACTTCGACGAACTCACCGTCAGTAAATGATTTTGTTGCTGTTGCTGGTTCTGGAATTTCGAACCCCCAACGTCTCGCAGACTGTTGTGCTAAGGATTGCAAAAAGAAGTCATCTTCATGGAGATACCAATCGACATGATAATGTTGCAAAAAATGAGGTATGTGTCCTGTATGGTCGAAATGAGCGTGGGTATTGATAAGCCCGCATACCTTTCGTTTGGGAAGTTGCTCAGCCGTCCAGATATCTTCTGTCATATTGACATTCATCCAATCTGGACCAATGCCATGAAATGAATCAATCCAATTTGAAATTCGACCGAATTCTTCACCTCCATCAACAATGAGGGTATCACCACTATTGAAGTCTGTGATAACTGAACACCTCATTTGCAGTGCGCCAACGAGGAAGTGTTCGATATACAGTCGCTGCATACCATCACCTCATGACCTGGACACTGATGCTGTCTGTTGACCAAATTCCATTTTTATCACGAATTCGGAATTCGAAACGATAGATACCAATGGGCAATTTTACCTTGCATTGAAAAGAAGTTGAAATTGTATTTCCTAGGTGGTCGACCCATTGCATAGAATCAATTTGTTCATCGGGGTCTTGGGAGTTTGATGCATCGAGATGAATGATGGCGTTCCCTTGTTCATCGCATTTTACAACTGAATCTTCACCAGCATTTGGCAATGGACTTCGAACAATCGATTCCTCGAGGAGAAGGTCAAGGAGGATGTCATCTTCATGAGTTGCGTGGTTATCGGTCAATTGTTCCACATCTTCATTCATTGCATCGAGGAGTGAACTGAATTGCATGTTAGGTTCTGGTTCAGCATGAAATAAATCCTGTTCTTGTTTTGATAAATGTTGCAACATTTTTTCGTCAGATGAATAGATTTCACTCGATGAGAGGTCTTGAACATCGCTTTCAAGCCATGTAGTCAATTCACTTTTATCGACTTCAAAGGTTTCTTCTTCCAAACGTATCATGCCAACAGGTTCACTCTCTGTGTAATCATTTTGGTCAGAACCTGAGAAAAACAATGCCCCAGTTTTGGAACATAGTGCTAATATTTGTATCATGCCACTGTGCTCAACGACCCACTCTTGTTCATGTTCGAGGCCAGTCAAATAAAACCACCAAGAAAACAGAGTTTGATCTTTGAAGACGATAATGTCTTGAATTGGAAATTCCTTTTTAGCTAGAACTTCCCAAGCACCGGAGGCATTGGATGAAGCTATCGTACCATCATCACATCCAAACAACACCTTCTCACCCACAACTTTTGATGCAGTGATGCTTGCATGAACTTCCATTCGATGAACACATTCTTGATTCATCCACCATTCAATTTCAAGAACTTCCTCCTCCCCATCAACATATGCGTGGCCTTCTCTGCAAATGACTACAGTACCATCTTTTGTTTCAATGATGTTCAAGATTCGTTCACCAAAATCTCCACGTTGGGGGCGGGTCCAAATGATTTCACCGTTTTTTGTTTGGGCTACACAACCCTGATGAATAAGGAATAAACTTTGTTCGGTGATGAAAAAATGTTCAATTTCTAGATGTTGAAAAAGTTGAACGATTTTATGGTTTTCACCATCATTCAAAAGTTGGTTGACTCGGCCGAAATTATCGAAGATAAGGGCCGAGGAATCAAGAATACTGATCGAAAAAACTCCTGCATCTGAAGGTATATCGTCTTCATTGTGCCCTTTTTTGTTCAATATGTGTACACCATCTTGACTTCCAATGAGGTACTTCTCATTGAACTCAGTAATCGAGGCTACCTGACTCGAGAATTGATGTTCCCAACGAATTTCATTTTTCTTTTTAAGATCAAAACACTTGACAATTCCATTTTGAAATCCACACAAAAGGCTGTTTTCTTCTTCATCAACAAAAAGAGCGATACAGTTTGAATCTTCTTGATGAAAGCGAATAGTTGGCTTTGTAAGTATCAACTTATACGCCACCCTGCGACTTATTGCTGCTCATCTTCGGCTTCTTCCTCGAAATCAATTGCATTTCGCATTTGCTTTGCGCTGTCATTGCGTTGCTGGTGCAATTTCTCTAGGTATTCAGCTGTCACATCGCCGGTAATATACTCACCATTGAAACAACTTGAATCGAAATATTTGATCTTCTGCTGGGCACCTTTTGTCGAATCGATGAGGTCTTCAAGTGTTTGGTAGAACAATCTGTCGCTACCGATTGTTGAATTTATTTCATCAATGTTTTTTCCATTTGCAATGAACTCATCGACAGCAGGCATGTCGATGCCGTACACATTCGGGTGTCGAACGGGTGGCGCAGCAGATGCAAAGTATACTTTATTCGCACCCACATCTCTTGCCATCTCAATGATTTGTGCACTCGTTGTCCCTCTCACAATTGAGTCATCAACCAACAAGACGTTTTTTCCGCGAAATTCTGCTTCGATTGCATTTAATTTTCGTCGTACTGATTTTTGCCTCATCGCCTGACCTGGCATGATAAATGTTCGACCAACATATCGATTCTTCACAAATCCTTCACGATAGGGCACCCGGAGTGTTCGTGCCATTTCTAATGCCGATATTCGACCTGAATCAGGCACCGGTATCACCACATCAATGTCGTGGTCAGGCCAATCATCCAGGATTCTTGATGCAAGGCGATGACCTTGATTTGACCTCGCTTCATAGACAGAAATTCCGTCAATAACAGAATCTGGTCTTGCAAAGTATACATATTCGAAGATACAAGGGCTATGGGTGGTACGCTCTGAACATTCTTTTGAAAACAAATATCCGGAATTTGAAATAAAAATTGCCTCCCCTGGTGCAACATCGCGTACAATGTCAAAGCCAAGAGCGGTGATTGCTACGGATTCACTTGCTACGATATACTCATCATGCCCATCAACAACTCTCTTTCCGAATACCAGAGGTCGTATGCCATTAGGGTCCCTAAATGCTAGGAGCCCATAACCTGCCAACACAGCGACACAAGCGTACGCTCCTTTGACTTGCTTGTGCACATCTTTGATGGCATCAAACACATGCTCTACGTTGAGATGAGGGGCACCGTCGATGATAAGGTCTCTTGCTCTTTTTGTAAGTTCAACGGCAAGCATATTCAATAATAATTCTGAATCACTTGATGTATTCATGTGCCTCAAATGCTTGTTTTCAAGAGATGCTCGAAGTTCTTCTGCATTTGTCAAATTTCCATTATGTGCCAAGGCAAGGCCATATGGTGAATTGACATAAAACGGTTGGGCTTCAGCAGCAGAAGAGGACCCAGCAGTTGGATAGCGTACATGACCGATACCTAAGTTTCCTTTGAGTTGCATCATATGGCGTTTGTAAAAAATATCTGAAACCAAGCCATTTGACTTGCGTAGGTGAAAATGTCCGTTGTCATCCGTAACGATTCCAGCTGCATCTTGACCTCGATGTTGCAGGACCGTTAGTCCATCGTAGATGAGGTGATTTACATGCACATTTGGCTGGGCAACGATGCCGATAATTCCGCACATGCTCTGCCCCTCATTGTTTGGCAGATATTCTTGGCATCTAACATTTTTGTTTCAGAAATCATGCCTTTGGTCGGTGAGATTTTTTCGACCAGTTGAATTTTCTCATACGTGCAGTCTCTCCATAACCACATGATGCACATACTGATTTTTGCTTGTGAAATGCATTTCTTCCACATCGTCGACATGGAATATGCGTCGTCTTTTGACGACGTCCCATTGATGGAGTACCCTTTGACATTGAATCACCGACAGTTCGGCCACCGACCTCTTGTTTATGAAAGCAACGGATGAGCCATCATTCTTCTTCTCGATGGGATGGCCAATCAATATTTGCTTTGGAGGGCAACATTGCAGAATAAAATAGACCAAAACCGATGATCAATGAAACCAACGCTGCAAGAAGTGTTGCAGAATACCTCAATACATTTGAGAGCAACTGAGCAAGAGGTGTTCCATTTCCTTCGAGAAGTTGGACATCAAGAGAGGGTAAGAGCCACAACATCAACAACGCACCGACACCTCCTGAAACAAGCATTCCTACAGCAGGAGGAAGGCGAATCCGACGAGATTCAGCATACATGATAAGTGTCAATAGCAGCATAAACGACCCAATCACAAAAGATGTGAGAATGGCATTCCAAAAACGACGTTCATATATTTTCGATGTTGCCTCATTTATGTTATCTGCTAAGGAAAAGACAAGAAAAAAGTAGGCAAGAACGAGAAGAAAAAGAAGGCTCAATGCTTTCTTAACATCTAGACTATTCATCTTCGAAACCCCCTTCCAAATGAAGTTTGATAACTTCTCGAGCATATTTGAGTTCTTCTTGATTTGGAGGTTCAAGTTGAGCCATCATCGGAAGACTTTTTTCATACACACTCACAATACCAGAAAAGACAATTGCAGCGAGAAGGAATCCGATGCCGTACCCGATAATTTCAAGCAGGCTAACAGCCAAATGTTGGCTAAAGTCAAGAGATGATACCGAAGAGCCATCGAGCACCATGGTGATGACGAGTACTTGAAAAGCGATGAATCCGATCAAACCCATTAACCACGACACATTCTTTCTTTCATGGCCTAAGATGGAGACCAGAACAGCGAATGCAAAAAAGAGCAGTGGCGAAAGAATGAGCATTGTTGTAAAAAATATAATCCAGTATCGGTTAACTTCACCATCGTAGGATGGCGTGTATCCTATCCAGTGATAAGCAAATAGCCAAAGAATTCCGAAAAGTAACATGATTTGTCCTAGCGTTCTCTCATCCTTTGCAATTTGGAAGGTTCCAGGTTGAATCGAGAAAATAATGTTATACATACCCAATAAAATGAGAACGAGAGGCCCAATGAGAACACCAAGGAGGTGTCCAAATGCACTGGAATCAGATTCAGATAATGTCCATGGTGAGAGGAGAACAAGAATGAGGCAGACAAATGCTCCAATGACGCCACGCCTTTTATCAACCTCATTTTTCTTCAAGAGTGAATAAAAAACACATGTTACAAGTGCGATTCCTGGCAACCAAAAGAAGATGATTGCACTAAAATCGCTTGCCATGGCTTGACCAAGATGTTAATGTAAATTACAATTACCACGATGCAGGCCGCAGAGAAAGTGTCCGTTTTTCCATCAACACGCATAAATACAAGACCACAGTGGGTCGAATGCCCAAGGTGCTCGACATGGTGAAACGTCCACGACAAGTCAAACGCTACAGCCCTTCAGCTGGTAAGCATACAGTTCACACCGTTGAGAGAGTGAAGAAAAAGCGAGCATCAGAACTTCGCTGGGGTCAACGAAGATTCCGAAAGGTGATGGCTGGTTACCGTGGTTTTCCAAGACCTCGGCCAGAAGGACGTGAAAAACCAACCAAGAGAGTCAACATCCTCTACAGATGCACTGAGACTGGTAAAGCTCATTATGCTCCATGTAAGCGAGCAAAGAAATTTGAATTGGTAGACAAGTGAGGTGACAAGGTATGGCAAACTCATTCATTCGTGTTAGTTGCAAAGATTGTGGTCAAGAGACGATTCTCTTCTCAAGAGCGACAACCCAAGTCATTTGTTCAACTTGCAGTGCGACACTTACAAAATCTACCGGTGGAAAATCTGAACTTGTTGGATGTCAAATTGTAGAATATTTGGATTGAGGGGGGATTCCCCATTAGTTCAACAATTAACGATACTGCACCTGAAGAAGGCGAGTTTGTTATTGTCACAGTAAAAAATGTCAAACAAAATGGCGTTTATGTTGATTTAGATGAATATGAAGGTCGAGAAGGCTTCATTTTCATAGGTGAACTAGCAAGTGGTTGGGTTAAGAACATCCGTAGTGTAGTTCGCGAAGGCCAACGCATTGTTTGTAAAGTGATTAAAGCAAAAAAAGACAACTCAGCAATCGAATTGTCATTGAAATCAGTCACTGAAGAACGTCGAAGAGATCGACTTCAAGAATGGAAAAACGAGCAACGTGCCAGTCAACTCCTTCGTTTCCTCTCCGATAAAATCGAAATGAATCAAGAACAAACACAAGAACTTGGAGAACAACTTGTTGATGTGTTCGGCACATTATACACCGCTTTTGAAGAAACTGCACTTGGAGAAAATGTTCTTGCTAATGCTGGATTTGAAGGCGACTGGATTGAAGAATTTACCACGCTAGCGGTTGAAAACATCATTCCACCTTTTGTGGAATTGAGAGGAATCATTGAATTACAAACGACTTCTCAAGAAGGTATTCATCTTATCAGGGATACGCTCCTGAAAATTGAAGAATTCACTGATGAGAAAAATGAGGTAAGCGTGACGTGTCATTACGACGGTGCACCAAATTATCGAATTGAACTTAAGGCTCCTGATTTCAAAACAGCCGAAAAGATTTGGGAAAGTTCCACCAAGGCCGCAATTACGTATTTCAATGAACATGGTGGAGAAGGAAATGCTTGGAGAGATTAGGTGGTAACATGGCAAAACAACTTCTTCAGCAGTGTTCATCCTGTTTAAATTGGAGTTTACACATCACCTGCACGCACTGTGGAGGAGTGGCCCAAGCAGCAGCCCCATTGAAGTGGTCACCAGAAGACCAACGTGCTTCGATTCGAAGAAAAATGAATGATGTTGGCTCTGACGAATGGTTGAAGAAACTTCCAATACTCTGATTGTCAAGTTTCCCTTTGATTGTAATTATCCATCTCGTTTGAGGAAAACAGACTCAAACATTATACTGCTGATGCGAATTCATCGCATTATGACATTGCTCAAACAATGGATTGGGGACCAATCTAATCTAGAAAAAAATGCAATGATTTTTGTTGCATTTCCAGGCGTCGGCAATGTCGGAAAATGTGCTATTGACGAACTTCTTCAATCGAATGAACATCATGAAGTTCTCCGGTTGCATCCAGTTGGTTTGCCACCGATAGCAGAATTAGATGCACAAGGGCTTTTAGCCCCGCCACACATAAAAGTCCATCGAGTTGAAACCCCGGGTAATCAAGTCTTATACACGCTGAGCGGTCATTCTCAACCCAACCAAGCAATAGAACAATCCATGTTGGCTCGGCAAATTTTAGAATTCCTAAAGGATTCAATGATTCATCAAATCTTTGTGTTTGCAGGACTTATGGATGAACCAGAGAGAAAGGAAATCTTTGTAGTAACAACATCGATTGAATCTCAGAAAAAAATGTTAGAGATGGGAGTGCATGTACGAACCGATGAGCCCAGGTCAGGAGCGATTGGCGTCTCAGCACTGATTGCAAGTTTGGCACCAGTGTATGGTCTTGAATCATCTTGTGTCATTTCTTCAACTGTAGGGACGAGCAAGGATGTCATGTCTTCACTTCGATTACTAACGTCATTGAACGATTGGTTTGGATTTGATTTGAACATACCAAATGAGGAAATTTTGAATTTAAGATTGCGTGCAAAATTAGGTGACTCAATTGGCTCCGAGACGGATTATGTTAAGGAAATGATGACACACGATACATCGTATATGTAAGCGCCGAGAGAGGGATTCGAACCCCCGCGTCCAAGGGACAGTGGATTTCGAATCCACCGCAATACCGGGCTATGCGACCTCGGCTTAATTGGTGCTTTAGCGTCACCATGATAAGCATGATGATTGTGCGTTGAGTAATGAATGTGCAATTGCTATGGAAAGAAGGTAATGTCGATGTTGATGTTGAGGTGGGAACCTCAATTGCTCAGGTACTTCAACAAGCGAACATTCTTTCATCAACAGTGATTGTTTGCTATAATGACCAAATTCTGCCACACTCAACACTCCTTCATAGAGAGATTACACTTGAAGTCATAACCATCTCTTCTGGAGGTTAAAGCCGTTTAAACGATGTGTTGTGTTGCATATCACCCCGAAGTTGAGATGCCCAGGCGTCTAATGAAATGTTCACAAAAATGATTGAGTCCCCTTGTTCAATCATATCATATTGCGGCCCCCACTGATTTTCCCACCCGTCAATTTGTATTGACCCAGTATTGTCGAACAAAACTAGGCCTTTTCGATGCCAAGGTTTACCGTTTGCTCCTATCCCGGATTTGCTGAACGTATATGCGACTTTGCCTCCAACATTCCATCTTGTGCGGTGGCCAAGAAGGGTTGACAATTCAAGTTCATCATTTTCAAAATGAATTTGAGTCCAAGGATCAAATTTAACGTTGATCTCACCTTTGAAGGTACTTTGTATGATGGCGTTTTCAATGATGATTTCGTCATCCTTTCCAAGATTATTTATCAATTCATAACGAGGATCGTCGTTTTTTATTGTTCTCAACTCCAATTGTGCAAAAGCTTGACCCTGAATGATTCGTACTGAAGGAAGGTTTCCGCCAGCCCTCGGCATAATGCTGAAAACTTTGCATTTGATATGAGCACGAACCTTCGTATCACCAATCGGTGTAATATCGACGATGTGATTCGTCCCTGCAAGTTGAGTTTCAGCAGGGATTTGGGGGTCATCTCCCTCTGCACCTGGACAAATTTTTGTCCAAGAACATTGTTTACATCTTGAGTCCTCAGAAGGGCCATCATAAATGCCTCCTTGGTTAAAGTTTTGAATTGGTTTAGGTGAGGGGCTGCATTTGTTTATCGATGGAGTTTCAAATTTAATTGAGGTGAAGAGGTCATGTAATCTAGCTTCAATATCCTTCAAATCTTCATGAGTTGGGACTTGAACTGATTTTCTCGAAGGATGGCCAACATACCATATTTCTAAATCATCGACAAAAGTTGTTCTCTCGTGCGTCACCCACCACAACATGGCATACATTTCCAATTGATGTTGATATCCTTCGGAACGAAACGAGGTGCCATCGCTTGCCTTCAAATCAACAATTTTTGTTCTACCGCCCCATCTATAGACCAAGTCATATTCTCCTTGAAACCAAAAATCAGGGTGGATTGCATTTAGGGAAAATGGTGCAGCATGAGGGTCAACAAACCAAGGACGCGTAATTTCCCATGCTTCAGCGTAAGTCAAATCACCAATTTTAGCAAACGGATGTGAATTCTTGGGGAAATTGATTCCAAACCCATCTGGGCTAGGCACTGAGTGACGCTGACCAGAACGCCATAAATTCAATTCTTCAACTGAAATATCATTCATACATGATTGAATTTCTTCAAGATGGAATCGTAGTGCATTTTTCACCATTGTTTGGCAATCTTCAATGGACACAGAACTCCAATTCCCTGTTTTTCTTGGATGCTTCTCCCATTCAATTTGTTGCTTTAGTAAGCAGGTTTCAAAGTGAACTTCAACCCGGCGCATCGCCCAATCGGTGAGTTCTTCAATTGTACTTGGTATGGCATTTTGATCAAGTGGAATAAGGTGTTGGGCAGGAAACATGATGCTAGAATCAGTTGAAGGTCGACCCAATTCATTCAACGGGGTGGGTTGCATTGTATCCCTGTGTGCTTCTGCTGGAATGAGAAAAGGGGATTCAATTAAAACCCGACAAAACGCCTCTTCTACAGCTTTTCCAACATACATCACAGGATATTGGGGGATTTGAAATTTGTACACTTTTTCATAAAACCACTGCCTAGGGCAGCCGTCAAATGTGATGACTTGACTTGCAGATAATCGGTTGTATTGCCCTATTGTGTCATCTGCATGGTCAAGAGAATTCACTGGCATGGTAAGACCAATCCTCGACTGTTCTTGAATTCCATGATTGATGTTATTGAATTTCGATTCGTGTTTTCCTTGAATCAAACCGAAGTTGAAGCAGACCGTTTCTCCACCCAACTTCTGCTGACATAATTCGTACACGCATTCCTAGTTGAAGGTCAAGCAAAGTGTTTGAAATTGAAGAGCCAAAAGCAACAACTTCTGCTACGTTCTCACCGTCCCAAAGAGAAAAAGAAAGCATTGACCAAGGTTTTCCAGTCAAACGAATTCCGGATTGATGTTGAAAAGAAAGAATGATGCCTTCCACGTTCGCCCTCGTTTGTAGTAAACCGAGTCTTGTTCGATTCTCTCGTTGTTCTTGCTCACCGAATGGAGAAATTTGGGACTTATCGTCTAAATACAACCTTGGTTGGTCTCTCCAAACTCCAGATGATGCAGATTCAATAAAAACATCCTTCTCTAAGTAATCGTGCAATGTTGGAAATAGGCCTGGCTCATTTTCCTCTACAACAACATGTTTATCGCCTGCTACCAACACACAACCGAGAACATGCTCTCCAAAATGGTTCGGTAGTGGGCCCCATCCACCAGTTAATTTTCCACGCACATGAACTCTTGACTGAATCTCTGATAATTTTTGAAAAGGAGGAGTTATATTGAATTCTTCAGCAAGAAAATCATCGTGCTTGCTTTTGAATTGTAAAACTTCACCATCGTAATGTGATGAGCACCATGAACAACCCGCTTGCTTGGCCTGACATCTCAATTGTTCTGGGAGTGGAAATTGGACTACCCCCTCGAACAGTTTTTTCATTTCATGATGAGTATTCATGTACAAGGTCGTTCTTTTTTCTACTTCTTGTTGCTCAAGGGGTTGAAATTCGATTTGTTTGCCGTCACCTAAATACCATCCAGAGATGTATTTTGGCACTTCACCTTCAAAACAGCACGCCCACAGCCAAGAATAAAATTCTAATTGTGACTGTAATGAACCTGCGAAAGGCGAA
>CAZWXR010000041.1:0-14075 GCA_964637985.1 uncultured Candidatus Poseidoniales archaeon
TTTCGGATATTGGTTCTGCGTTCAAAGGCGAAGGTAGTCAAGAATTCATGGAAGGCAAAGGATGGTATGAGTGGCCTCTCAAACACATTCCAATTTTTATGATTGTTACATTCTTTTCGATGATTTTCATTTTCGTCATCGGAGAATTTTCAATCCTCGCCTCAATTGTCTTCGCAACCGTCTTGTTGTTGACGACATTCTTACTCGGTGCAATTGCAGTTCGTGTCATGGGTGAGACAGGTATTGAACCAGTGTCAGGTACATCGTTCATCGTTCTGCTCATGCTTCTCGGCGTGTTCTTGAATTTCCAAGATTTACTCGGTCTCAATACGCAAAACGCTGTCCTTCTTGGTCTCGTAGGTACGACTGTATTTGGCTCCGCAATCTCGATGTCTGGAACGGTCATCGGTGATTACAAGAACAGTTTGTACATTGGAAATCGTCCATATCACATTTCAAAGGGGAACATTATGGGTGTCGTCCCAGGTGCAATTATTGGTGCTGCCGTGGCTATTTTCCTATCTATTCAACTCGCTGAAGGCAGAATTAATCTTATTGCACCTCAAGCAAACGCTTTCGCAACCTTCTCAGTTATTTTCGCTGAGCGAGAAGGCGATTTGGTTCTTCTCGGCTTAGGATTCCTCCTCGGAATGTTTGTTGAATGGGCAACAGGTATGGGAACATCATTCGGTCTTGGCATGTATCTCGATGTACCCCACACTCTTCCAATGTTGATTGGTGGTGTTGCACGTGACAAGTGGGAAGAAAAGAAATTGGCCCCTAGAGTCGAGAAAATCAAGGAATCAGAAGGCTCTGCAGCAGCTGAGAAACAGAGGGCTCTGATTCTGCTCGGCACTTTCATGGTTGCGGCTGGTTTACTCACTGGGGAGGCATTCTTTGGTACTGAATCTAGTATTCTTTCGTTTATTGATTCATTATTTGATGATGATTTTGCCTTTTCGAAAACCTGGTATGCTTTACGTATGGCAGGTTTGATTCTCATTAACGTCCTCGCAGGATTAGGCATTTATCTCTTATTCAAGAGAGCCGGAGTCATTGGTGCAAAATCTGATGCATCTGCATGATGCCTCATGAATCACCAACAGGTGCCTGTTCGAATTTGGATTCTTCTGGGTTGTGCTGTTGTTGGGGTTTCAAGTGCAGGAGCACTTTTCCAACATGTTGACCAAATACCTCCGTTGTTGCGTGCATCGTGGAGATTACAACTTACTGCGTTAATGTTAGCACCATTTGCTTTGATGCAGTGGCTGAACGCTGATGAGTCAATGAAAGTGAGATACAAACAATCTTCGAGTGTAAGAATTATCTTTCTAAGTGGAATTTTTCTCGCAATTCATTTTGGCACATGGGTAGCAAGTCTTGATGCAACTTCGTTGACACATTCACTTCTTTTTGTAACCTCTCACCCAATCATCATCGTCATCGGAATGATGGTTTTGGCAAAAACCTCGAAGGATGTTGAATTTCCCCATCGAAATGAGATTCTTGGTGCAATGATCGGCTTTCTTGGTGCATCCCTCACATTAACCAGTTTAGGTGAACAACAAGGCGACCATGTCGTTACGTTATACGGTGACCTTCTCGCATTTGCAGGTGGAGTATTTGTTGTTGGATACATCGTTTGTGGCCGAGTACTTCGAATTTGGATGCCGATTTTTCTTTACGCCTTTCCTGTGACATTGATTGGAGGTGTCTTGCTCATACCCGCCTCGTACGTCTTGGAATCGAATTTTACTGACTTTGGACCGTTTGGCTGGTTGGCTATGGAATTTTTACCATGGTTTCTCCTCTTGGCTGCCATATCAGGGTTTCTTGGCCATACCGGACTCAATACGTGCTTGCGTTATGTATCTCCTCTCGTGGTCTCTGTGGCGGTTACACTCGAACCAGTCATAGGTACATTGATTGGATGGTTATTCTTTGATTCGGGCACACCAGATATTCGTACAGTTTTGGGTGGAATGATATTACTTGTTGGCTTACTCATGGTCGTCATCGTCCAAGAATCAGAACAAAATCTTGAAACGAACAATGAAATGTCATAAAGTCAGGCAATTAATTAGGTGAGAATATGGTAGAGCGTCCTCTTCTTTTGTTAACCAATGATGACGGTCTTGAGGCAATTGGGATGAAATTGCTCGTTCAATCGCTTCATGCAATTGATGCCTTTGACATTGTTGTGGTTGCACCTCGTCAGAACCAATCTGCAACTGGCATGCGTCTGAATTTGATGACGCCCCTACCAATACGGCGTCGAAATGATTTAATTGAAACTTGGAATCTTGAATACCCAGAACGTATCCATCTTTTTGACCTCGATGGAACGCCTTGCGATTGCATGATTATTGCTCTCGATGGCGGATTGGATTTTCTTATTGAGGGAGCACGGCCGACACTGGTTGTCTCTGGAGTGAATCTAGGTCCAAATATGAGTCAAGACAGTTTGCACAGTGGTACAATGGGCGCTGCACGAGAATCTTCCATGTATGGTGTGCCATCCATTGCTTCATCCTTGACCGTGTTTGAGGATGCTGATATGCAGGTCGCAGTAGATGCTACAGTCCAAGCCATCTTACAAATCGTTCCTAATTTACCACTTCAAGCAACGAATCTTGGAAGAGATGAACACCATCCTCAATCATGGCACTGGGGAGGGGTTTCAGACACAGATGATGCTATGTTGAAAGAAGCATTTACTGAGGGCGATTTGTATCTCAATCTCAATATTCCACCGAATTGGAATGGACATTGGAAGACAACACGATTTGGTATCCGTTGGTATCGAAATGCCGTCGCCTTTGATGGTAATGAGAATGAAACAAATGCTACATTCACAATTGGTGCATCAAAGATTGAAAAAACCGCTGTTGAACGTGGAGACTGTGATGCTGTTGAGTTGAGATATGCAAGTATTTCTTCACTAGGTACTTGGCCACAAAACCATCCGCTATCGTTAAGTGAGCAAACTCTTACTTATGCATATGATGCTCATCATGAATTCCCAGGTTGGATTATGTATCAGGATTGAGGTTGAGATGTTCTCCACGGTCCAATATGAAATGGCAAATTGAAATTGCAGCACTTCCTTGTAACCAATCTTGACCAAGCGATCGTTTCAAACACTTGTCATCATGTTTGAAATGAGGCAATTCTTGGTCATCACCAACGATAAAACCAATCGACTTGAACGAAGGTGATGGATTGCCTACACCTGGCTCTGACCAAAGCATAGGCTGATGTGCGTCCAAAATAATTGTCACATCATTATCCCATTCTTGTAATGTCTGTTCGATTGTCCCTCCCGAGTCATAAATACCATGTTGTCGTTCAATCCAGTGCCCTATTGGTGGCAATGGTTCTCGAATGACCTTTGCGATAAGTCCGGCAACAGACCTTTCATCTGCATGCATTCCTTTGATTTCGTGACCGTTGAACTTTATTCTCCTCGAAGGCCCAGGTCCTCCGTGCAAATGCAGGATACACTCGGTATTTTCTCGAACACCATGACTTGTGAGGAGTGATGCCATCAATCCACGGACCAGTACATCCATTCTGCCTGCACCGCCTGCTAAGTCATTGAGTGGGAGTTTTCCTTTTGCTAATGCACGCTGGCCAATAATAGCGAATCGCCTCACACTCCTCATCTCCTGTTGGCAATGAGTGTGCGAATAGCTTCATGCATATCTTCGATCGATTTTAGTGCAAAGTCAACACCCTGTTCATCAACGAGGTAACCTCGTGGTTTATCAGATTGGTACACATCCTCGAGTCGATTTGCAATCACAGCATTCATTCCAGCATGCTGTATTTGGGCATGAGCACGATAAACCAAGTCTTTCTGCTTTATTCCGGATTCAAGTTTGAAACCGATTCTCAATGCATCTTTACACCGATCTTTCAATTCATGAATGTGTTTCTTTGATTCTTGAAGTTGGAATTCAAGATCACCTTGTTGGCTTGCTATCTTACCCTCAACAGGTTCTTTGACAACATAATCTAAAACAGCAGCAGTGTGAATCCAGACGTCGATGGAATCATTCGACAAGGCTACGCATTCGTTAAGCATCATTTCAGGAGTTGGCGTATGAATACACAATGGCAACCATGGCGGCTGTGGTTGGGTTGTTATGCCGACAACGCATGTAACATCGTGACCATATCGATACAGCATGTCTGCAATTCCCCAACCGGTTGAACCTGTGCTTGTGTTTGCTACATATCGAATATCATCAATGTGAGATTTTGTTGCACCTAGGGTGATGACCACAGATGCAGATGCACTCGAAGAATGAATGAGATGGGATGTATGGGCAACAATGGTATCGTGCGAGGGAGTTTTTTGTTTTCCTTCATCGAGTGAACCCCATAAAATGTGAGAACCTTCAGAAGAGATGCGGTCACAAAGGTCTCGAGTTATGGGTTCTTCAGCTAAATCCTCATGCATGCTCGGTACAAAAATTGTTGGCGTTTGGCGATTTCTTGCAACGGATAATGCCATGAGCAATGGTCCGTGTTGCAGTCCATGGACAGTTGATGCGAGAATATGTCGTGTAGCTGGTGCTACCACGATTGCATCCATATGATTCAAGGCCTCTAAATTACTGTCAAAATCGGTGATGACATCACACTGTGCAGCCCATTTTACTGACAATGGTGTGATGATTTTTTGTGCGGATGGTGTCATGATAACCGTTAATTCGGCCCCGTATCTACGAAATTCTCGGCAAAGTCGGACAGTATCAACAGCAGCAATACCTCCTGTAACTCCCAAGAGAATCTTCTTTCCTTGCAACGACTTGCCCTTTCCTTCAACATCAGTGTCACGAAGGGCCATGTTTGGCCGAAGAATCTCCTCTTCATGACTCCTTCGTTGTTTATATCCTCGTGTATAAAGGACGAATCTTGAAAAAAGAGGTGCTTATATCATCATCATGGCGGAAGGAAAGAGAGCTGAAGACATGGTCTTCGCAGGAACGTCTTCTGCACATCGATATACGACCGATCCTTACCAAGCATTACTCAGAGGAACCTCAGTTATTTTGCTTGTTGATATTGCCATCTTGTGCTATTTTTCGACAAATGTCTTCTTTACCTTCATTGATTCAAATTTGAAATTTGTTGTTGCACTGCTCTACCTTGGAGGCTACCTCATTTATCGAGGTTATAGGGACCAAAAAGAATGGGCATATCCCTTTGCTATTGTTATTCTCTATGTCATTGGCTTAGGTTTCGGAGTCATTGGATTAATCAATTGTCTGTTCTTTGTTCTCAATATTGATGTCTTTACATTACTGATTGGGGTCATTATGCTATGGGCGGCACGAGGTTCAATCTTACGGGCGAGAATGCATCATCATCCTATGTACAAAGCAGCATACTTTGGCCAAGAAAATTCACTTGACTTCCAATTAGAAAGTGGCGAGATGCTGGCTGCTTGTCCGACGTGTTTAGCAGTTCTCGCCATTCAACCAATGATGCTATCTTCAAAAGATACCTGTCCACATTGCAAGAATCCCCTCGTCCGAGCAGAACTCGAAGGCCGATATGTTGGTGGAACCAACCAAGAAGAATAATCTCAGCGTGTTGCAAGCGTGAGGTTCTTCCACATTTCTTCAGGAACTTCCATTGAGAGTCGAAGTCCACCCATTGCTCCCAATCGTACAGGGTCATCAACAACGTGAACATTGACATCACCCATGTCGGAAAGACGTCGCTCAATCATTGCTCCAAGGCCACGGATACCAGAACCGCCACCTGCAAGAATCATGTTGCTTCTAAATTGGTCGTGGTATTCTGGATTTGATCCAGCGATGAGTTTCTTCACATTATCAACGATAGGGTCAACAATAGATTCACATGCGTTTTGGACGCAGTCTGTAATGTCGAGGGTCATTGCTTTTCCTTCAATCGAGAAGTCAACCATAATTGGCTCATCGGGTGGAGAAGACGATACAAATGAGAATTGTTCCTTCCATCGTCGTGCCATATCTTTTGTCACCTGTGCACCGTTGTATTTTTTCTTCACCTCAACGATAATTTGGTTGTCGACATAGTCACCAGCATAGCCAGTGTGCATTTGGTCATCTGGTGTTGGAACTGTACCGTATACACGACATAAGTCAGTGGTGCCAGCACCAATGTCAATCACGAGAGTGTGTGTAATCATGTCAAGTGCGTAAGCTACAGCAAATGGTTCGGAGATAATCATTGCTGCATTGACCGAACCCGCCGCCGCATCGAAAATCGATGTTTTGTCGACGTGACTTGCTTCAGCAGGTGCACCAATCACTGCTACGACTCTGTCGTAATCTTCTGGGTCTGACAACCCAATTAAATGAGTAATAAAGTGTGCAATGAACTCACGGTCTTCAGGAGTGTCCTTGATGACACCAAGTTCAAGAGGCCTATAGAGATTCAAAGCAAGTCGATTTTTGAGTGCTTCTTCGCCAAAGAGAACATCTCTTTTCAAGAAATTTCGTGCAATGGGGTCTTTTGGCGTTCCGATAACAGTGAGTTCTTCAACTTCATGTCCTTCTGAAGAGACCATAACAGATCTGAATGTTCCTAAGTCAATACCAATATACAGTGTTGTTTTTGCCATAGCGCACCAATTCTCCGAGTATGTTTGACTTTATCAAGAATACCTCGATATATCTTTGAGTCAGTGATGCCTCTGATTTCTATAGAATGGAGTGATGAATGATGTCAACACCATTGCTCGCAAGCGTGGCAGTACCATGCTGAGTACTCAGGAAAAAATTCTGCCATTCTTGAACAACCAGTGCATTCCTTGAGCACATTGTCGCCAAATGCTTCGCGCATCATTTGGATGTGATAGACTTCATCAATTCCAAGTTGTTGTCGCATAGCCCATAGAAGTTGGTCTTCGCTTGGAGAAATAATGCCATCTTCAAGCACCAAGTTGAGCACAGTTTTGTAATCATTAAAATCTGTAATATCTCTGGCATCGAGAATGACGCCACCTTTTTCTGCTACAATATCTGTGCCGCCAGGGTCATCGACAAACAAAACAAACGATTCGGGCTTTAAGGATTCATCACGTAATTCAAATGAAATTCGACATCCTTCAAGCGTAGCATAGACCAATTTCGATGACCGGTTGATGACATTTGCAATTGACCGAGCAGTATCTTCTTTTGATACACCTCGTTTCCATCCAGTTGGGCTACGCTCATTGAAGGCATAAAATTCAGTGCCGTGGCCAGGATATTCCAAACGAACTTCTTCTCCACCATCAAAGCCATTTTCGACAATGGTGATTGCAGCAACTTCTGTTGTCAAGATATTGTCGTCATCGTCAAAACTTATCATGAGAGGTTTTCGTTCTTCGGCAGCGGCATTGTAACGACCCTCCATGCCCTTCATCCATTTGTCTTCGAGTCGTTTCAATGATTCTTCTTGTTCTGATGATAAATCCTTGTTGATGCCGAGTACTTCCGAAAGTTCTCCTGATGCAAACTCTTTCTTGAATTCATCAATCAACTCTGCATCTCTTCGATGCGTAGGTGGTGCTGCAATTTTTCGCTCGTCTTTGTATGTTGGATCTGGCCATTCATAGTTGCATCGGCCGCACATAAGGTATCCCTGCATAGTCGATGATTGCTTTTCACCACCGCAACGAGGGCAGTCACCATCATCTTGGTAATTTAGATTATCAATTGCTTCATTTCTACCTTTTCGCAATCCACCAAAGCCCGCCATAACCCTGCGTCTGTATTGGTTTTCTATGAATGCTTTGTTACTCAAAAACGACCCGTGCTTTTCGCCCGTATCGAATAAATCCGTCTTGGGCATATATTCTTCGAACAACGAGTTCAACAGCGATGTCAAAATCGAGTTCTGGTTCTTCATCATCAACCATAAGAAACACCCCTAAGGGACTGGTTTCTAATTTGACGAGAATTGAAGTTAATCCGCCTAATATCGGGGCACGATGAGCAAATTCAGATGGGGCACCTGCTGCTGATAACGTTGTCCATGACTGGATTTTTCCTCTAAGGCCGACGTATGTATTGGTTGATGCGGGCAAGAGTTCACCATCATCCGTGCGTTGACGAGGGGGCCAGATCATTTCGGATTCTGAAAGTTGACCTTGCATTCCGAGTCTTGCGTGAATTGATTCTTCATATTGTGCTTTTGAAACGTAGGCCCCTTGACTGATATTATCTGGTGAACATTCAGCAACCCATGCATTGGATATTGCATGATGAAATTCTTCATCAACATCAACAACTGAAGGAAGATAAGGAATTTCATCGATTTCTTGATTCGTACACACGAGGAGCGCTTCGTCTGCAACGAGAAAATGCCATTCAGATTCTTGAGCACATGAAACTCCAGTTGCCGCTAAAATCGCTATTGTATCCATCTCTTCTGAGCATCGACACGAAAACATTTTTTCTCCATTCTTTTGAAGCAATTCGATTGCAGATATAGCCATGGTTGTGTAATCGCTATCTGGGCCAAAAACACGTAGACCGTTCAACCCAAAGGGTGATTGAACCACGACGCCTCCATCAAACACGTGAACAAGATATCCTTGCCATTGTTCAGTTGTCAGGTCGATCCCTCCCGAAAATGTGTACTGCACATGTTGCACCTGAACCACCAACATTGTGTGTTAACGCTCTCTCTGCGTCGATGACTTGTCTTGATGCTTCGACCTGATACCGAAGCTGATGGAAGACTTCAACGACTTGTCCCGTTCCAGTTGCTCCGAGAGGGTGCCCCTTCGACTTTAGTCCACCACTTGGGTTGATGGATATTTCACCTTCATTGAGTCGTCCTCGTCCTTCGCGAGCGAAAAGGCCACCACTGCCCTTTTTGGTGAAACCCAAATCTTCGGTTGCCATTAATTCAGCGATGGTAAAGCAGTCATGAACCTCTGCAAAATCAATATCGCTAGGAGTGCAATTTGCTGCATCGTACGCTTTTTTGGAGGCCATTTTTGTCGCCTGCAACTCTGTTAACGATGGGCGATCATGAAGTGCTAGGTAATCCGAAGCACCACCTGAACCTTGAACCCATATAGGTGTGTCAGTAAACGAGTGAGCGATATCATCTCGTGCAAGGATAACACACGAAGCCCCGTCAGATGTTGGACAGCAATCATACAATGTGAGGGGGTCGGCTACCATGAATCCATTTTTTGCTTTTTCAAAATCGACAATTTTTTGGATGTGTGCCTTTGGGTTTTTCGAACCATGTTCATGATTTTTAACAGCGATGTGAACTAAATCGTCATGCTCTGAATCATATTCATGAAAATGTCGGCGTGCCATCAATGCATACGTGCCAGGAAACGTAAGGCCCGCTAATCGTTCCCATTCTGTATCACCCGATACGCCGAGCCAAAACCGTTTGCGTTCTTGTGTCAAATCATTCATTTTTTCTATGCCGCCAACGACAACAACATCTGCTTGTCCGCTTTTAATTGCCATAATACCATCGCGTAAAGCAAAACCAGAAGATGCACATGCATTTTCGACTCTTCGTGTTGATACGCCTTTCATACCCGTGTGTTCCGTAAGTATTGCTGCCGTATTACCTAATTGAGCACCCCCAAAAGCAACACTGCCGATAATGCATTCATCGACTTGTTTTGGAGTGAAGTCACCATCAATGCTTGAGAATGCTGATTCACAGGCTTCCGACCACATGCCTTTGAGACCAAGTTCATGGTTTCCGTATTTGGTTTGACCAGCCCCGATGACGGCTACATCTACCATGGTGCCGCTAAGTGCATGCAGCATTTGATACCAACGCTAAATTTTACTGAAAGATGCGAATTCTTTTTGCGTAGGTTCTATGAACAAGCCACCCGCCGATGCACTTTATGCTACGACAATGTTCGACACATGGGCATTTTTCAGGGACAAATTGCCCTGATTGTAATGACGAAGGAAAATTCATCATGAGTGACAGAGAATCAAATTCGCTTGGTCGAATGCTTGCACTAGTTCTAAGACACGACCCAGAAAAATTCGGTGTTGAAATGGATATCAATGGATGGGTCAGCACTCGAGAATTATCTGAAGCAATTCAAAGGGAGAGAAATCGATACCATTGGCTACGAGGATGGCATTTTGAAGCTATTGCGAACGCAGACCGAAAAGGTCGATACCAAGTCGAAGGTGGAATGATTCGTGCGACATATGGTCATACTATCGACTTAGACCTTGACTTACCTACTGATGAAATCCCAGAAGAATTGTATTATCCTTGCGAGGTTTCTCAAGTTGAATCGTTGATTCAGTTCGGTATTACTGCAGGAGACAGAAAGCATGTACACCTCTCAAAAACAATAGCAAATGCAATGGAGGCAGGACATGTTCGAATCGATCGACCAGCCATTCTAGAGGTCGATACAGTGCGTGCTATTGCAGATGGTCACACCATTTATCGTGCTGGAACAACAGTTTACTTGATGGAAAGTGTCCCTGGCGAGTTTTTGTACAAGGTTGATGACAATGATGACATTATACAAGAAATCGTTGCACAATGGGAACAAGAAGAAGAATAATCAAGATTTTGTTCCACATGCCGGACAAAAATCGATATCAGGTTCTAGATGTGCATTGCATTTTTTGCAGTGATTCGATCCGGCAATGAGTGATTCTACTTTTGATGGCAATGGACTTGTGTGCTCTCGTTCTTTTGGTTGGATGATGAGCACGGGGTCTACACCATTTTGTACGAGTTCATTGTATCGATTTTTGAAAATTAAGGATTCTTGGATCGCAGATTCTATTTGCCATTGCCGGTTTTCACGTTCGAGTTTATCGGGAATTGATTCTGTTTCTTCCAATATATGTTGAAGGTGACGAATGAATTCATCCACTGATGGCCCATCTGGCATATTGTCGCTCAAATGTTCGATGTTCATCAATGCTTCCAATCATGCACGGGGTCATCAATATGAAAGAGAATTTGTTCCACAAATCATGGGCGGCCGTATTGTTATCAAACTAGGTGGTGGATTAATTACGGAAAAAGAAGAATTTTGTTCGCCTCGTCATGATATCATTCAACAATGTGCCAAAGAAATTAAACAAATCATGTTGGATGGCTATGAAGTGATTTTGGTTCACGGTGCAGGTTCTTTTGGTCACATCATGGCAAAGGAATTTAGGATTGCAGAGGGGAAATTATCCAATTTCAATCACCATTTCTCGAATTGTTCGTCTCAAGAAGAAGCTATCGTACAAATTCGCAAAGACATGTTAGAATTGAATCAATATATCGTCTCTGCCTTTGACGTTCTGGAAGTGGAGTGTCATACTTTTCCAACGCATGTATGGGCAAGGAATACAGGGCCTCAATTTGATGGAGAACTGACTCAATTTTCATCTCTGAACAAAAATCAAATCTCTATTTGTTATGGAGATGTTGTTGTTTGTGATGGCGATGCTGAATTCGGGATTTTATCTGGTGACGACATCGTGTATAGATTAGCATCAGAAATTTCTGATGTAAAGCGAGTCGTCTTTGGTCTTGGTGGAGTTGATGGTGTTTTGGAGCAACCACCGGAACAAGGTAAGGAGCAACTCCTCATTCCTCTCATGAACCCAAATAGAGATTTTTCACCCCAACATCATTCTGATATTGATGTTACAGGGGGCATTGCTCTAAAAGTTTCGAGAAGTTTTGACCTGGCCAAACTTGGCATCGAGGTCATTTTCGTCAACGGTGAGGTGCCTGGGAGATTGATAGACGCATCGAAGAATGACCCAGTGATTGGAACTAAATTTGCATTATTTGCTCAGTAAATGCAAGAGAACTCTTCATGTATCGAATGCTCATCGATAGAATTGGGGAAAAGTCGTGTCGAACCCAAAGATTGTTCTCGACGAAACACAATTGTCTGTGTATTCGTCTCATGATGCAGACCAAATCGAGATGATGGCAGAAGCAGTCATCGAAGTTGATGAGCGTGACACGATCATTGGGCCGATTTCAAAACACGATTCACATTATGGGCCTGGTTCGTTCCATAGAGCATTCAGTGTTCTCCTTTTCAATACGGATGGAGAACTCTTGTTACAAAAAAGAGCGTCTTCGAAGGTAACATTTCCAGGCGTCTGGGCAAATTCATGTTGTTCTCATCCATTGCATATTGACAATGAAATGGATGAAGAGAATGGTGCAAAAATCGCTGCTCTACGTAAAATGGAACAAGAATTAGGTATTCACCCTTCGAGCATCAACATCGAAGATATTCATTTCATTACTAAAATGCGGTATTCTTGTCGTATGGATGAGCAATGGATAGAACGAGAGATAGATCATATCCTCTATCTTCAGGCTGACATTGACTTGCAACCGAATGAAAATGAGGTTGAAGACACCATGTGGGTTTCAATGGACCAATTAGAAGAAATGCTCATCTCTGAATCTGATGAAATCATTGCACCATGGTTTCGTTGCATTGCAGCACGAATTATGAATGAAAATTGGTGGTCATGTGCTGAAAATTTGTCAAGCCCAAACCTCTTGGTTGATGATTTGATTCATGATATGGGGGATGTGTCTCACATGCTTCCCAATGCCAAAGGAGCGGGATTAATGACTTCGATACAAGAGGTCAAACCTCTTGTCGAAGCACGAATTGAATCGAGTTTACGTGAATGTCGTCACGAACGACTTTCTGATGCAATGATGCACCTCATTCTTGGTGGAGGAAAACGACTACGTGCAACTTTGCCTTGGCTTGTTGCTAAAGCTGTAGGAGATACACATTCAGGAATTCTTGATGTCGGAGCAGCTATAGAGACAGTGCATAATTTCACTCTCGTGCATGATGACATCATGGATAATGATGAAGTGAGGAGGGGAAGAAATGCAGTTCACATCGAATTCGATTCACCAACGGCCATTAATGCAGGTGATGCAATGCTCGCCATTGCTTTTGAAAGAATTGTGATGGCTGAATCAGTATCAAACGATGACATAGTGGCATTGGTTGATAGAATTGCAGGAATGGTTCGAAAAGTCAGTGAAGGTCAACAACTCGACATTGAATTTGAAGACCGCATTGCAGTCTCAGAAGATGATTATTTCGAGATGATTGAAGGTAAAACTGCTGTGATGTTTGAAACATGTGCTGAAATTGGTGCTCGCCTTTCGGGTGCTGATGATGATATGATACAATGTATGACGGAATGGGGGCTCTCACTTGGTTTGTGTTTCCAATTGATGGATGATTTGATCGATGTACTCTCTGATTCAACAACGTTAGGGAAACCCGCAGGTTCTGATATTGCACAAGGAAAGAGGACATTGATGGTAATCCACGCTCTAAGTCAACCCGACAGTGATGCAAAAAACCGCCTCTTGTTGTCCCTTGGCAAAGGTGAACATGTTGATGAGGCGACTTTGAAATTATCATTAGAAGCCTTATCAGAGTTGGGCTCAATAGATTATGCAAAAACAAAAGCTGAACATTATCACAAACACGCCCATCAGTGTTTGGACCGTATTCCAGAAGGGCCTAGTCTCCGTGCTTTGAGAGAATTAACTGATTTCCAACTTTCAAGAATTCAATAGGTGATGTCATGACTAAATATCTCTTTATTGTTCGACTCAAATCCTTTCACACTTCTACATCTGGAGATCTTATTGGTAAAGGAGAATTCAGTCTTGAAGTAACCGACCACGAGGGGCCACATCGATATCCTCATGAGGGTTTTATCGCCTTAGGGAACAACGATACATTCTCCCCGGAACCAATGCCAACCTTGCTTACTGGTATTATCGAAACAGGTGGAAATGTGAACCTTAATGTTAAGGTCATAGAGCATGATGTTCGTGATGATGACCTCTTTATTGACGGTCAATTTTCAATTCATACAGATTTTCTAGAACAAGATGTCGTTTTGAACGGCTCGGAATATGAATGTAAACTTGAACTCAATATCCTCCTTGAAGAGATTGAACTTCAACGATGATTATCGCGAGATTGTGATACTTATATCGTCTTTTTTCACCTTAAATCCTGCATCTTTCATCATCTTCAGGACGGCATCTAAAATTTT
>CAZWXR010000042.1:0-13795 GCA_964637985.1 uncultured Candidatus Poseidoniales archaeon
CGGACAGAAATATAAGGGGGACTCGGACTCCCAAAAATTGTCCAATGTGCGTTTCTTGTGAACGATTCACATCGGTATATGAAGGGGAATCAAAATGAGCGAACCAAACATCTTTGATGATCTACTATCAAAGAAATCGCTCTTCAAAAACAAAGAAATTCTTCGACACGACTACAGTCCTTCTTTGTTACCTCATCGAGATGAGGAAATCAGCAAAATATCATACAACCTCGTTGAGGCATTGTATGGGCATATTCCTTCGAATATGACACTATATGGAGTCACAGGTGCTGGGAAAACAGCCGTAACATCCTATGTTTGTCAACATCTTGAAGAAAAAGGCAATCAAAAAGGCCGCAGTGTCGAAACCATCATGGTAAATTGTCGACAAATCGATACGCAATATCGAGTCCTCACATACATCGGTAATTCATTGCTGGAAGCAGATGAAGCAGAAGAGATTCCGTTTACTGGATGGCCAACAGACCGTGTCATGAGAGAACTCGTCAAAAGAATGGATAAAAGAGAAGGTGTTTTCATCATCGTTCTTGATGAAATCGACCACCTTGTTCGAAAGGCTGGTGATGATTTATTGTATAATTTAACAAACATCAATTCGATGCTCAAAGTCTCAAGAGCCTGTGTTATTGGAATATCAAATGATCTCAAATTTACAGATTTCCTCGACCCTCGTGTGAAATCTCGCCTCGGCCAACTCGAAATTCTGTTCAAACCATACGACGCCGGACAATTACTAGACATTTTGAGGCAACGGGCAGATGCGGCATTGGTCAAAGGCATCTTAGGGCCTGGTGTTATCGAATTATGTGCAGCACTTGCTGCCCAAGAACATGGAGATGCACGTTGTGCACTTGATTTACTTCGTATTTCGACTGAAAAAGCGGAATATGCGGGCGATGATATTGTTCAATCGCATCATGTGCGAACAGCCCAACATCAAATTGAATCAGACCAAATCGCACCAGTTATCTCGTCTTTACCCCGTCAACAAAAGATCGTCCTTGCTGCAATTCTCATTAACGAATTTGCTGGATTGAGCAATATTCAGACAGGGGAAGTGTATGAAATTTACAGACAAGCATGCAAACACATTCGTCATAATCCACTCACACAGCGACGTATTTCTGGCATCATTCAAAATTTAGACATGCTCGGTCTCATCACAGCACGCACCATTAGTCGAGGTCGTTATGGTCGAACAAAGGAAATTAGTTCAAGCATTCCAAAAAATCTTGAAGCCATCCCTCTTTTGACTGAGACAGAAGATGATTTGAAACCAATTTTTGAGTATTCATACAATCACCAATCAAGGTTGGCATAAATTGGTTAATTATTGGGTGCGTTTATAATCACTATCTAGGTCGGAGCATCATGGCTGATGGAGAATCATTCGTACCAAACCAAGAACCAAAGGTTCAGCCGCTCAATCCAATATCGAATTGGTTCATGGCCATCGGTCTATGGGGTATCTTTCTCACAATCCTCAATATGTTTGGAAAAGTCCATCCAAATTATCACCTCTCCTGGGGCGGACTTTTGACATTTGAGTTTACGAACAAGGCGTTTGAACCAATCTCCGAAGGCATTCAAGTCACTGCATCTGACGGAGTGTTCGGTCTTTTGTGTATTGCAATGATGTATTCTGCATTCAAAAACATCAATGCTAGCATTGGATTCTCCAACTGGCTCCGAGGACTTGTGATGAATGAAACTTGGAAATCATTGGGAGGAGGAGATGAATTGCAACGAACAATCGCAGCATGGTGCCTTCTCTTAGGCCTCGTATTCTACTTCTGGTACGGTATTCTACATACTGCTTGGATTGATGTTGGTGTGTATTCAGTATCTATCGCCCTCGTCGGATTTGGATTCGCACTCATCTATTCAATGAATTCTCCAGAAGGAGATTCAAACGTTGATTAAGCTCTTTTTGAGAATAATCTTGGATGACCGTTTTTTGCAAATACCGCATCCATACAACCTTGAAATATTCCAATCATTAATGCAATCCCCCATAGAATAATGATGATTCGAATGCGGATTGATGTGGCGAACTTCATTGATGTTGAATGTTTCAAACTTTGAAAATGAACGGACCCTAATGTGCCAGTCCACATCAAACATTCAAAGAGAATTAAAAGGAACAGAAAGTACTTCAGATCTTGCATTTGCTCAAAGCCTAAAAATGGATTCTGTGTTATGTTCGATACTCCTGTGATAACCATCATCGCAAAAAACAATGTTGCCAAAATGACAGAAAAAGATGAGCCTAAGAAATCAAAGGTATTCTTTGCTCTCTTCCGTCTCGGGTATTTTCGGACAATCCTTGTGTGTGCTCGGGCATCTCTTTTCCGCTTCCCTAAAAAGCGTCGCAGACCAGTCTCAGGAACATGGTGTACGACAGCCTCAGGCGCATAGAGGATTTTACCCCCATTCAATAATAATTGAAGGCTTACTTCCATATCTTCAGCGTGATACCATGTTTTACCGAACCCACCGATGTCATCAAGTGATGATTTTTGAAACATTGAACAAGGACCGTTGGCAAGAGTTGTGTACCTTGTTCTAGATTTGTATTTACGTTCAATCTCCATTGAACGGAGGAGGCTCACAGGGTCTGAGCCAATTCCAAACATTGTTCTACCTGTGACGGCTACGATATGCTCGTCCTCCGAACATGTCTTGTAGGCATTCATGAGATGACTGAGCCAGTTTGGTTCTGGTCGCACATCAATATCGGTTATTGCAATCCACTCACCACTTGCATTTTCAATAGCATGTTGACGTGCTGCAGAAAGTCCACGTGGCCCTTGTGTGAGAATTTTGGTTTTTGGCCCCCTAGAACCCACTGGGTCATCCCATTTTCGAAGTGCATTTTGGGTTCCGTCCGTGGAACCATCGTCAACAACAATGATCTCGAAGGCGTCATACAGCTGTTTGCTTAATGCTTGGAGGCAATGGTCAACCCAACCTGCTCCATTTCGAACGCAAACAGTGATTGAGACAAACGGCGTTGTCAATAAAGCACCTCAAACATACCTAAAATCCGAGCACATCTTTCTTTTGAAGCCAGTGTTGTCGTTTGTGCAACAACGCCCTTGTGTGGTTGCCCATACAGAATGACAGTCTTAAGAGGGGCACATAAGTGAGCAAAAAGAGGTGCTAAATCTTCTTCTCCTTCAACTGTGATCACACATTTTTCTTCAGAAAAAAAGCATTCTTCAATGGCTTGTAAAAGCTCGGGATGTAATCGACCCGCTGGATTTTCTACGTATATCTGGAGGTCAAAGACTTCGACATCGATTCTCTCTGAATCAGCGAGTTCAGTTCGCTTCGTTTTACCATCAATAAGTGCAATGTCTGGTACGACCTCCATGTCTAAAGCAGTCTTTGTTGTGACATCACCAACGGTTACAAGGAGAGATTCTGTGAAATCGTATTCAATAAAGATATTTTCGAGTGCGATTGAAGGTTCATTTTCTGGTCCTTCAAATAAGGTGCCAAAAGGCTCTTTCAACATTTCTCCAACATCTTTTGTCATGAACAGTGGGTGCTTTCGCCAGTCCTCTCGAATCCATGGTAAGCCTTCTGTGTCGATTGTCCCATTTCGAATTCGTGTAGAACTAATGATGCCTCCATCAGAACTTGGTAATTGCGGTACAATGATAATGTCCAATTCTTTAAGGTTATTTTCAATCCGCAGTTTATTGATATTCTCACATTCAAATTTTGTTTCCAATGTTGCAACAATTGCATCTGCTTTTTCATGCGAAGGGGCGGGTCCGTGGCGATCAATCAATTCGAACAATTGGTAATTTGAGTGTTGATGTTGCTTGAGCCAGTGCTCAATAGCTCTCATCCTTATTTCAACTGGTTGAATGTGAGGCGATTTTTTCTCTGCATCGGCTTGATTTAAGATGTGAATCTCAACGTGTTGTGCCATTGAAAGCGCAGTACTGAGTAATAATTCGTGTCCAGCATGAAATCGATCGAATGTTCCTCCAAGAAGACAACATTCGTATTGTTTCTGCTCGCTCACAATGTCCTCGGCACGGTAGTCGATTTTGATTTCATCGCAAGAATTAGATTTCTCATGAGTGATTTTGAAGAAAATCTGTGCCCCGAATTCTAACAGCCTTCTTCATCGTATCCTCAGAGGCTTGACCCTCGAATTCGGGGCGTACTGTCCGGTGGATTGGTTGTCTCATGGTCATCCTTGCGTCGCATGAGGACCCATAGTCCACCGAGGTTTACCGCATTGCACCACATTTCATCCCTTTCGGTCAATGTGGCCTTCGATTGCGGCCGTACCGTGGTGTCAGACATCACAGTCATATGACTCAGCCCGATGTTGCAGGTACGGTGCTCCATCCTACAATGACATGTTTTTGAATACATCGGATTATTCGAGTCTTTTTGAAGAAAATATTTTGAAGAGATGTTGACCGATGAGTGAATCTTCAAGCAGAAATGATGATGGTGAAAAAAGCGGCCATTGCTCAACAGGTATCGACAACCATCCAAGCAAAGGATGTGTCTTACAACGCGGAATTCCAGTTTTTTCAAGGTGGAGGATAATTTGATACAAGTCTGTTAAGTGTTCGTTCTCAACTTCAGAATGATCGATAACCCTCTCAACACTCACGAGATCAATACTTTGGATATGAACAATCTCTTCGTTAACACCTGGAACACCCCATTTGTACTGATGTTCGGACAGAAGTTGTATTGACCAAGGAATGTTTTGTTTTGAGAGCCAATCTCGACCAGATTTACTTGATGATAGTGTATTGAACCAATGGACAGCGTCTTTCCTCCACCAATGTGATGGGAAATAGTCAATACAACGTTGAATAAATTCAACAGAAGGTTGTTGTCTGTTTGAACGGTGGTATTCCTGCCACGAGGTGACAACTGGAAATTCATTGACATCGAATTCTCTTGAAATGAGGCGTCCAAATACATTCCTTTTTTCTACCTCGGAAAATGTTGAAGTTTTGAATAACATTTCCAGTACATGTGTTGAAAATATGGGTTTTTGAATCCACTTCTCAAACGCATACTCAATTTTTACTCGGTAATTTTGATCAATGAAATCAACAGATGAAAGGATAATTGAAGCAGCGTAGAATTGGATTTTTTCATCATCGAGTGCTTCGAATAATTTCAGTAAAAACATCGGGTGGCTCAGAGTTCTAAGTTTTGTTTCAGACATCATTTCTTCTATCCATTTCTTACCACCATACATTGAGCTTTTTAAGAGCATTTCATCACTCATTAACCTCATGTCGAGTAATTCAACCCAGCCAGATGGTAAATTGTCATGAATCCTCTCCCATCTCTTGGGTCGTTCGTCCATCGGTGAAGCAATCCAAGACGCAAGTGGTTCTTGACGTTCGATTGAATTTGCCAAATCCGAATCGCCATCCGGATAGCATCGTATTGCGGCCAGAATTGTTGGTGTATGAAATTCTGAGTCGAGTTCCAAATTATGACCTGTCTGGATTGAAGACTGCAGTTGGACTTTTTTTAATTCTTCAGCATTTCTTGGAATGAATTGGTATGGTTGGGGTGCTTGTTCATCACCATAGGTGTCTAAGTGGAATGAAAAAGTCCCCCGTCTTGAAATATGGACATCAATTTCACCAATATTTGTCGTCGAACGAAGAATCATCTGGGCATTTGTTAATGGAATATCTTCAACTTGCCTTGTCACCACACAAACGCAATTGTGGTAGGAAATACAACGTTCGAGTAAGTTGTCCTTTGGTAATGGAAAGTTCCATTCAAACACCCATGGTGTAGTTGTTGTGAGTAAGAATTCAGCTACGGCCCTCGAACCTCTTTCACTGCATCCTTCAATTGATATGTGCATGAAATCTGCATTTGAATCATTGACCCATTCCACATTCTGGAAATCATTTCGAAGTTCATTAAGTTGCTTTGATGGTCTTATTTTTTTATCTTTAATTCGACGAAACAATTCTGATGCTTTTGATTCGACCTTCGAATAATCTAATCTTGGATGAATCAGTTTAACCCATTCAACGAGCACATTGTAGGGCATTTTTGTTTGACGATTTTTTAGAGAAACAGCCGTCCTTGATTTTCTTGCAAGCTGTTGAATCAGTAATTCACGCTCGATTGAAGAAGTTATGATGGCATGAATGCCTCGATGTATCTGAAATGGAATTTCATGATCTATTTTCCCAAGATAATATTCGCCTAAAGAAAATTCTGATGTTACACCTCCATCAAATTTTGAATTAAACCATGTTTTTTCAGACAAATGAGATTCATGCGATTCACGAAGAATGTTGCCCCAAACGAGCCCTAATTTTTCTTCAGGGTGTTGGTACTCAATTAGCGTACCTTTTGCAGGAGCTTCAGGTGAGGTTGGACTGCCGTCTGTTGCATTGTACCATCCAATTGTCGACCCGTGAATCGAAATCCATGTCCCCCCTGCATTTCCTTTGGAGATGTGGGAAGGGTTGTTGCCCTGTTCAAAGCCCTTATTCGGTATGTAATGGAGTTGGTATTTGGGTTGTTTTGTGTAACCTATCAAGACTTTTGAACCTTCAATTTTGATGACGATAGCATCGTGATTTGATGGGGATAATCCTGCCTTGGCCTTGAGCATATGATGGACCATATCCGAACGAATTCTTTCAACACCCAACTCTGTTAAACGATGACGAGCATTGCGAATCCCAGTAACATCATCCCTCTGAATATGGCCCATCTCCCGAAGTTGTTTGCAGCCGAGGGACATGTGCGGTAATTTCATACTCGACCATTGTGCTAATTCAGAAACAGTTGCAGGACCATCCATTAAACAATGCAGGATTTTGCGATGTGTCCGGCTACGAATTGGGCGAATTGTCATGATTTTGCCTCTTTCCAATAAATATTTGCAAAAATTCACAGTATATATAAGTTAATTATCGTTTTAGTTACATTTAGTTATGCATTTCCTTTGGAATATGTAGAATTTAACTTACATAAGGAGTTTAAATGTAAAAAAAACACCGATATTTGTCAGAATTATGTAACAACTTCGTTCATGAAGAGGGTAACGGTTATATGAGTAGCCTCGCTCCTTAGAAACATCAGGTGCTGAGTTCAGTAAATGGTAAAATGACAGGAGGAAATACGATATGAAAACGACACGAATTCGAGAAAAAATCAAGAAATATTTGAATGATAGACCCAGGAACACCGCTGAAATTCTCGAACACATCAATTCCTCCATGCGTCATGGAACAACAAGTCAACAATTAGGAAATGTTCTCTCGAAAGACAAAGACATTGTGAAAGTCGGTTACATCAAGCGATCAGGTATCTTATCAGGCGGTTATGATATCTGTGAATGGGCTACTCGAGTATGGGTTGCAGAAAATTGCCCTGAATGGGTCGAAGGTAATCCAATTGTCATGGGGCCTGATGGTACGTTTACTACCCATGTTGAAAATGAATCATGATCCTAGGTGATCAACCAACGTTGGTCCTCATTCGTGGGCCAGCATGCTCAGGCAAATCGACATTTGTCCAAGAGATTATCTTAGAACATCCAAATGCAGTTATTTGCTCAACAGATTCTTTCTTCATCCAACATGGATCCTATGTTTTTGACAAACATCGACTCAAAGAATATCATCGACTCAATCTAGAACGTTGCAAAGATGCAATGGATGCTGGGGCTCCATTGATTATCATCGATAACACAAATATCCTTCCATGGGAAATGTGCCCGTACGTCTGTGCATCAATTGAGAAAAATTATGCTCTCAAACTTATTTCTTTGCCTGCTTTAGACCTCAAAACTCTCCTGAATCGGAACTTGGAAAGAAAAAATACTGGCAAGTTCATACCTCCAGAAATAATAAAACATCATGAGGAAACATATGATGAAACTATTCAGGTCGATGAATTGAAGCAATGGTGTTTGTCGAATCAAGATTAATTGTTTTCGAAAATTGCCATAGCATCATCTACACTTGCTCCATCGCAAATAATTGCGTGACAGGCTGCAGTCATTCGTACGGCTTCATCGGTTTGTTTTTGGTGAATGTTTCTTCCAGTTGCAGCACCACGGCAACCTGAGATATTGACCTGGTCGTGAAGGCGTTGTAAGAAATCACGAGGTGCAAGTGAGCCACCTCCTGAGCAAATAATTCCTGTACGGCCTGCTGCTTCAACGGCGATTCTGAATGATTCGGGTTGTGTCATGCCATCCCATGCTCTTGGATAGTTAACTTTTGCAAAGTCAGCTCCGATACATGCGGCCACACCGGCAGCACCGGAGATCAATTGAGGGTCTTTTTCATCTTCCACTGCTTTGCCTCTTGGGTACATCCAAACAACTGAAATCATACCAAGTTCGTGTGCTTGACGAATGAACTGTGCCGCTTCAGTAAGCATTTCATGCTCATATTCTGAACCGATGTATATTGTATATCCAATGCCTACAACATTAATTCCATTATGAACGAGTGACATGACATCGTCCATGTCCCACATCGATTGAGAGATGGGATCTCGTTGATTTGTTTTGACAACATGTGATTTTGAGTTCAGTTTTACCAAATAAGGAATCTCAGGATAGTCTCGAGCATACATTGAGATGAGACCAAGTTGACCTGCAAGCACGCCTATCGTTCCTTCCGCATGAGCTCGAGCACCGATGTCAAACAGGTGTTTTGGGTCATTTGATGAGAGGGGGATGTTTTTTCCGCCGTCATAAAAGTCATCGTTAAGGTGCTCGATTTTTTGATCACACGCAAATAGGTTCATCGAACCAGTGCCGTTTGTTGCGGCTCTCATGTTATCCAAATACGTTTCAATTAACTCATCGGGAACATCAGCAGGAACAGAAATTTCCATGTCGCCAACTCCGACTCATCACTGACCAGTAAAGTTCGCCACCCTCTTTTCGACATATGCGGCGATACCTTCTTTTGCATCAGAGCTGTTGAACAATGCTGCTTGAAGTTCACGTTCAAGTGCGAGGTGATATTCAAATGGAATTTCTGGACCAGTTTGGCACGACCGCTTGATGTTGCCAACAGCTTTGACGGCTTTGTTTGGTAGGGTAAATTGAGAACACCAGTCGAGAATATCTCTCCTGAAGTCTTCAGGGGTACCTTCCCAAATGTGATTGATGAGGTTGAGTCCATGTGCGTCTTCGAATGACCAGAGCTCTCCGGTGACCATCATTTCGAGTGCTTTTGCTTTTCCAACCAATCGTGTGAGTCGTGCAGTTCCACCTGTACCTGCTAGAACACCGAGGTTGATTTCTGGTAAGCCGACTTTTCCAGCATTCTTTCGTGCGATTCGAATGTCAGCAGCCATAGCAATTTCGAGACCTCCACCAACGGCGTGACCATTAATCGCACAAACAACGAGTTTTGGTGTTTGTTCAAGTCTCGAAAGAGTTTCATTTGCGTGAAGGCAGAAATTGTATTTGAATCCTGGAGTTACGCTGTTGAGCATTTGAATTGAAGCACCTGCGGAGAAGAACGATGCTCCGTTTCCTGTGAGAATGATGCAAGTGACATCATCGTCGAATCGAGCCTTTACGATGGCCTCGTCGAGGTCTCGCATCATTTCGTGGGTGTACGTGTTTGGAGATCTGTCGCTTGATTCAGTGAGTGGTTTTCCGGCAGAATCCGAGCAGAGTTCAATGACGGCGATGCCGTTTTCAGTCACGCCGTAGTTGACAAGGTTGTTTGAAAGGGGTTCAAGTTTGAGTCCATATAAGTCGCTCATACCCCAATCCACATGGATAGGTGTTAAGAAGAAATCGCTGAGATTTCTTGCCCCTCACCGTCGGCCGTGCTGGTGAATGAGACATGCCCTCCACCACGTCGAACTGCTTCCCAACGGGCTTTGACGGCGAGTGCTTCTTCGCTTTGTTCCCAATCGTCTCTGGGCTTTGCTTTTCTAAACGGTAGTCGCAAAGGCCGGGTTGGCCCCTGCATCTTTTTGAGCATAAATGGAGAGGTGACAAAGAACACTACTCGTTTGAATAAACTTGGACGAAAGAGGCGTCCAATCCATCGAAGGCCATCCCCGCTTTTCTTTTGGTCTCGCATCCATTGTTTGCACATTCGTTTGAAGGTTTTGTCACCTACTCGGTTCATGAGCCAACGATTCGCTACGCTTGTTCGAACATACGGAAGGAGTTGACGCCGAACTTCCTTTTCGTAGGGATTGCCTCCTAACATCTCTTGTGCAGCCAAAACACCTGACCAAACGGCCATACGCATTCCAAAACCCCACATAAAATCCTGAAGGCCACCGGATTCTCCGATAAAGTGTTGACCAGTTCCAGGAACAGTGTAATGACCATTGAGTGTGAAGTCACCTTTCCCTCCGACACGTTTGATAGGTTTCATGTCAACATTCGGGTAGAGACGTTGGTAACATGCTATCGTTTCATTAAGAAAACGTTCGCTCTTCTTTTGTTTTCTCCACAGACATGTACATATGAGGCCAACGCCATCGATGATGATCATGTAACTGTATGCACCTGGAGCGAGTTTGTCATTCAATTGAAATGCAATATGGTTTGGATGAGTGGTGTGAAATATCTCACCGAGTGCAAGGGCAGAAGTATCCTTCGGGCCACATGCGACAATATCAGCATCTTTTTCCTCAATTCGAGATTTGTAGTGTATTGCAGCCCCAGCCTCTGTTGCCATGCGTTTGAAGGCTTGATCGATGGTATGGTCTGAAGTGCCACGTTCGACGATGCGGTAAGCAACACCAGTCGTTTTGGCCTGCGAAATTTCGTCATCGGGGTGGATGAGGTCAACCACAGAAAATGATGTTGATTTGAACGAAGTTGAATCGAACCCCCATGTTTCCAACTGGTCAAAGAAATCTTCATCCATGCTCCAGTTTTCTAATGCTTGAAAATCACCATCGAATCGAGCACCTGAATCCGTACGTATGTCATGAACATGAACCTCTTTTCCAGCTCGAGCCAAAAGAGTAGCGGCAGCCAGTCCTGATAGCCCAGCACCCATGATGGTGATGGAATCCTTTCCGCCCATGTTCATGGTAACGAAGCGAGAGGTTTGAATGATGCGTTTCATTCGCATCACTGTGAGTGGACAAATTCTTGTTGTTGAGGCAAAAGATTCTCTTGACGCAGAATCACTTCGTCAGCAAATGGATTTGCAAGGCTGCGGGGCAGTAGTAAGTTTTCTCGGAATAACGAGGCCGATGGAGGGTGAGCATGAAGTCTATCGACTGGAATTCGATGCTTGGGAAGATAAACTCGCAGGCGTGTTGCATCGTCTCGGCTCAGAGGCGATTGAAACCTTTGGAGTGCTCTCCGTAGCCTTAGCTCATCGTATAGGTAGCGTCGCAGCAAATGAACCAATTGTTGCTATACATGTTGGAAGTGCTCACCGAAAAGAGGCGTTTCAAGCATGCGAATGGCTCATCGATACATTGAAAATTCAAGCACCCCTGTGGAAGAAAGAGGTTACTTCAGCAGGTAGCACATGGAAGGAGGGACTCGGTTGAGCGAAGAAAAATCAGTGGAAATCGAAGCGGTCGTTCGTATTCATGAAAAGCAAATTCTCTATCGAAAAGCCGTGGCTACTGGTCTTCTTCGGCTTCAACTTGCGACAAAACAAGCCATAGAATCCGGGTCCGTGAAGAAAGGCGATGTCCTTCAGGCCTCGACGATTGCAGCAATTCAAGCCGTAAAAGATACTCCACGGATTATTCCGCACTGCCACCCTATTCCAATCGAAGGCGTCAACGTCGAGTGGATTTGGGAGGGCGAGAATTTACGATGCACAGTCACGGTCGAGGCCATGTACAAAACGGGCGTTGAGATGGAGGCCCTAACAGGTGTTTCTGCAGGTTTGCTCTGTGTCTTTGACATGGTCAAATCACATGAAAAAGATGAGCAAGGACAATACCAAACAGCACAGTTGGAACACATACACGTCGTCTCGAAAATCAAGCAATAGCCCATCATTCCAAGGAAGACATCATCTCATCATCTCTAAAAAATGAACCGTTGAGTTCATGGGCGTTATCCGTTTGGTTCATTCATGGGAACGACATCTGACCTTCGTGAGGCTTTTCTCAATGCCGTTGAGCAGGCTGCCATTGCTTGTGGTCCATGGAAAGGAAAGGGCGACAAAAATGCTGCTGACCAAGCAGCGGTTGAGGCGATGAGAGCGTGTTTTGATGAAGTTCCATTCGATGGTAGGGTTGCTATTGGTGAAGGCGAACGAGACGAAGCTCCTATGCTGTATATTGGCGAGCCGCTTGGTTCTATGGTCGGTATGCCGAACGCTACACAAATTGATATTGCAGTTGACCCACTCGAATGTACAAATAATTGTGCATACGACAAACCGAACTCAATTGCCGTTCTAGCTGCAGGGCCCCGTGGAACGTTGCTTCATGCTCCAGATTGTTACATGGACAAGATTGCAGCAGGCAAGGACCTTGAACCTCATCTATCGCTGGAAGGAGATGTTGCGTACAATCTTGAGCAGATTGCACATGTACGGGATAAACCACTCGGTGAAGTGAAAGTCGTCAGCCTTGACAGAAGCCGGCATGAACAATTATTTCGAGATATTCGAGAAGTCGGTGCCGACCTGCACTTACTCGGCGATGGCGATGTTTCTGGGGCAATTTGGGCTGCTAAAGATGATGGACCATTTGACGTCCTCTTAGGAATTGGTGCCGCACCCGAGGGAGTTATTTCAGCAACCGCCATTCGTGGACTGGGGGGGGTTTTTGAAGGACGTCTCGTGTTTAGAAATGAAGAAGAAGAGCAACGAGCGATGCACATGGTCGGCGATGACCTCGAGCGATTGTGGAGTGCAAAAGATCTCTGTCAAAGTACAAATTCGATTTTTGCTGCAGCGGGTGTTTGCGATGGTTACCTTCCAGGTGTCGTGTTTACTGACAGTGAAGTAACAACAACCTCAGAACTTATTGATGTAGAAACTGGAGGCGTTCTTCAGCGTGTTAAATCCCACGAACTTTAGGCGAAGGTTATGGCACAGCAGGTCAGAATTGAGGTTCGATTACCTGAAGGTCACTGGGCTGGTGATGTGTCACGTCAAAACCCATCAGGAACGCTCCGTATCGAAGAACACATGCCATTGTCCCGAGGGCGTGGCATGGCCAAATGTTGGAGCGACCTGGATATGAGTTCATCCATCAACGAGCATGCTGGTGTTGATTCGCTTAACTCACTATCGGAGAATAACTTCAGTGTTGACATCGTTGCTGGCGGAGGAGGGTTTTTGAAACCTCTTCGTATAACTGGCGTTGTTCCAAGGACACCATTTGAAATTCGAGATGGGTGGGTTGAATGGCACATTGAATCTTCAAAGGAGACCCTCAAAGAGTTGTTTCGGTTATTTGATGAAGACTTCATTCCATACCGTTTACTCTCAACACGTCAAAATTCGAGTCGCCTTCTCACGCCAAGACAAATGGAGGTGTTCGAATATGCTCTCAAAAATGGGTTTTATGACGTACCTCGAAGGATTACATTATCTGAACTTGCAGAAAAACTCGGTGTAGCAAAATCAACCCTTTCCAGTCAACTGCAACGAATTGAATCAGGCGTCATGTTTGCGTTCAAGGACGATATTCGGAAACAAAGCACCTAACATGTTCGTGCGAACATGTTCGTAAAGAGTATAAGGGACACCTCAGCCTGCACTAAACATGGACAACCTTCCGCAAACATGGGACGAATGGATTTCAAACTTCAACGATTGGC
>CAZWXR010000043.1:0-11953 GCA_964637985.1 uncultured Candidatus Poseidoniales archaeon
AAAATGCCACTGGAGTTGTTTGAGGAGTTCATATCGTTCTATGTCGAAAAGCGTCAAGAAAAAGGCCAAGCCGAGGATAGCATCGGTATGACCGCAAGAGATATTGAGGCGATATCTCGTTTGGCTGAAGCAAGTGCACGCATTCGATTATCAAAGAACATTGAACGAGAAGATATGGATAGGGCAACGCGTTTGTTTAGACACTCGCGCGATGAATCAATTGGTGGTGACTTGACAACAATGGAGTCAGGCAAGAAACCAACGACAAGAAATCGAGAACAGAGTCTCATCGAGATTATTCAGAAGATCGTTATCGACGATAAAACAGGCTTTGCGAGTCGTGAAACCGTCCACTTAGAAGCAAAACGCATCGATATTGATACTGAACAAGCCGACCAAATCATCCAAAAATTAGTCAATGCTGGGCGTTTATATCTTCCTTCGGGATATGACACGATTGGGTTGGCATAAGTCAACGTTGTATCGGCGTTCTCATGAAGGGGAATGTATTGCAACCACTATGGCCGGAGATTTTGGAGAGCCCCAAGGTGATATCTCCAATCCTGAATCTCTTGATTGTGTACAACTTGGCTTCATGTGTGGCTTAGAGATTCATCAGCAGCTTGGCACTGGCAAACTTCATTCCCGACAAAAAGGCGAATTGTATGATATTACCATTGATACGATACCAGTCGATTGGTACCGAACGACGCGGAGACTTCGCGCCCCTAGAGGTGAAAGTGGAGCAATCGATATTGCAGCTCAATTCGAGCAACAACGTCAACGCTCATTTCAATATGTCCAATCACCGAATGCAGGACTAATCGAGCTTGACGAATCGCCTCCAATGCCAATCGACCATCAAGCACTTGACATCACATTGACCGTTTCAGCACTTCTCAATGCCCAACCTCTACCACTACTTCAAACGATGAGAAAAACAGTTGTTGATGGTTCAAATACAAGCGGTTTTCAACGCACAACCCTCATCGCAACCAACGGCACACTTCGCACCGAACAAGGAGATGTGGGTATCGATGTCATCTGTCTCGAAGAAGACAGTGCTCGAAAACTCGATTCGGTAAAGCAAAGCGATGGAGTTCTTGTCGTTTACAACCTTGACCGATTGGGTATCCCTCTCATCGAAATTGCTACCTCTCCCGATATTTTTCATCCTCAGCATGCTCAAGATACTGCAATTGCACTAGGAAAAATCCTAAGACAAACCCGACAAGTTCGACGAGGCCTTGGTAGCATTCGGCAAGACCTGAATGTCTCGATTGGTTGCGGAGATAGAGTCGAGATCAAAGGCTGTCAAGATTTACAATGGATACCTCAAATTATTCGTCTTGAAATGGTCAGGCAATTGCATTTCTTTAGGCTTGCAAATACATTGCGGGCTTCCATCGAAAAACCACCTCTGCCGTTTCATCGACAAGATGATGATTTCTTAGTTGAACAGGATGTTGCATCGTATGTTGACACTTTGTTTTCGACACATTCTCAAGATGTCAGTACTTGCTTTTCCTCCTCAACATCGGATATGGTCGTCAATGGTCTTAACGATAACAAAATAATGCTAGCGATGAAATTACCAATGCTTGCGGGTCATTTAGGAAAGAAGGATGTTGACATTCATGGCTCTCAATTGCCTCGATTGGGTCGAGAATTAGCGGGTGCAGCAAAACTAGCAGGTGTCCAGGGTATATTTCATTCAGACGAATTACCGGCCTATGGCATCACGCAAGATGAGGTTGATACCGTAGCGAATGAACTTGACCTGGGTGAAAAAGATGCCTTTGCGTTGTGCCTTGCGCCAGAATGGCAAGCAAAACTTGCACTCGAATCTGTAAAAAATAGAGCAAAACGAGCATGGCACCGAATTTCCAAAGAAGTAAGGAATGTGGTCGTCAAAAAAGGAGCACCTGAGGACGGAACAACAACACCAATGCGGCCTCTGCCGGGCAGCTCACGAATGTACCCCGAGACAGATGTTCAAACGACGAGGGTGACAAAGGACCATTGGGCCAATATCAAAACAAATCTTCCACCAAACGAAGAGCAGAGGTTATCCCGCTTATCTGAAATAGATATTTCTGAAGACCAAGCTAAGCAATTACTTTCCCGGGAACAAGATGAACTTTTCATTGATTTCCTTGGCGATTTGCCTGCGAAATTCTGGGCCTCACTCATGCTTGACTATGAAGGAACATCTTTGATACTGCTTCACAATGTTGCTTTGCTTCATGAACAACAGTTGTGTGCTCGTGACCACATCGAGCGGGTTGTATCACACTTCAGCAACGAAGCAGATGCCACATTTGATGCTCTCACATCGTTTTGCGAACAGCATCAATTAGCCCCCGCCTCCGCAGATGATTTGGCATCAATCATCAAAGGTGTACTCGAAGAGCGAAGAGAATTTATCGAACAAAAGGGCATGGCTGCAATGGGGCCATTGATGGGTGTTGTCATGCAAGCGGCAGGCGGTGCAGACGGAAAACAAGTGAGCACATTGCTCCGACAAGCAATTCTGGAAATGATTGAGTGAGAAGGAATGAAACCACAACAATCTGGAATCATTCTTCTCATCGTGATTTTGTTTAGCCTGCAAACGATGGCAGCACCACCACAATCATATTCGCTTGCATGGGAGCATCAATTTGAAGAAGGGTACATCACAACCGGCCCGGTCATATTTGAGGATACGGTGTTTGTACGCACCTCAGGATATTGGGTTGGAGATGAACGACCCAAAGTTACAGCGTTTGATTTCGATGGTAATTTGCTGTGGAATTACACCAATAATGCTTCTACTCAGCACGATATGGCACCATTACTTGTAGTTGAAAATGGCGAAGGGTTTTGTGGCTCCTGGGAAACCATGCTTCTTGTTCCATGGGCCAATGGTGATTTGACCGCTCACAATGTGTCAACTGGCGAATTGGTTTGGAATCAGTCAACAATGGTTGACCAATGGGGCCTCACTGGGAGAGCCATTGTACATGATGATCTCGTCACCATCCCCACTCGACATGGACTTGCTGAATTTTGTTTGGCAGACGGTGTTGAACAAACAATGTACCAACTTGGCCTCGGATGGAGAAATGGTGTTTCAAAAGACCCGAATGGGACGTGGATAGGAGATGAAAACGGAACGCTGTGGTCTATTCAAAATGGAACAGTTGAACAGTTCGATGCGGGTGAGGGCTTCATCCGACATGCTCCAGTGATGACCAATGATGGCGTTGTCATCCATTTGCAAACTTTAACTGGAAGCGAAATCCTCTTCTTCAACAGTACATCAAAATCTTTTACGTTACTCAATACGAGTGGTGCATCGCCCGGTTTTCCATTCAGTATTGGTTCATTTGTTGTGACAACCGACAGCACCTATGTTCGAATTTTTGATTGCTCAACGGCCTGTTTACAAGTCGACTCTATCAGGTCACATTCAAATGGTGAAGTAGGAATTGACGGAGACAACAGACTATGGGTGCCTCAAAATGTAATGAATGGCGGCACACTCGTTCTTTCCCTCAATACGACAGGAGCGATCGTATCTTCTTCGTCATTCAACACGACCTTGGATGGATATTCCACGGCATCCCCTACATTTTCCACATCAACGAATTCGATCATGGTTTTTGGAAATGATTTTGGTGCATTACGCCTTTACTCACAGAAAATCGATGTATTCAGCGCAGAGAAGGAGTACAAATTAACAGAATTTCTCCTTGGTTTCACCTTCTTCTTGTTCGTAGCAACTTGTGCTAAATTTGTCATCAAGGGTTCAAAAATATGGGCACTTCGCTTACTTTTCACTTCTTTGCTCATCAGCCTTCTGCTTATCAGCCCTCAATTGATGACAATTCTTCAAGAATCAAAACCTGAGGCTTTACTGCAAAAAGAAGAGGAGTTTTGGTCTCCAGATTGGCCATTAGAATGGAACAATACGCAAATTGTCATGATCGATTTACCAAGCGGCCAAATCGTCGACGGAGGATTCACTGGCTACGATACAGTGTATGAACTCACAATTGCTATGGCAGAGAAAAACAATATTTCCATCGCCGTACAAGAGTTCTATTTTGGCGTCTTCTTCGAAAGTTTTTCCGGAGTGACTGGCAATGGTTGGGAGTTTGTTGTCGATGGTGAATTGGGCGAGGTATCCGCTGACCAATATGAAATGCCTACATCCGGTATTTTGAGATGGACGCTAGCATCTTGATGGTAAGGGCTAAGTCCGACTGTCAACTCGGATAACCATGTTCTCTGCTATTGGCACACATGGGCCAATCTTGTCACCGATAGCAGATACTCTCCTCGACATCTTTTTTGTTGGCCTCGCAATCATGCTTTTTGCCAACTCGAAACCATCAAAGATGCAATCTTTCTTCTTTCTTTCATTTGTCTGTATCATTGTTGCTGGGCGAGTCATCCTCCAACCATTACCTAACGTGCAACCTGTTACTTTAGCCGTCTTCCTCATGGGGGCGCATCAAGGTACACGTCGAGGCATGAGTTTTGCGATTCTCGTGACTCTTCTCTCAAATCTTTTCATTGGTGACGGATGGTGGACGCTGTTTCAAGCAATTGGATGGTCAGCAGTTGCGGCATTCGGTGCTTGGGCTACTGCTCGTTCGAGTGCAAAGATAGAATTGGATGTGCTCTTGCCTCTGCTCGTTGTATCATCAATACTTTTTGACATCATAACAACGCTTTCTCTTATCGATTCATCAACAACCATAACTTCATTCATGTCAATTCTTTATTCAGGATTACTCTACGACATGTTCCACATCCTTGGTAATCTATGTTTTGCTGTTTGGTTGGGGGGGTCAATTCAGGACTTTTTGATGCCAATGGAGAACATCAACGAAGAATCTGTAATGGCTGAGGACTTACATGTTATCAGTGGATGATCAATTAAGCATGGCACTTCTTGTGCGAAATGACCTAGAAATGACGCCAGGGAAAGTTGCTGTGCAATGTGCCCATGCCGCTGTGGATTGCTCTTTGCAAGCAAGAAAGTCTATACCACAAATATTTGAGATGTGGAGAAATACCGGCTCCAGAAAAATATGTCTCCTAGCCATTGATGAAGAGGACATTTTGTACTGGAAAGAAAAATGTGTAGAAGTTGGCCTCGTGCATTCAATAGTACGAGATGCAGGACGAACAGAGGTGTCAGCAGAAACGATTACGGTGTTAGGTGTTGGCCCTGCCCACAAAACTTCACTTGATGATTTATTTTCTAATCTTGATTTGTACGGGGTGGAGTAATGGGTTTTCGTTCATTTCTTCATCGGATTACAGCCCCAAAATTGTCAAAATCAGTCGAGAATCACCCCCTTAAACTCGTTTTGGTCATCAACCATAGCCTCGGCATGAAAAAAGGAAAAATTGCTGCTCAGGTGGGTCATGCTAGTGTACAAACCCTTCTTTCTGCAGGTTCTGTCATTCCACACATCGTTGATGCTTGGCTGGCTCAAGGCCAAAAGAAAGTTTGCGTTAAAGCAGTGGATGAACAACAGATGAATGAATTGTCGATCAAAGCCAAACAAGCCAATCTTCATATCTCAAAAACGATAGATGCAGGGCACACTCAGATTCCAAAAGGAAGTTATACAGTATTAGCTATTGGTCCAGGATACGAAGCAGAAGTTGATGAAATCACCGGACATTTATCATTATTGTAGCAACAAGGAATTGATGAAGAAGAAGTTCTTGGTTGGTTCGATGAGAGAATTCAATATCGACAGGATTGATTTTCGAAGCGATACTGTGACACAACCAACTTCGAAGATGTTGGAAGCCATGCACAATGCAAAGGTCGGTGACGATGTTCTAGGAGATGACCCGACGGTCATTGAACTTCAACAAAGGGTTGCTCAAATGTTTGGAAAGGATGCTGGATTGTTTGTTCCCTCAGGAACGATGTCCAATGCCATTGCCCTCCGGACACATACCGTGCCTGGTGATGAAATCATTTGCGATAAATCAGCACATATTTATCGATATGAAGGGGGAGGATTTGCTGCACTTTGTGGAGCATCGATTTCTTTGGTTGACGGGGAAAAATGTTTGATGACACCTGAACAAGTTCGAGCTGCTATTCGAAAATCCGAAGGCTCTCAAAGCCATTATCCAAACGGAAGTTTAGTCTGTGTGGAAAACACAACCAATTTAGGTGGAGGTGCTTGTTACAGGAAAGAAACACTTGATGCAATTGCAATTGTAGCACGCGAATTTGATTGTGCGACACACATCGATGGGGCACGAATTTTTAATGCGAGCATCGCAACAAAATTCTCGGTCGATAGTCTATCGGAAATGTATGATTCCGTTTCTGTTTGCTTGTCCAAAGGATTAGGTGCCCCTGTTGGCTCAATTCTTGTGGGGTCGTCTGAATTCATTGCAACTGCTCATCGATGGCGAAAGATGTTCGGAGGCGGATGGAGGCAAGCAGGAATACTTGCAGGTGCATGTTTGTATGCTCTTGAAAACAACATTGAGCGTCTAGAGGAAGACCACCGTAGAGCAAAACAAATCGCAGATTTTTTTCATCAAACCTCTGGTTTTCATGTCGATGTTTCCACCGTTCAAACAAATATGGTCTATGTTGATACCGAACAACCCGCAAAGCAGTGGGTCGAGCATCTTTCAACTCATGGCATCGATGTTTTTGACGTAGGGCCACATCGACTTCGCTTTGTTGTGCATTTACACGTTGAAGATAAAGATGTGATACGGCTCCAAGATGTAATTATGTCATGAGTTTATATCTACTCGTGGCTTTTCACTTGTGTGAATCCATACGATAATCCTTGCAAGATTTGTTCTTCTCGCCAAGCCAATGAACATGATGAACACTGTGAACTTTGTTCATCGTTGTTGAAATCCAATATTACAAAAGATTGGAACATCAAAATTGATCCCAACACCCGAGATGAAATCGTTCGATTGATGGCCGGTGCGAAACAAACACCAACAAAATGGAAGCGACTTACTCCATTGCTTGATATCCCCGAACTTAAATGGTTTAGATTGGATTGTGGTAAAGACCCAATAAAGCAATTACCTTGTGAAGAAGATGAGTTTAGAACCATCATCAATCTTAAATTTTCAGATGGGCCATTATGCGAAAAACAAAACGCAATACTCCGAAAAGGAATTGAACTCCACGATGAAACGGTTATCTCGATTCACGGCGATGACTGTTTTATTGATAATTTTAAGATGGCGAAAGAGGTACCGATTGGTATATTTTTCAAGATCATGTGCAATCCAATCGAGCGAAAAGGATGGGATTTGAAACAATTTTTCTTAGCAGCCTCCGCTTTTGCTCCGAGCATTCACGAAGAACGCGAGGAACGAATGTTTCGTCTTCGAATGCAAGGACGCCATCGACGTCGCACAGCAGGTGAAGAATCATTTAACGCCATGTTGAGATGGCTTGGAAGCAAGATTACTTGCTCCAGGGAAAGCGACGGGCTGTCGAGCAGTATCCATGCATGGGCGTATGATGTGAATTCATTTCATCAAAACGGAGGGAGAATGAGTTTCCCTCAAAACTATCAAAATTCTATAAAGAATATTCCCGATGACTTAGAGCATCTTTTTCCTGAGCCTTGGGTTCAAGCATGGAATCAAGAGACAAACATTCACCACGAAGACGAAAATCAAGTTGCTCCGATTCGATTTTCAAAGGGCAAGATTAAGTTAAGAGCGAGAAGAATAGACGGCACTAGTTTTTGGATTTCAGTTCTTGAGCATCCGTTGCATATTGCGTTTGTTCTTTCAGCATGCTTTTATCCCATTGACCACCCAGCAAGAAAATTATTTTCAGCACTTCAATCCATTTGGTTCGAAGACGCTCACCAAAAACCAATCACAGAAACACCCTTTGGAGTATCAGTTCAATTTCTTCAAGGTTGTCTTGATGTGTTGGGGGAAAATGCAGTTGTACACCGTGATGCGATTTTGATTCGTGGAAAGTTTGGTCATTACTATGAATTGAAACTGGGTTATGGAGCTCACGGTGCACCGTATCTTCTTCGACCTTTAGATTGTCAAGGGACAACTCTTCAGTACCGTGAAACGCTGTGCATTCACAATGGACCTACGCAAAGAAGACTCCCCATTGGAGATACGATTGGCTCGGTGGTGATGAGCATCGCAAATGATGCCATTTCATCCCGCCTCGTTGAAAGTCTTCGCCATCATATCGTTCGAAATGGGCCACTCCTTCTTACACCAAAAAATCATGATGAATTTTTTCAACAACTTGACATCCCCGAGTTTCATGATTTTGTGCGCCAACACCCCTTTCGTGGTCGGAATGATGGGCAGTTTGACGAACAAGGAGACATGAGCCGCAGGCCTCGTTGGTTTCATCGGATTGATGAATCAAACCCTGAATTGACAAGACAATTGTCTTTAGTCCACATTCCCGATCCGTTTGGAAGGTGGATGATGGAGAACAGAATTGGACGCCAACGACGAATTGGCGTTGAGGGCAACGAAACGAAAACCAAACGAGGCGTCCCCCGTACAACGATTGAAGAATTCACACACAGAGAGGCAGTACTCGCTTGGAAAAGGCTGGTTGACCAATCAATAAAGATGGACGAGCAGGATTATGAAGGCGGAGTGAGAATCAATCGAGATAGAATGCAAGAATATATGGGCAGGTATATACAAAATCCTCCGTACATTCATGATATGTTGAGGAATAGACAAACAGTCAAACGAATTCACGGTTGTGGCGACATAAGAGACGGAGAACGTCGATGGTGTGAAACATTTTCAAGGGCATGGGAATGCTTCCATCTTCAACCAATCGAATCAACCATCCAGTTGCATGGAGCGGAGATCAAATCACTTGCTTTTCAACACTTCAATCTCAAGATCACAATTCGAGACAGGGATGAGGAACGGTTTATCCAAAATATTGCTGAACTTGTTGGCTACGAACTCCTTCTTGAAGACGAACAGAACCTGGTGATGGTACGTAAGCGTCACCCAAGAACTGATGCCCGTATTGAAGTCGCACGAATGCTGAACCAACTTCAACAGAAGCAAGGAGCTGAGAAAGCACCACCGCGTTGGTGGAATTATATCGATAGAACCCAAGCCCCAAAAAAGTTAGAAAAAGGACGATGGCAACTTCATGAAGATTTGCAGGACGACAAAAAAGGTGGCAAAGATTGGATTCGGTTTGAAGACTTGTAGATATTGCAATATTCATGTTCAGTGCCTTTTCTTCTGGAAAACGAAGGTGCAGAGAACAATGACGAGGAGCAGCTCATTCAAATTGAGGAAAGGTAGAGATTCGTCTTCTTCTGATGTTGACTTTTCATCTCCTTCACAGCATTCTTCATCTTGAATCGTTGTGAATTCATACATAAGATGAACCTCAATGTCATCATCATCAAATGCCGTTGGGATGGTGAGCGTTGCAGTTCCGTTAAGTTCGCTTCCCAAAGAATGTATTTCACGGACAATATGCGGGTAGTACCCAAGTTGGTTCGAACCTTCCTCAAACGTAGCTCCGGATTCTACAAACCACACTTGAACATCTATCGTATAATGTTCTAAAACGAGTTCACTAAAATTGACATTCCAAACGGCAACACCGACTTCACCCGATGGGGTCCAAGCAAAATCGGATGACCCTTCATCCAAAAGCCGTGTTGAATTGGTGAGGTTATCATAATCATCTTTCAAAGAATCTCCGTCAGCAACACTTCCAACTTTCTTGAGATGTCCATTGAAGACGACGGTAGGTGGAATTCTGAGACCGTACATTTCTTGCCATCGTTCATCGAGCACGACAGAGCCAAACGGGTCTTCAGTCTCACCAATTGCTCGGTGAAAATGATATTGTTGAAGGAACGAAAAAGGAATTTCATCGAGTGCATGTTCTACATCAACACAATTCGTGCACCATGTCGCTGTGTAATCCTCAACTAACGATGGCAAATCATTGAAATGGTCTGTTTGCGTTGAGACATTCGATGCATTTGTCCACTGGCCACCAAGGATAAATCCATGGTCCAAGGCTTCTACTGGTGCCGCTTGAGTTGATGGCATTGAACAAAGAAGAGCAAGTGTTACAACCACAATGATGAGTCTGCCCATGAGTTATGGACGTGCACCCTGCGTTTGATTTTTACCCTTCAATTATCAATGACTTCTGTTGACTCTTGGCCATCAGATTGAGAAGATTCGCCCAAATTTGAAAGAATGGCCTCTATGAAGGCCTCTGGTAAGAGTTCACGGTCATTTTCAACGAGGGAAATGAAATTCGCAAGCCCCTGGGCAGTCATCAAAATTGTATCGGCTAACAGAGTGAGTTTTCGATGTCGTCCGATGTGAGCTTCAAGTGAGTAGTACACAAGCATGGCCATGATTTTCTTTGCAGGATGGTTGGTTAAAGGACCATCAATTGAAGGCTCTTTTAGCAAATTCATTCGTCGCTGCACATCGTTGTTGATGCCATCAAGGACTTCATCACTGATGTCTGCGTCGAATAAAGCATTGAGAAGATCACTGAGTGCTTGTGTGAAGTCATCATCTCGGTTTGTCACACGGATTTCAACCACATTTCGTTCGGCAATGTAGCGAAGTCCGTTGTATCGAAGGCCCATGCGAATTTGTGCCTTGAGACATTTGTCCACAATTTGTCGAGCTTTTGTTACAAGTTCAAGAGGTAAACCAAGTGCTTGACGTCGATTTGCCAATTCGACCTTTTGGATAAGGCCGAGGAGTGAACACCATTCAAGAATGGCCATGCCTAGCAGGTAGTTGTTAAGGCGGCCTGCAGTGGACCCATTTTCGTCACCTTGGCGTTGAAAGAAGTCTTTTGAGATGCGATTTATGCTTTGGGCTATATTCTTTAGATTCTTCTCTCTTCGCCCAGAGTTCTGTTGATGTTGTTCGATTGTTTGAAGGTCTTCTTCACTGAATGGGAGAATACAAGCATCGATGATACGTTCAATTTGAAACATGGTATCCTCGCCTACAAGGTCAACAACAGCCTCTTTCACCTGTCGAAGCTGAGGAATTCGTTCTCGGACTTGGGTTCGCTGTGTCCCAAAGATGTATGCTCTTCGAAGATGACGGTTCACAGCACGACCAGTGTGGTCAACTCGGCTGTGTGAAGGTTGGAATGTTCCACCCAAATCAGCATTTGTGGTCACTCGCTCATGGGTTCGCTGTTCGCCAAATAGGCTTGCACCATTGTTAAATTCGTCATTTTGAGACAATGGCATGACAAAACCACAGTCAGAACATACGCATTCGGCTTTTTCTTCGTCTTCGCGGAGGTTCGACCCGCCACAATCTTTACATTTATTTTCCATTTCTTTCACCTTTTTGTTGTGGAGTATTCCCGATTGACTTGCATATCAAGATACGCCGTTTGTTGCCCCTTTCCCTACCATAACATGAATTTTATTCATGTTGTTCTTTTTCACTGAAAATTAAGCGGAAAAGGTCTGGTTTCGGCGGGGAATTTATACTATGTGGTGGGCGGTATAAGAACTTTTTGCATTAATAATCACTGGAGTGATGAAATTTGACATCATAGATTAGTGAGGCCATGACAATCGAGAGCGGGGGCAACTTAGCGATTGTTTCTATCATGGAATGTTCTTAAACGCTCGCATCTGGTACTCGAATGCGAAGAGAGGTGGAGATTTTTTTGATATCATCAGAACCGGTTGAATTGGGACGATGTGTCCCGAATTGGTTGTTTGATTCAATCGCTTCTGGGACAATTTCCAATGTGTTGTTCATCCACCCGACAACAGAACACCGAAATGCATTCATGACACGTCTTCGTTACGAAGATGTCACTGCGCACCCAAATCATCATGTAACATACGACGGACTCATCCGACAATTAGCAAGTGATTTACGACTTCATACCCCATTCGACGATGAT